>NZ_CP047491.1:676666-1015000 GCF_009931115.1 Microbulbifer hydrolyticus | reverse complement strand
TCCACGGGTAGGCGAAGCTCTTCTTCACTACGCGGGTTCTCGGTCGCCGGGGCGTCCTTTTTGTCGCTCATACAAGCTTCCTTCAGGGTTCAATAAGGTTGTTCTGCGTGCGAGTGTACAGTGGCGAACAGGCAAAAAAAAAGCGGCGGGGTTGTGGCCCCGCCGCTTTTACCGAAGTTGAGCGATTAATCAGCTATTGCCTTCGGTTTTGTCGATGATCTTGTTGGCCTTGATCCAGGGCATCATCGAACGCAGCTTGGCACCGACTTCTTCGATCTGGTGCTCACCGCCGATACGGCGCTCCGCTTTCAGGCGCGGCTGGCCGGCGAGGGATTCCAGCATAAAGTCCTTGGCGAATTTACCGGTCTGAATATCCTTCAGAACACGTTTCATTTCCGCCTTGGTCTCTTCGGTAACGATGCGCGGACCAGTTACATAGTCGCCGTACTCAGCCGTATTGGAGATAGAGTAGCGCATATCGGCGATGCCGCCCTGATACATCAGGTCAACAATCAGCTTCAGCTCGTGCAGACACTCAAAGTAAGCCATCTCAGGGGCGTAGCCCGCTTCTGTCAGGGTCTCAAAACCAGCCTGAACCAACGCAGAAACACCGCCACACAATACGGCCTGCTCACCGAACAGGTCAGTTTCGGTTTCTTCACGGAAGTTGGTTTCGATGATACCGGAACGGCCACCGCCGTTGGCAGACGCGTAGGACAGCGCCAGTTCTTTTGCGCTGCCGGAAGCGTCCTGGTAGATCGCGATCAGGGTCGGAACGCCGCCCCCTTCCAGGTAGGTGGAGCGCACGGTGTGGCCCGGGCCTTTCGGGGCGATCATGATTACGTCCACGTCCTTGGGCGGCTCGATCAGCTCGAAATGGACGTTAAAGCCGTGGGCGAACGCCAGCGCAGCACCAGACTTCAGGTTCGGGGCCACCTGTTCACGGTACACCGCTGCCTGGTACTCGTCCGGAGCCAGGATCATGACAACATCGGCATCTTTAACCGCGTCGGCAACTTCTGCCACGCGCAGTCCGGCTTTTTCGGCCTTGGCCCAGGAAGCGGAACCTTTGCGCAGACCGACGACAACATTGCTTACACCGGAGTCTTTCAGGTTGTTAGCGTGAGCGTGCCCCTGGGAGCCGTATCCTATGATCGCAACAGTTTTGGACTTGATCAGAGAGAGGTCACAATCTTTATCGTAATAAACTTGCATAACTTACTTCCTGCTTTGTGTACTTTAAAAAGTTATTTCCATGCTGATTACTCAGCAATAATTCATTCAGACAACGTTCAAATACTGAGGATTTTTTCGCCACGGGCGATCCCCGAAACACCGGAGCGAACCACTTCCATAATGGTGTGCTCGCCCAGCGCCTGTAAGAAGGCGTCTAGTTTTTCACTGGTACCCGATACCTGCACCGTGTACATATTGCTGGTGACATCGACGATCTGGCCGCGGAAGATGTCCACACTGCGTTTGACCTCATCCCGCTGTGCTCCAGTCGCGCGCACTTTCACCAGCAGCAGTTCGCGCTCGATATGTGAACCCTCGGTAAGGTCCACCAGTTTTACCACATCGATCAGCTTGTTCAGATTCTTGGTAATCTGTTCGATCTTGTGGTCATCCCCGATGGTGGTCAGTGTCAGACGCGACAGCGTCGAGTCTTCCGTCGGCGCCACAGTGAGGCTTTCAATGTTATAGCCACGCTGGGAAAACAGGCCTACCACCCGCGACAGCGCACCGGGTTCGTTCTCCATCAGAACTGAAATTATTCTGCGCATTGTGTACCTCCCTTTACGTCCGTTCCGTTTTGCTGAGCCACATATCCCGCATGGAGCCACTTGGCATCACTTGCATGGGATAGACGTGTTCAGTCGGGTCGACGTAAACATCGATAAACACGGTGCGGTCCTTGATCGCGAAGGCTTCCGCAAGCTTGCCGTGCAGCTCGTCGCGATGCTCAATCTTCATTCCGAGATGCCCGTAGGCTTCGGCCAGCTTGATAAAGTCCGGGAGAGACTCTTCATAAACGCTGTTGGACAGGCGACCCTCGTACTGCATTTCCTGCCACTGCTTCACCATGCCCAGGGCCTGGTTGTTCAGGCACAGGATTTTTACTGGCAGGTTGTACTGGGTGGCAGTCGAGAGTTCCTGAATACACATCTGGATACTGCCTTCACCGGTCACACAGACTACCTCGGCGTCCGGGTGGGCGGCTTTCACCCCCAGCGCCGCGGGCAGGCCGAAGCCCATGGTGCCCAGTCCGCCGGAATTGATCCAACGGCGCGGCTTGTCAAACAGGTAGTACTGGGCCGCAAACATCTGATGCTGACCGACGTCCGAGGTCACATAGGCATCGCCCTTGGTGATCTGGTGCACCGCGCTGATAACTTCCTGCGGCATGATCATATCGCCATCGGTGCGATAGCGCGGCGCGGTGTAAAGCCCGTGACGCTCCCGCCAATCATCAATCTGGCGCCACCAGTCAACAATGGAGGACTGGTCCGGCAACTCTTTGGAAGCCTTCAGCATCTCCAGCATTTCCCCGAGAACCGACTGCACGGTACCCACAATGGGCACATCGGCGGTGATGGTCTTGGAGATGGATGCCGGGTCCACATCGATGTGGATCACCTTTGCTCCGGGACAGAATTTGCTCGGCGTATTGGTTACCCGGTCGTCAAAGCGCGCACCCACAGCAAAAATCACATCCGCGTGATGCATGGCGGTATTGGCTTCAAACGTGCCGTGCATCCCGAGCATGCCCAGGAATCGCTTATCAGTGCCGGGATAGGCACCCAACCCCATCAGGGTATTGGTCACCGGGTAATTCAGGTACTGAGCCAGCTCGGTCAGCAACTCGGCACCGTCGCCCTGCACGACACCACCACCGGCATAAATCACCGGGCGCTTGGCTGACAGGAGCAGCGCTACCGCCTTGCGGATCTGGCCCGTGTGGCCTTTGCCCGCCGGCGTATAAGAGCGCATGCGCAGCTTTTCCGGGTATTTGTACGGGAAGCGGTCAACCGGATTGGTAATGTCTTTTGGAATATCGATCACCACCGGTCCTGGGCGGCCGGTCGCAGCGATGTAAAACGCCTTCTTGACCACCTCGGGAATATCCTCGGCTCTCTTGACCAGGAAGCTGTGCTTTACGATCGGGCGGGAGCAACCCACCATATCGGTTTCCTGGAAAGCATCTTCGCCGATCTTGTCCGAAGGCACCTGCCCGGAAATCACCACCATGGGGATGGAATCCATGTAGGCAGTGGCAATACCGGTAATGGCATTGGTAGCGCCGGGCCCTGAAGTCACCAGCACTACGCCGGTCTTGCCGGTAGCACGGGCATAACCGTCTGCAGAGTGGGTTGCCCCCTGCTCGTGGCGCACCAGCAGGTGCTTGATGCCCTTCTGCCGAAAAATAGCATCGTATATATGCAGTGCCGAACCGCCGGGGTAACCGAATATCAGGTCTACCCCTTCATCCTGCAGCGCGCGAACCAACATATCGCCGCCGGAGAGTAATTCCACTTGAGCCCCCTCAAAATTTCCCAATTCTTAGGATCCGCATCATCCACAAACCACAGAATAGCCGGACGGCGCGAAAGCCAGACGGCGATTCTAAAGGAAAAGCGTGATAAATATCAGCCTTAAACGCAGATTTAGCCCGTTTTTTAGGATAGCTTCACGGCAACGCCAAATTTGCGCGGTCCCCGGACCGGTAGCGGAACCGGTATTCGGGCACCAAGGCCTCCAGATGGGGAGGGCCTCCTCGGCAGGAGGTGGTGAGCGCTTAACTCACCGGGGAGAGAGTGCGGACCGCAGGGTGTTGCGGGGACATCTACTTCGCCGAGCGAAGCGCAAATTGTCCAGTTTGTGACCCCTGTGTCAACCAATGATCGGCCGCAAACGGGCCTCTTCCACTTTTCTACCGCACAAACTGTTAACTGGGTTGCGAGATACCCACCTCTGCCCGTTACAATGCTGATGCTGGGCCTAATTCGCGCCAGTCCGAAACAACAAGAATACACACTGATCAAGGCGGCTCTCCCATGCGCACCATTGTTACGATGCTCTCTCTATCATTGAGCCTGCTGGCAGCCTCTGCCCTGGCCGATGGTATTTACAAGTGGGTTGATGAAAACGGCGTAGTGCATTTCGGCTCCCAGCCACCACAGAAAGAACAGGTGGAAGTGGTCAAGGCACCAAAATCCGAACGCTACAAAAAGTGGCATGAAGAGCAGCAGGCGCTGGTAGCCCAGAAAAAGATGGCTACCGCTGCCGAAGCGCAGAGCAACAAGGCTTCCGCCGAAGGCGCACCGCAAGGCCAGCAGGACAATCGCCCCTCTGAAGCAGAGATGGCCGCACGCGCCCAACGCTGCCGCAGCGCGCAACAGCGCCTTCAGGAGCTGGAAAGCCATGCCCGGGTCCGCGAAGTAGACGCAAGTGGTAGTTACCGGGTGCTACCGGAAGAAGAACGACAGCAGCGCATCCAGCAGACCCGCCAGATCCTGCAATCAAACTGCTGACCCCCGCACAAGCGATGTTCACTGCCCGGTGGGAATACCGCCACCTGCCGGGTCCGCCCCCTCAGGCCCCTCCTGACTCTCCCCGCCTTCCGGCCGCTCTGCGCCGTAATCCCGCCCCAGATACAGATACATGGCTGGCACTACAAACAGGGTAAACATGGTGCCGATGGTCATTCCCGAGGCCACCACCAGCCCCATGGCGAAGCGCGCTCCACCGCCGGGCCCGGCCGCAAGCAGCAGCGGCACCATCGCCAGCACCAGCGAGGCCGTGGTCATCAAAATCGGGCGCAACCGTATACTGGATGCCTCCTCGATCGCCTCGCGCTTGCTCCTGCCACGCTGCTGCAATTGATTGGCAAACTCCACGATCAGAATGCCGTGCTTGGAAATAACCCCGATCAGCGTCACCAGGCCAACCTGGGTATAGATGTTGAGGGTGGTCAGCCCCAGGCTGACAAAGATCATTGCTCCACACACACTCATGGGCACGGTGACCAGCATGATCAATGGGTCCCGCCAGGACTCGAACTGGGCCGCCAGCACCAGATAGATCACGATCAGCGCAAAGAAAAACGTG
This sequence comes from Microbulbifer hydrolyticus, assembly GCF_009931115.1. Classification (NCBI taxonomy): domain Bacteria; kingdom Pseudomonadati; phylum Pseudomonadota; class Gammaproteobacteria; order Cellvibrionales; family Microbulbiferaceae; genus Microbulbifer; species Microbulbifer hydrolyticus. The sequence continues at coordinate 1,009,891 of NZ_CP047491.1, read as the reverse complement.
ACCAACAGATCCGAGCCCTCGCTTTTAAACTGGCGGGACTGACCAGCGTAATCGGTGGAGTACTCCCGCGGCAGCACCGCCTGCGCCGCGGACTCGAGAATGCCCAGTGCCTCGCCGAGGGGGACACCGGGGCGGGGCACCCCGGAAATGGTTACCGCATTCAGCTGCTGAAATCTCTTCAGCTGCTGCGGCTCAACACTTTCCTTCAGTGACACCAGGGTCGACAGTGGTACCAGCGTGTCATCCCCGGCGCGAATATAGTATTGCTCCAGCTGCTCCCCGATGAGCCGCTCACTACGTACTACCTGGGGGATCACCTTGTAACTGCGGTTCTCCAGGGAAAAGCGATTGGTATAGGCACCGGACATCATCGCCCCCAGCTCTCGCGCGAGGTCCGCCATATTCACCCCGATGGACGCCGCCTTATCCCGATCTATCACCACCGAGAGACGGGGCTTGTCCAGTTTGAGATCAGCGTCGAGAAAGATGAATTTCTTGCTCGCCAGTGCCCGCCCCATGATGTCGTCGGCGAAACTGGCAAGGCTCGCGATGGGCTCGGTTGTACCGACCACAAACTCCACCGGCAGTCTGCCACCGGCGGTGGGCAGGCTTGGGGGTACGACGGTGGCTACTTTCAACCCGGCGATCCGAGACAACTCATCGGCAATCAATTCCTGCATTTCCTGGGTATTCTTGTCCCGTTTGTTCCAGGACGACAACACAAAGCCGGCAATCGCGCTGTTGGTACTGTTGCCCGCACCACCGACACCATTCAGCAGGAACAGGTTTTCCACTTCCGGATGCCGCTGCTTTACCTCGTTAATCTCGCGGGTGTATTGCTCCATATAATCCAGCGTGGCAAAGGAGTCCCCGCTGGCGATACCCAGTACAAAGCCGCGATCTTCCTTCGGCTCCAGCTCGCTGGGGGAAGTGATAAACAGGAAATAACAGCTGCACAGGACAATCAAACCAAATACCAGGATCACCGCGCGACTGTCTAGCGCACCGTGCAGCCGCCGCCGATAACCGGACTCGATGCCGTCAAGGCGGCGCGCGAGCCAGGCCTCGAGACGATTGCTGCGTACTCCACTTTCCGGGCGTAGCACTTTGGCGGCCATCATCGGCGACAAGGTCAAAGCAACCACACCAGAAAGCAGTACAGCTCCCGCCAGAGAGAACGCAAACTCGATAAACAGGGTCCCGGTTAAACCGCCGAGAAAACCAATCGGCAGATAGACCGCGATCAGCGTGGTGGTCATCGCCACAATGGGCCACGCCAGCTCGCGTGCCCCCTTGGTTGCAGCATCCTCCGGCGACATCCCTTCTTCGATATGCCGGTGCACGTTCTCCAGTACGATGATGGCATCATCCACCACGATACCGATGGCAAGCACCATCGCCAGCAGCGTCAGCAGGTTGATGGAGAACCCCATCAACAACATCAGAAACAGCGCCCCTACCATCGACAGCGGCACCGCCACCGCGGGGATAATCACGCTGCGCAGGGAGCCCAGAAACAGGTAGATCACCACGATGACGATCAACACCGCCTCGACAATGGTTTTGATCACCTCATTGATCGAGTCCTGGATATATTCGGTGCTGTCGTAAGGGATTTCCCCAATCATGCCCTCGGGCAGTTGCGGAAAAATTTCGTTATCGAGCTTGTCGCGCACGTCGGCGATCACATCCAATGCGTTGGCATCCGGCGCCACCTCAACGGCAACAAACGTCGCCGAACGGCCATTGAATGTTACCGATGTGTCGTAGGATTCAGACCCCAGTTCCACCTCTGCCACGTCCGCCAGCCGCACCAGGCGGTCGCCATCGGCGCGCACCACCAATCGACGAAACTCGGCTTCCGACGCAATATCGGTGGCCGCGCGGATATCCATGGCGACGCGGGAGCCCTTGGTGCTCCCCACAGCCGCCAGCACATTATTCTGGCGCAGGGCATTGCTGATGTCGCTCGGTGTGACACCCTGCGCGGCCATCTCCGCCGGTTTCAGCCAGATGCGCATGGCAAAAGTGCGATTGCCCAGCAATGCGGCTCGCTGAACCCCCGCGACAGTAGAGAGTTTGGGCTGTACCACCCGGGTGATGTAGTCGGTGATCTGGTTGTTATTGAGGATTTCCGAAGAAAACGACAGGTACATCGCGGCGATGGTCTCGCCCACTGCCAGCTCTACGGTGGAATCTTCGGATTCCTCCGGCAGCTCATTGCGCAGCTTGTTGACCTTGGCCACCACCTGAGTGAGGACTTCGTTGGGGTCGTAGTCGAGGCGCACGTAGGCCTGAATGACCGAGATGCCCTGGATGCTGGTAGACACGATGTAGTCGAGCCCATCCGCGCTGGCAATTTCCTGCTCCAGCGGCGTGGTGATGAACCCCTGCACCAGATCCGCGTCCGCCCCCACATACACCGTACTCACGGTAATCACCGCATTTTCCAACTCCGGGTACTGACGCACGTTCAGTTCGGAGGCGGAACGTAGCCCGAGCAGAAAAATAAACAGACTGACCACACAAGCCAGTACCGGTCTGCGGATAAAGAGGTCGGTAAAGTTCACTCGGCATCCTTGCCTGCCTGCGGCGGTTAACGGTTATCCGGCTGCGGCGACAGTTGTTCCGGTGGTGGGTTGTCGTTATTGATGATCACCCCACCTTCATTGCGCAGCTTCAACAACCCGCTGGTGGCTACCTGCTCGCCGGCCTCCAGGCCCTGGGTAATTTCAATCATGTCCCCGCGCTCCTCCCCGGTCTTCACAAATCGCTTCACGGCAATCCACTCGGGATTTTGCGCATCGCCCTTGGCGGAAGAATCGGCTTCCTGCGTATCCGGCTTGCGAATTACGAATACCGCATTGCCATAGGGGGCGTAGCTGATGGCTGTGCGCGGCACTACGAGCACCGTGCGAAACTTTTCCACTTCGACCGATACTTCCGTAAACATGCCCGGTCTCAGCTTGCGCTCGGCATTTTCGAGCGTGGCCTGCAGCAGGAAGGTGCGATTGCGGGGATCAATGGCAGGATCGATTGCAGATATACGGCCCCTGAAGGTTTCCTCTGGTACCGCGGCGGCCGCGAGGCTGATTTTCTGCCCCAGCTTGACCCGGCTGAAGTCCTGCTCGGCGAGGGAGAAATCCACATAGATCGGCTGTAATTGCTGCAGGGATACCACCGCATCGCCCGGCGCCACATTCTGTCCGAGATCGATCTGTCGAATACCCAGCTGGCCGGAAAATGGGGCGGTGATACTGCGTTCACGAATGGTGGCGCGCTGCACCGAAAGATTGGCAAGTACCTGGTCCTGTGCTGCCTTTGCCTGGTCCAGCTCACGCAAGGTGGCCACACCTTTTTTATACAGTACGGAAATTCGCTGGTAGTCGCGCTCGGCCAGCCGGCGCTCTGCCTCCAGCACCTCGATCTGGGCAGTCTCGGGATTGGCACTGAGTTCGGCCAACAGGGTGCCTTTTTCCACTTGCTGGCCGGATTCAAAATAGATGGCTTTGACTTCCCCCTGGGCCTGAGTGGTGACGTTGACGCCATTGATGGCGCGCACACTGCCGACCGCACTCAGCGTTGTCTGCCAGCGCTGCTGGGCAACCCGCGCCGTGGTTACCGTCGCCGAGGGCAAAGGCATGTTGTCCATAAACTGGTTCATCATGTATTTGCCGAACAGCTTGAACCCGAAAATACCTCCGAACACCAGCAGGCAGCCCAGCAGCATCCACAACATGCGCCGGTTAAAAAGCTGCTTTGCCAGTGTCATACATCAGATCCATTGAACTACGGTTACTTCGTTCTTCCCGGCGTGGTGGCAACGCTCCCGGCGCCATTGCCGTTGCCGCAATTCAGCAAAAGCGCCCTGCCCTGCTACTTACTGAAAAACCGCCCTGTCCCCTTCCAGGCTTGCGTGAATGGTGTCTCCCGGGACGAACTTTCCGGAGAGCACATCCTGCGCCAGTGGGTTTTCCAGCCACATCTGGATCGCGCGCTTGAGTGGACGCGCACCGTATACCGGGTCAAACCCCACATCCGCAAGCTTGTTGAGAAGCTCTTCGGAAACCTCCAGCTTGAGGTCGCGCTCTGCCAGCCGATCACGCAGGTTCTGAAGCTGGATCTCGGCTATGGAGCGCACCTCGGCGCGATCCAGCGGATGGAACACCACCACCTCGTCAATACGGTTGATAAACTCTGGCCGGAAGTGATTGCCCACCACATCCATCACCGCTGCCTTCATCTGCCGGTAGTGGATCTCACTATCCACCTCATCGTCATCCTTGGCGCTGGCGTATTTCTGGATCAGATCCGACCCCAGGTTGGACGTCATGACCACCACGGTATTGCGGAAGTCGACCGTACGGCCCTGACCATCGGTCAGGCGACCATCTTCCAGCACCTGCAACAGGATGTTGAACACGTCCGGGTGCGCCTTTTCCACTTCGTCCAGCAACAACACCGAATACGGTTTGCGGCGCACGGCTTCGGTGAGATAGCCACCCTCTTCATAACCCACATAACCGGGAGGCGCACCGATCAGGCGGGCAACGGAGTGCTTCTCCATAAATTCGGACATATCCATGCGCACCATGGCGTCTTCGGTATCGAACAGGAACTCCGCCAGCGCCTTGCACAGTTCGGTCTTGCCCACACCGGTTGGGCCGAGGAACAGGAATGAACCGTTAGGACGGTTGGGATCCGCAAGGCCGGCGCGGGAGCGACGCACGGCGTTGGACACCGCCTCGACCGCTTCGTCCTGGCCGATCACACGATCGTGCAGGGCGCCTTCCATTTTAAGCAGCTTCTCACGCTCGCCCTCCAGCATTTTGGACACCGGGATACCGGTCCAGCGTGACACCACTTCCGCAACTTCTTCATCGGTTACCCGATTTCGCAGCAGCTGATTTTCGCTGGTGTCGCTGGTGTCGGATGCCATCTTCAGTTGCTGCTCGAGCTGGGGGATCACGCCATACTGGATTTCGGACATCCGCGTCAGGTCGCCGGCGCGGCGCGCGGCATCCATATCCAGCTTGGCCTGTTCCAGTTTGTTCTTTATATCCGCGCTGCCAGCCAGCTTGGCCTTTTCCGCCTTCCAGATTTCTTCGAGGTCGGCATACTCTTTTTCGATAGCGTCGATATCTTCCTCAAGCTTCTGCAGGCGTTTTTTCGTCGCCTCGTCGTCCTTGTCTTTCTTTACTGCCTCGCGCTCGATCTTGAGCTGGATCAGGCGACGCTCGAGTTTGTCCATTTCCTCCGGCTTGGAGTCAATTTCCATGCGAATACGACTCGCCGCCTCGTCAATCAGGTCGATCGCCTTGTCGGGCAGCTGGCGGTCGGTGATGTAGCGCTGGGAAAGTTTGGTGGCTGCAATAATCGCGGAGTCGGTAATATCCACCCCGTGGTGCACTTCGTAGCGCTCCTTGAGGCCACGCAGGATAGCGATGGTGTCTTCCTCGCTGGGCTCGTCGACCAATACCTTCTGAAAGCGCCGCTCCAGAGCCGCATCTTTTTCGATGTACTGGCGGTATTCATTCAGGGTGGTCGCGCCCACGCAGTGCAGCTCACCGCGGGCCAGTGCCGGCTTCAACATATTACCGGCATCCATGGCGCCTTCGGCCTTACCGGCGCCGACCATGGTGTGCAGCTCGTCGATAAACAGGATCACGCGGCCTTCCTGTTTGGACAATTCATTCAGCACGGCCTTGAGGCGTTCTTCAAATTCCCCGCGGAACTTTGCACCGGCCAACAGGGACCCGAGATCCAGCGACAACAGGCGCTTGTCTTTTAGCCCCTCGGGCACTTCGCCATTGACGATACGCTGGGCAAGTCCTTCGACGATGGCCGTTTTACCCACCCCGGGTTCACCGATCAGCACCGGGTTATTTTTGGTGCGCCGCTGAAGTACCTGGATGGTGCGGCGGATTTCGTCGTCGCGCCCGATCACCGGGTCGAGCTTGCCCGCCTCGGCGCGGGCGGTCAGGTCCATGGTGTACTTATCCAGGGCCTGACGGGCTTCCTCCGCCTGGGGGTCGTTGATTTTCTCATCCCCACGGATTTTGGTAATGGCGTCCTGCAGGTGTTTGAGGTCGCCGTGTGCATTGAGGATTTTGGATACTTCGCCGGCGGCGGCGTCGAAGGCCGCCAGCAATACGGTCTCACTGGAGATAAAGCTATCGCCATTTTTCTGCGCTTTTTTATCCGCCAGGTTGAACAGCCGCATCAGTTCCTGAGACATGCCGACATCACCGGTAGGCGTACCGACGGTGGGCAGGCTGTCGAGCCGCTTGGCGAGGTCATTCCGCAGGCCATTGATATTAAATCCCGCCTGATTGAGAAATGCAGTGACACTACCACTGGACTGGTCCAGCAGTGCCTGCAGCAGGTGCTCGGGATAAATCTGGTTGTGGTCACGGCCGACGGCGATGGATTGTGCGTCGGCGATGGCAGCTTGTAGGGGATTGGTCATCCGGTCTATGCGCATTGTGCTCTTATCCTCTCCTGATCATTGATGCGCCTTACAAATGCAAAGCCGGCGCGCGGAAACGCAATGACGAATACAGTCTAGTGCTGATCTTTAATTTGCGGGCTGGCGGCGGGTTTTCAAGCTTTTGCGCGATCCGCCGCCTCTGTTTAAGCGCGGCGATGACAGAGAAGCTCATCAGATCCGCAAGGATGCGGCATCAAGCGTAAAAGGCGACAGGAAAAACAAGCCACAAAAACTGTGGCGAGTAACGAGAGAAGACAAGTGGGATTAAGCCGATTACTCGAACCAGATAAGAGACGCCATACGTCCAGTATCCCCATCCCGCCGAAAGGAAAAGAATTCCGCGTCTTCGCTGACAGTGCAACGGTCTCCACCAAAAATATCGGTAACCCCGAGTTCCGCCAACTCCGCGCGACCCAGGGCATAAATATCCGCCAGGAAATGCAGCGGCTTTTTGGCATGTGGCACAAAGCAGTGGGCGATGGCCTCTGCGTGCGATTCACTCATGGAGGATTCAAACGCCGCCTCCAACACATCGACACCGCATTCAAACGCCTCGGGCCCGATTGCCGGCCCCAGCCAGACCAGCAGATCCTCTGGTGCACTCGACATGGCACGAATCGTCTCGCGGATAACGCCACCGGTCAGGCCTCGCCAGCCAGCGTGAATTGCGGCCACTTCCGAGCCCTCCCGATTGCATACCAGCAAAGGCAGGCAATCCGCCGTGAGCACAGTACACACCGTCCCCTGCTCCGCAGAGAAGCTCGCATCGGCCGTGCGCACCTTGCCATCACTCTGCGCTTTTACCGCCTTGTCACTGTGGATCTGCTCCAGCCATTGTGGCTCGCTGGGCAGGCTCAACTCCTTTTGCAGCTGCTCGCGGTTCGCGGCTACCGCCTCAGGGGCGTCGCCCACATGGTCCGCGAGGTTAAATGCCGTGTAGGCGCCCTCGCTGTGCCCGCCACGGCGGAGCGTAAAGAAAGCACGTACATTGGCCGGCGCGGGCCAGTCGGGCTTGAGGTAATGGTCGGCAGACATGGGCTGTCCTGTGTGATCCTGGGTTTGAATTCAGTGGTTGTCGGCGCGTAAAAGCTCGAGCAACTGCAGCATATCCTCCGGCATCGGCGCCGACCAGTGCATGGGCTCTGCGGTTACCGGGTGAATAAGGGCCAGCTCCGCCGCATGCAGTGCCTGGCGCGGAAACTGTTGCAGAGCTTCAATCAACTCGGGCCCTGCACCGGCGGGTAGCTTATTACGTCCGCCATAGAGCGGGTCACCCACCAGCGGGTGGCGGATATGCGCCATATGCACGCGAATCTGGTGGGTGCGGCCCGTCTCCAGCTGACAGCGCACCAGGGTATGCCCCCGGAACCGCTCCTGCAGACGGTAGTGGGTAATCGCTTCCTTACCGCTGCCTTCACCGGTATTGCGTACAACCGCCATTTTCAGCCGATGCTGACGGTGGCGCCCCATCGGTGCGTTTACGGTTCCGCCACCGCTCAGGGTGCCATGCACGATGGCATCGTACTGACGACTGACGGTGCGGGCCTTGAGCTGGTCGACCAGGTCGGCCTGGGCCTGCAGGGTTTTCGCGACCACCATCAGGCCGCTGGTATCCTTGTCCAGCCGATGCACAATACCGGCACGGGGAATGTTCTGCTGTCCGGCGCAGTGCGCCAGCAGCCCGTTCAGCAGGGTGCCGTCGGGATTGCCGGCAGCCGGGTGCACCACCAGCCCGGCGGGCTTGTTTACCACCAGCAGGCTGTCGTCCTCATAGACAATGTGCAGGTCCATGGGCTGTGCCAGCCACTCGCCCTGGGGCTCCAGCTCGGCGCGCAATTGCAGCTGCTCACCGCCGAACAGCTTGTCCTTGGGCTTGCCCGGACGACCGTTGGCGGTGAGTTGACCGGTTTTTATCCAGGCTTGAAGCCGCGCGCGAGAATAGTCAGGGATCAAATCCGCTGCGATCTGGTCAAACCGTTGCCCGGCGTACTCTGCCGGCACTTCAATATCGAGATGTATTTGATTGCTCATTCGAGAGGGTCTAATACTTTGGGCTGGCGAGGCGCTGTGGTTAAATAGCTGCCCTTCTGCCCCCGGTGAATTTTGGGTGGCTAGTTTAATAAGGTTGAGACAAATAATGATAGAGCGAGGGGCGATGTGGTCTTGTAATAGACAGGCCTGGAAAACGCTATTACTGGCAATACTGGCCGTTTTGGTGGCCTCGTGCGCCAGCACGGACGAAGAGGAAGAGGGACTGCCCTCCGGAAACCGCACCGAGCAGGCTTTCTATGAAGCGGCCCAGCGGCAGCTCAAATCCAGCCAGTGGGAGCTGGCGATCAAGAACCTGCGGGCTCTGGAAGACAACTTTCCCTTCGGCAACTACGCCGAACAGGCCCAACTGGAGCTGATCTACGCCTATTATCGTGATTATCAGAATGATGCGGCCATCTCTGCGGCGGACCGCTTCATCCGCCTGCACCCGCAGCATCGCAATGTGGATTACGCCTACTACATGAAAGGCCTGGCGTCATTTACCGAAGGCAGCGGGCTATTTGAGCGCTTTCTGCCCACGGACATGACCCGCCGCGACCCGGGTTCCGCGCGCGAGTCGTTTGCCTATTTTTCCCAGCTGATGGCGCGCTATCCCGACAGTCGCTATGCCCCGGATGCGCAAAAACGCATGATCCACCTGCGCAACCTGCTGGCACGCTACGAGATCCATGTGGCCAACTACTACTTCAAGCGCAACGCCTACCTGGCCGCAGCCAACCGAGGCCGCTACGTAGTGGAAAACTTCCAGCAGACACCGGCGGTGCCGGATGCTCTGGCAGTAATGGTGCAGTCCTACCACCTGCTGGAGATGCCGCAACTTGAGTCGACCTCGCTGGCGGTGCTGCGCACCAACTATCCGCACCACCCGGCGTTCCGGGACGACGGCACCTTCAACTACAAATACTACGCAGGAGCCAGTGGCCGCAGCTTTATCCACCGCATTACCCTGGGCCTGTTCGAGAAATCCGACCCACGCGGTTTCGACAGCCGCGAGCTGTATAACGCCGAGTACCGCCCGGAAGAAGCTCCGCTACCGCCGGAGCTTTGAAAACAGCGCTAGCGCATGAAACAAACATGAAACAAAAAAGGCCCCGCTGGCAACAGCGGGGCCTTTTTTAAACGGGTTTTAAACGGGCATCAAGGCAGGCTTACTACTCCCCCGCCTTCCAGCCATTGGTGATCGGATAACGCCGGTCGCGCCCGAAGCCACGCTCCGATATACGCACACCCACTGCGGCCTGGCGGCGCTTGTATTCGTTGCGATCCACCAGCCGCACCACACGCATCACGGTCGCTTCATCAAAGCCTTTGCCGATGATGTACGCAGCACTATGGTCCTCATCGATATACAGCCGCAGAATCTCGTCCAGCACGTCGTACGGCGGCAGGCTGTCAGAGTCCACCTGGTCAGGGGCCAGCTCTGCGCTGGGTTCACGGGTAATCACGGTCTCGGGAATAACGGGTGAGACGGTGTTGCGATAGCGGGAAAGCTCATACACGAGAATCTTGGGTACATCCTTGAGCGCATTGAACCCGCCCACCATATCCCCGTAAAGCGTGGCATACCCAACCGACATCTCACTTTTGTTGCCGGTCGTCAGCACCATAAAACCTTTCTTGTTGGAGATGGCCATCAGCAGCATGCCGCGCGCGCGCGCCTGCAGGTTTTCTTCGGTGGTGTCGCGTTCACTGCCGGCAAACTCGCTTTCCAGGGCCTTCATGGAGGCATCAAAAATCCCCTCGATACCGATCACCCGGTAGTGGATCCCCAGTCGTTTGGCCTGGTCGGCGGCGTCGTTTTTGGACAGGTCAGAGGTGTAACGAAACGGCATCATCACCGCCTCTACCCGATCCGGCCCAAGTGCATCTACCGCCACCGCGAGGGTCAGCGCCGAATCGATACCGCCAGACAGGCCCAGCACGACGCCCTTGAAGCCATTCTTGTTGACATAATCCCGCACCCCAAGCACCAGCGCCTGGTAGACCGATGCCAGCCCATCCAGGGGTTTGGCATCGCTGCCCTGCGCCAGGGTTACCTGGTCTCCATCGGCCTCGACGGTCACCGGCAACAGGCTCTCCACAAACTCCGGCGCGCGCGCACGCAACTCACCATTGCGGTCCACAGCGAATGAACCACCATCGAATACCAGTTCATCCTGACCGCCCACCGAGTTCACATACACGATGGGCATTTTGCCTGCCTGCGCCTGGCGCGCGAGCAGGTCGAGGCGCTCCTGGGCCTTGCCGCGATGAAACGGCGACGCGTTGATGTTCAGCATCAGCCTGGCCCCCGCACGCTCGGCCTGCACGACCGGTTCCGGGTGCCAGATGTCTTCGCAGATAGTGATTGCCGTGGGGATACCGTTGATGTCTATCACACAGGGCTGTTCACCGGGCACGAAGTAGCGCAATTCGTCGAACACCTGATAGTTGGGCAGCTTCTGCTTGGCATACTCCGCGACCAACTCGCCGTCCTGGATCAGCCCGGCCATGTTCAATACGGTACCCGCAATCACGCGCGGATACCCCACCAGTACGGCGCAGGGGAGCCCGGCCTGCTTGAGCTCAACCAGGGCGGCATCAATACGCTTCTGCATACTCGGACGCAGCAGCAGGTCTTCAGGCGGGTATCCACACAGGGTCAACTCCGGAAACAGCACCAGGTCCGCCCCGTGTTCGCGATGGGCTCTTCGCGCGACTTCGACCACCTGGTCGGTATTGCCGTGAATATCCCCGACCATTAGATTGATTTGCGCCAGTACTAGCTGCAAAGTAGACATCTCTATTTCCCATTAAATTGAGGCGGCTATTGTAGCCACGCCACCCGGACGTACAACATCTGTCCGGTACCGGCCGTATGCTTCGTCACTTACCTGCACAATGAGAATAAAAAGTGAGCAGCCAGACCGTATCCGATGCTGCGATACCCCGCGATAGCACACCAGAGCAGCCACAGCCCGCGCACCACACGGACCTCCTTCGTCCACGCCTGCGACAGCGGGATCTGCTCAAGATCTACGCCTGGTACCGGGTTGCCATCGCGCTGGTGCTTTTGGGGCTGTTCACCTCCGGAATCACAAGCGGCGCCGTAGGAACGCTGTACCCCGCGCTGTACCTGAACACCGCGATTACCTATGCGATCCTGAATATCGCATGGCTGCTCTACCTCTACCCAAGCCGCTTTCACACAACCCCACTGCGCATCGGCAGTATTCTGGGCTGCGATATCCTGGCATTTCTCCTGTTGATCCAGGCCAGCGGCGGGCTCAACTCCGGGGTCGGCTATCTGATGCTGACCACCTGTGCCGTGGGCTCACTGCTGCTGGATCGCCGTATGGGGGCGTTCCTTGCCGCCATTGCCAGTATCGGGGTGATTGCGCAACAACTGTTTGGGCTGCTCAGTGGTCAGGCGGATACCCAGGATATCGTCTCTGCCGGCAGCCTCGGAATCCTGCTGTTCACCTCTGTCACTGCGCTGCAAACGCTGTCCGCGCATATTCAGATTGCGAACCGGAAAGCCGAGCAGGAGCGCAGGCAGGCAGCGCATCTGCAGCGGCTTACCCAACAGATCGTGGCGCAAATGCGGACCGGTGTCCTTGTTCTGGATAATGAACACCGGCCAACGCTGATCAACCGCGCGGCACAACAGCTGCTCGGGGTTAAACCTGCAAACAAAGAAAGTCTGAGTCCGGCTTTTCGCGAAACTCTGGAGAAACTGCAGAAACAGGGTAACACTCGCAGTGGCATCATCCGGGGCGCCGGGCAAACCGAGCTCCGCGCAAGTGTCACCACTCTAACGAATAACGCCAGTAACAGTTCACTGGTATTTCTTGAGGACAACCGCAGGTTGGCTCAGCAAGCCCAGCAACTGAAGCTCGCTTCTCTCGGACGTCTCACCGGCTCCATTGCACACGAAGTGCGCAACCCCCTCGGTGCCATCGCCCATGCCGCCCAGCTCCTGGCCGAATCCAATTCCATTACCCTGGAGGATCGCCAGTTAACAGAGATCATCAGCAGGCACAGCCAACGCGTAAACCAGATTGTGGAAAACGTACTGCAGCTTTCCCGACGCAAACCACCGGAGCCGCAACTGCTGGACCTGCGCCACTGGACTGTAGAATTCCTGAAAGACTACACCGCGACTGTAACAGCAGACACCGTCATAAAACACTCCCTGCCCTCGACGCCAGTGCTGGCACGCTTTGACCCGAGCCAGATGTCGCAGGTCGTCACCAATCTGTGCAATAACGCCATCAGGCATTCGCGTCAGGCAACCGGCAGCCCCGAAGTCGAGCTGTCTGTAAGTTATGTGGAAGACAGACAATGTGCACGGCTCGACATACTGGACCTGGGGGACGGCGTTGCGGAGGAACACAAAGACCAGATTTTCGAACCCTTTTTCACCACCGAGTCTGCGGGCGCCGGCCTTGGCCTGTATATAGCCCGGGAGCTGTGTGAGTCCACACGGGCCACCCTCTACTACTGCCGGAGCCAAGACAAACGCAGCTGCTTCAGAGTAGAATTTGCTTGTGCAGAACAGGTTTTTTGACTCTCAATTCTGACCCAACCAACAAAAATAAACTTAGAACGACATGCCTGACCGTCAACCTATTGCTCTGATCGTCGATGACGAACCCGATATCTGCGATTTGATATCAATGACGCTACGCAGGATGGACGTCAAGGCGGACGTCGCCATGTCGGTAGCGGAAGCGAAGCGACGCCTCAGCGAAAAGTGCTACGATTTCTGCCTGACGGATATGCGGCTGCCGGATGGCGAGGGACTTGAGATCGTAGAGAAAGTTCAGGACTTCCCCGCGGAGCGGTCGCTCCCCATCGCAGTGATTACCGCGCACGGAAATATGGACACTGCCATTACGGCACTCAAGCTTGGCGCGTTTGATTTCGTGAGCAAACCCGTCAACCTTGAGCGCCTGCGTAGCCTCGTGCAATTAGCGCTTCGCCTGAATGAAGGTCGTCATATCGAGCAACAGGAATTTCCTCCGCTGCTCCAGGGCCCCTCGGAACCCATTCAAAAACTGCGGTCTCAGATCGAAAAAATTGCCCGCAGCGAAGCACCTGCACACATCATCGGTGAAGCAGGTACTGGCAAGGAATTGACGGCGCGCACTATTCACGAACAAAGCCCCCGCTCGGACAAACCCTTTATCCCCATGTACTGCGCGACTATCCCGGCAGGCAGTATAGAAGAAACATTATTCGGACGAAGCGATACAAACAGCTTGAGCGCCGGTCTTGTACTCGCCGCGAACGGTGGGACCCTGTTTCTCGACGAAATTTCCTGCCTCCCGCCCGAAACACAAGTAAAGCTCCTACAAATCATTCAGGATAAAGCGATTTCCTCCACAGGCGGCGACGTCGTGCACGACCTGGATATCCGCATTCTCAGTGCCAGCCAGACCCCCTTGATCGAGGAGGTCCGCGCCGGACGCTTCCACAGCGATCTATACTACCGAATCAATGTCATTGAACTGCACGCGCCCCCGCTTCGACAGCGGCACGACGATATCCCCTTGCTGGTTCGTAATACCCTGCGAAAAATTTCTGCCGATCAAAGAGGAGCAATTCCGAAGGCATCCCAGGACGCAATAACCGCACTCCAGGCCTATTCGTTCCCCGGAAACCTTCTGGAACTCGAAAACATTCTCGAGCGGGCAGTCACGCTTTGCGAGCGGAACACACTGTATGCCGCCGACCTGCTTATCCCCAGGGATCAACCCGCACCTATGCCCGGACCGCCGGAGGTGGCAAAGCAGCAAAACTCAAGTAATCCGCTACCACAACTAACGCCATTGACGGAATGCGGGCCCGGTGCTTATCCCGGTCAGTTTTCCGCTTCCGATTACTCCACTCTGGACGAATTCCTGCAAACCATTGAGCGCACCGCTATTGAAGATGCGCTCGATAAAACCGACTGGAACCGCACTGCTGCCGCGGAAAAACTCGGGATCAGCTTTCGATCTCTACGTTACCGCTTGAAAAAGCTCGGGCTAGAAAACGAATAACCCGGCTCAGGCCGGGTTATTCGAAGCTAAAAAATTGTCGATTACCAGCAACTTGCCCCCAATGGCCCGGAAGCATCCTTCACACCCGTACTGGATAGTTTAAGCGTGCCGCACTTCGCATCCGACGCCTGGGTCGTACCGTTCACTGGTGCAGCTTCTAGCGCGAACACTGTTGCACTCAGAGTCGCTGCGCTGATCGAATACATCTGCTCACCGGAGGCAATGGTCCCATTTTCCAACGTTTTGGCAACCGAACAGTCTACAAAGTTATCGTATTTGTTGTACACGGTATAGCAACGTTGCAGCCGCTGAGCGACATCGTTCAGACTGGCCTTTGCGTCCGCACGATTGCTCTTTCGCACGGACTCCATATACGATGGGTAGGCAATCCCGGCAATAATACCGATGATTGCCACCACGATCATAAGTTCGATCAGCGTAAACCCTTTTTGACTTTTCATCGCTTACCCTTTGCCTATTGAGTTAACGCAGTTGACGCCAGGACATACGGCCTGTGGCATCTACCGGGGCATCCCCCTCCGGAACATTCAGCTCCCCTTTAATATTGTTGGTGGGGAGCAATATTTTGTCACCATCCTGCACGGTACCAGAGTAGCCAATTACCGCATAATCCACTTCCTCGCCATCCTCACCGAAAATGGAGTGGCCTTGATACTTGTTGCCCACCGCAACCAGCTCCATCAGCCAGCCACTGCCACCGAAAGCACATGGATCCGAGGAGGTAATCAACGTTGGGAAGAGCAGGCGATCATATATAAGTAATGGTTTGCTGATAATACGCTCACCGGTCACGCTGCTGTTAAAAGTGAAATCCAGGTACCAACCTTTCTTGTCGGTCCACCAGGCAGTGGCGGCATTTCCATCAACAACTCGGCGACCATCTGTTTCAGAGCTGATGGTTTTCGCAAAAAGTTGTCCACGACCGGTTAAGTTCGTGCCGGTGTCGGCAATAGCATAAAAGCTATTGATCGTATCGCCGGCACTGTTATCTGTACTGGACAGATAACTACCGGTACCGAAGTACACCATGACTGCGTTGTTCATTTCCGAATTCAATCCCAAAGTGGGAATTGACGTAATCGGCTGTACTTTATTGTTGGGATCCACAGCAGTGAATAGAGGCTCGGGCACATCAGCTGTACTGTAGGCCACATCCCAGTTATCACTGCTACCTGCCGAGATATCAAACGCCCACAGATTACCAAGCAGGTCCCCGGCGTAAGCTGAAACGACCTCCCCTGTGCCACTCGGCAGCAGTGCCGGCCCGGACAAACCATTCTCGCTCGCACTGCCTGCGGAAATAACCTTGGTTCCACCAATAGGGTTATCGAGACTCACCGCAAAGAGATGTGCATTACCCCCTGTGGAGTTATAACCGTTACCAAAGAACAGCCTCCAACCGCTATTGGTGGGTCCAATTATCGGCTCATTGGTGATATTGCCAAGCTTGGCCAGATCACCGGAATAGAGGTCTTCATCGGTAAAGTCAAACAGGACATCGTTTTCATCAAAGCTATCAGGATTGGTTACATCCAGTGCGAATATCCCTTTGCCCCCCGCGCCAAGCGTACCAACGAGAACATTTTTCCAGCTACCGTTGATATAAGCATCACCAACGAATAGTGGGCCATCAACGATATAGGTGTGAGAGTTACTGCTTTCTCCATAATCTGTGGCACTGAGCTTGCGCAGTTTTTCATAAACACCCGCAGGTACATAAGCGAAGAGCTCTTCCCCTGTTGCCGCATCAAATGCGTGCAGCATGCCATCATTGGCATTTACATAAAGTACTTCGCGACGGTTTTTCTTAGAAGTATTGTAATAATCAGTGTACTTGTGGCCGCCTAACGCATCGGATAACAAGTGGAAATTCTGTTTTTTGCGGCCGGCAAATACCGGACTCGAGTTGACAATATCCCCGAGCAGTGACTGTCGGTCTCGCAGACCAGCAACCTCTGCACCTCTAACCCAAAGTAAGCGGTTTGCGCCTTCTACTGCCGTATCAGCGCCTGTTAGGTCGGCTTTCTGCGCGTCACTGATACCATCGGCTGCAGTCGCGCCCCAGGCAAAGGGGACACCTGACGATCCATTGTGGGTGTAGATATCTCGTGTTGCGGCACTGGCAAAGCTTGCAGTGTCTGTTGACCATTTTTCAGTACCTACTGTGCCGTCACTGTTCAGGTTGACCGCCTTCAGTTCACCGCTCCAGTCAGTGCTGTTAAATAGGGCCTGATAGACCACGGTGTCTGTTCCCAGGCGCGTTGAGTTGGTTGCCACCGACGAGGCGGCGCCATCAGAGCGCCCCAGGATATTTTCAAGCACGTTCGACAACTCACTGGAGAATTTCTGTGGATCCGCAGCACTAAAAAAACCACCGCGACTATTTACCGCAGCGTGCAAGAGGTCATCGACCTTTGCAGAATTGCTATTACTCGGATCCGGCCAGGCAATCGTGATGCCACTATCATTGATCGCATCAAACGCCGCCTCCTTATCTATGGAGCCGGTAACGCCGAGGCCGACCCCAAAGGTCACCATATGTTGCCAGAATGCCGGGTTGATATTGTCATCTTTCACCGGTACCTGGTTAACCAGATCGGTGCGCAAATCATTCTTCCAGTAGTACATGGCCACATCTGCCAGTGTGTTACTGTGTGCATCTGTAAATGGGGAAACAGCACTATAGGTATAGGATTGGCCATCCGGACCCGTAATTTGGGTTCCGGTGGCGTTATCCACATTGGCCCGCGCATCCGCCGTACTGGCCTGGCCATCGCTCCAATAGCCATCGGTCATCAGGATGGTGTAGCTGGCTCGGCAGGCAAGATGCGCGGTGGTGTCCTCGACTCCCGGGTCCGCACCCCAGGGCCCCTTGTTGTCGGTGCGTGAGAAATACTGCCCGGCATCGTCCAACGCGCGCCGCAGCGGCGTACCCGATGTAGAAACGCCTCGGGTGTAGAGTTCGCTGAAGAAACTCTCTCGACTGGTGCCACTAAAATCACGCACACCGCTTACGATCGTTCTGGCATTGATACCATCAACGTCGGCATCCCCCTTGTTGATAGCACCAAAGCCCACACGTATGTCCTCACCCTGCTCTGCGAAGGCACGCCCGATTCCTGCACGCGCTGCGAGGGTGCGGGACCGATAATAGGTGTACCAGTTGGCAAAATTCTGGATTTCCTGCGCATAGGTACAGATTCCGTTATCACAGTCACTGCGCTTGCTGCGGTCGTGGCCGCTATAGTCGGAACCAGACCTGATGTCAGTTTTTGTATAGTTGTCTCGATCCCATTCGCTACCGCCGTCGTGCCAGTAATAGCGTGCCGGCCAGAATGTCTCGCTGTCGGCAGACGCAGTACAGGTTACGGAGGTGGCGTTATTCTCGGTACAGCTGAGCCAGTTGTTGGTGTTGTAATTACCGTTTTCGACCTTCAAATTACGCGCATTCGCATTGACCGACTCGTCGACGCTGGGACAGGTACCGGTATTCTCCGGGTTGTGCCAGGCACACTCAGGATTCGCATTGGGATAAAGCGTACCGTCGTGCTTCACCCAAGGCGTATAGGTATTCGAAGGGTTGTAGTAACTCTTGTTAATTTGCGGCGAGCGGGTCAGCGCGGCGTAGGCATCAGTGTCATCGACCGTTGGGATGTTGTTGGCGTAATCACCCGTGCCGTAAATTAGGTTGGCACGCGGAAAAATGTAATTGGCTTCGGTGCCATTACCGCCATCCCGGTACTGCTCCGGGGTAATTTCCCAATTCATGGAACCCGAATCGTCGATCACAAACATCACATTCGGCGACGCGCCGTTACTGAGGAACAGCGGGCTCTGGGCCAAATCTAGAGAGGCCGCACTGTGGGTTACCCCAAGGCTCAAAAGACTTGCCAACACCCTACTGCAGAACTTTATAGCTTTCGCTTTCTTAATCATGAACTATCTTCTCCGCCCGACTCAGCGTTTGTATGTGGACTGCAGGATGACAACAGCATCCGCGGTACCGCCTTCTGCGCGGCTTGTCACTCGGTAAAAAACGGTATCGTCCATTTTTAGAGAGCTGGCAAAGTCCACCGCGCCGCCATCCGCCGAATTGATTATTGCGGTTGTGCTCACTTCTTCGATCACATACTGCGGCTGACTCGCCACATACTCGACCCCCAGCGTGGTGCGCACCGAGCTGGCGTCCCAACCATACGTATCCCAGAAGCCGGTACTGGTGGACCCATCGATGGCCTGGACAAGACCGGTGCTAGTACCGTCGAACGCCGGGATGGTCGCACCGGTAAGCACCACCTCGCCCTGGCGCAAACCCGCTTCAGCAGACTGGAACGCCAGGTTACGGTCGCGCATATTGCCCGCCATCAGTTCCTGCATGCCGCTACCGCGGATCGCCGCCATGCCGACAATGGTCATAAGTAATACCATGATCAAGCCAACAATTAGGGTCATCCCCTGCTGACGTTGTACCGTGCTAAAGCTGGTTATTTTTTTCATAATCGACTCAATCCTTGATGTTTCGATCAGGGCAGGCGGCTGCGAATACCCACGGTATTTATAAATACCTGTCGCAGGCGACGGTCAGCGGGTGCGCTGTTGGTAACCCCATTGAACGTATAGGGCTGCGCTTCCTGCAGCAGGTTATCTTCGGTGCTTTGCACCAGTAGCTGCACCCTTACACTGGCCACCTGTTCCCAATCTGCGCTGGTAGTTAGTGCCGAGGCATCTACGTAGCTATCCGGAATGCCATCTCCCGATGTATCGCGTCCATAGGTAAGCTGCATATTCTCAACACCTTCCAATAGCTCCATTGGATTGGCGCCATTGGTTTCCTGCCACAAACCAGGCTGACCACTGACGCCCAGGGAGATGTAATAAACAGTGGTATTCATCTCAATGACTTCGGCATCGTCACCGAAGTTTTCGTCCGGTATGCTCCCCCCTCCCCAGGTATTCGCGGCATTACCCGGGCTCGTACCCGCATCCAGGTGCTCAACACTCACACCCACACCACTTTCCTCAGCCAGATCCGATACCTGGAATACACGCGCTTTCGAGCAATCGGAGACCACCAGAATATCCCGCTCACACAGACCACTGAAGCTATCCAGACCAGATCCGCAGGATTCAGTCACGCCGGTGTCCTCTATAAACACTTTGCTGTTGTTGTTTACAGCAACAACATCCACGCCGTTACCGGTGCCTCCACGCACGACCAGCACATCCGTGCCCTGCACGATATTGGCTGGGTAGCCTGCAGGAACGGTGGCGCCTACGTCGTTCAGCCCCTCGATACCAATTTCAAAGTTGTACGCAAGATCAGTGGCATTGTTGAGGGTGTTGGTAAAGTTCAGGTTTCGGCTCATGCAGCCCATGTAGCCGGCCATGCGAATGTCTTCCGACAGAAACTCCATTGCCAGGCGACCACTCTCCTGCACACGAGACAGCGCTTGCTGGGTGGAGAAGGTGGCGCGGCTGGAAAGGAAAAGCTGAACCACACCGGTCATCAGGATCAGGCCGATGGTGATGGAGATCATCAACTCGACCAGCGAGATACCTTTTTGAAGGCCCAATTTCTTGCTGCGTATTGTCTGGCTATGCACTGCTCTCATATTCATGCTCTACTCCTCACAGCCTGGTGGTGTAGACGAACTGACTTTCGTCTTCGCTGGCTTGGCCAGAGCTATTCTGCTCCGTCCATTCGATGGTAACGGTGCAGAAGCTGGCGGCAGCTACGCACTCGATGCCGCCATCCGCACCTGGCAGCATGGTTTCAATATTGGTTAGCCACTGATTCATATCCTGCTCTGCCAGCGTGGTTCCGGTCGGCTTGGCATCCGCTACACCAAGTGAGTAACTGGTGGTATTCGTGCGGTTGATGCGTACCCTGTCGAGAATGTCATAGGCCAAAATATTTGCCTGGGAACGCAGGTAGGCACTGTGGTTATATTGCAGCGACTTACTTTGCAGTGCCGCCAAGGAGAGAAGTGAGGTACCCAAAATGAGTACTGTCACGAGGACTTCAATCAGGCCCGCGCCATGTTGGTTTTTCATCACCAAACCCCGCTTTAACTACAGCCGGTGGAACCATGGGTGACACGAAGGACACCCGCGATACCAATTTTTACCGTTCGTCCGGAATTGGCAGTGCAGCCGCTTACGCTGGAATTTATCTCTATTGCACCGCTGCCTGACGCGGCCAACAGTCCTTTTCCAGTGAAACGCACAAACCCCACATTGGTAGTGCCACGCTTGGCGGTAATCGTTGCGCCATCAACAGGCGGCTCCCATTGACGCAGCACCGCTCCCACCAAAGGTAGTGGTGCACTTTCGCTCGTTGCGGAATCCACAATGACGATCCAGTGATCGGTCCAGGTGCCGTTGCAGGTCGTACCGTCCGCACTGCCACAAAGGGTGACACTTGCGGATCGTTTGACGGCTTCGCTGCGCGCATAGTGCAGAGCCCCGGCCAGATCTTCACCCAGAGCGACAGATTGATTGTTGTTGATGAGAGTGCGGAAATTCGGAATGGCGATGGAAGCGACGATGGCGAGTACTGCCAGTGTCACCATCAGTTCGATGAGGGTAAGTCCCTTTTGTCTAAAGCCCATGTTTGTCCTCCTCCTTGGAACATCAATGGATAATCCGTATCAATAGCGATGCATATTACTGTCCGTAAACACCATTCAAAGCAGGTATATAACGGAAGTGGTACTTGCGAACTCCAAATAAGGGCGCCAATTTCACCTTCCTAACAAAACTTCCTGATTCGTTATTGGATACAAATTGGCGCAATGCTAATTTCGTAGCGACCGTATCACGCCACTGCGCAAAGCGGCGGCGACAACCGACAAACGGCATAAATTTGGGGAATCAACGGTAGCAAGGACGGCCGCCCCCCCCCAAAAGGGTCATTCAGGGAGGAATCATGCACGCGCGCGGTCTCACTTTGATCGAGCTGCTCATCACAGTCACCATTCTTGGCATTCTGCTGGCAATTGGTGTGCCGAGTTTCCAGAAGCAGTTGGCAGCCAGTCGCGCCCGCACGGCCGCAGATACACTACTGCAAGCCATTCAGCTCACCCGAAGTAAAGCCATTTCCAGTAATCGCAGAGCCACTCTGCGAAAACTTGGCCACTGGCATTCAGGCTGGGAGGTTTTTTATGACCGCGATTTTGATGGCGAGCGCGATCCGGATGAGCCACAAATAGTGACCGCAGGGCCACTGACAGGCGTGACAGTGTCCGCAAACACCCCCCTTAGCAACTATGTGTCATTTATCGGAAGCGGGGAGAGCCGCTTTGCGGGCACACTCCGTGGCGGCGGCTTTCAGGCGGGGACACTCACCATTTGCCCGCAAAACGGCGGTGATGGTTACCAGCTGGTTCTGGCTCGCAGTGGTCGGGTCAGGGTCATATCGGTATCAGAGGAGGATTGCTAGTGCCATCGAGGTACGATGCACACACGACACGGCCTAAATGCGACTAACCCGGCAGAAGCCGGGTTAGTCGTATAAATACAGAAAAATGCGTCGTGGCGTTACCAGCACTCGACCCCGAGAGCACCACTGGCATTCCGCACACCGGTATTGGTGAGCGTCAGGCTGCCACACTTGGTGTCTGCCGCCTGGCTCTTTCCTGTAACTGGCTCTGCTTTCAGGGTGAAGGTCGTCGCCGCCAAAGTCGCGGAGATGGTATACAGCCTCTCACCGGAGTCCAGCGTTGCGCTGTTCTTCAGGGATTCGGCAACCGCACAGTTCGCGCTGTTGTAGGCGTTGTAGGTGGTAAAACAACGCTGTAACCGCTGGGCCACATCATTCAGCGATGCCTTTGCGTCCGCCCTGTTGCTTTTACGCACCGATTCCATATAAGAAGGGTACGCAATACCGGCAATAATGCCGATGATGGCAACGACGATCATCAGCTCGATGAGGGTAAAACCTTTCTGGCTTTTCATAATTCACTCTCTCAAAAATGCATCAACTGCTTATCGTAACTGACGCCACGACATTCGCCCTACCGCTTCCAAAGGGAAACTCCCTTCGGTGACATCCAGCTCACCCTTGATGTTACTGGTTGGAAGATAGGCCTTCTCACCACCACGAATCACTTCCGAGTAGCTGATCACTGCGTAATCCACTTCAATACCGTCTTCGCCAAAGATTGAATGGCCCTCGTAGCGGTCACCCACAGCGACGAGCTCCATCTGCCAGCCGCTGCCACCGAAGGAACAGGGGTCGGAAGATGTGATCATGGTCGGGAACAACAGCCGATCAAAAATCAACAACGGCTTGCTGATCACCCGCTCACCGGTCACGCTATTATTGAACGAAAGATCCAGGTACCACCCCTTTTTCGTGGTCCACCAGCTGGTATCTGTATTGTTGCTCACATCACGCAGCCCACCAGACTCAGCAGATATGGTTTTCTGGAATAGCTGGTCTCGCCCAGTCACCGGCGCCCCCTGATCGGCGATTGCATAGAAGCTGTTGACAACACTTCCCGCCGAATTATCACTGCTCGCCAGATAACTTCCGGTGCCAAAATACACCATGGTGGCATTGTCCATCTTGGCATTCAGGCCCAAAGTCGGGGCCGCGGTAATTTTCTGTGCATTGCCTGCAGCGTCGACCGCGGTAAACAATGGCGCCGGAACGGCATTGCCACCGTTGCCATCCTCGTAGGCAACCCCCCATTTCGATGTCAGGGCATTATCCAGGTCGAATTTCCACATGTTACCCAGCAGATCACCGGCGTAAGCAGTAATGACCTCGCCGCTGCCATTTTGCAGCAAAGCAGGACCAGCCAAGCCGTTGGCCCCCGCGTCACTGACAGGAATGACCACGCTATTATCGACAGTCGGATTTAGCACATCGACCGCAAACAGTCTTGCCTTGCCATCGGTAGAGTTATAGCCGTTGCCAAAAATAAGCTTCCAACCATTTTTTGTCGGTGCAACGACTGGCTCACTGGTGATATTTCCCAAACCGTCAAAATGAGACGGCAAAAGATCCTGGTCGGTAAGGTCCAGCAGCACTTTCGACTCATCAAAAGCGGTCGGGTTGGTAATATCCAGCACAAACAACCCTTTACCACCGGCACCCAGGGTACCCACCAGCACGTTTTTCCAGCCACTGTCGGTGTAGACATCGCCTACAAAAAGCTTGCCATCGACCGAGTAAGTATGAGGATTGCTGGCGGTCCCGTAATCCGGCGCACTCAGCTTTTTCAGCTTCTCGTATATTCCGGCCGGAACATAGGCAAACAATTCCTCCCCGGTAGCCGCATCAAACGCATGCAGCATGCCATCATTTGCACCCACATAGAGAACCTCACGGCGGCTCTTCTTGCTGGTGTTGTAATAGGCTTCATAAGCAAGCCCGCCCAGTTCTTCGGAAAGCAGATGAAAGCTATATTTCTTGCGCCCCGCAAACACCGGGCTCGAGTTGACGATATCACCAAGAATATTATCTCTTTCCCGGAGACCGGGCACAGCTGCACCGCGCACCCATTGCAAACGGGCCGCACCTTCAACGGCAGTGTCGTCACCGATCAGCTTTAGCTTTTGAGCGTCACTGATCCCATCAGTTGCAGTAGCACCCCATTTAAACTCCACCCCGCTGAGCCCGTTATGCGAATAGACTTTTCGTGTCGCGGCACTGGCGAACTTGGAGTTATCTGACCGCCATTTGGCGACACCGACTGAGCCATCACTGTTCAGGCTCAGAGCCTTCAACTCACCGCTCCAGTCTGTACTGTTGAACAGGGCCTGATAGATAACGGTATCTGCCCCAAGGCGGGTGGAGTTGGTGGCAACGGACGAAGCAGAACCGGCACTTGCCGCCACCTGCTCAAGTGCCTTGCCCAGGCTCTCTTCCAGCTCCGACGGATCAATAGCATAGAAATAGGTATCCGGCGCAGCAGCCGCAATTTCAGCCTCCGAAGGAGGGTTGCCATTATCGTCATTACTGTACCCGCCCCACTTCGCGGCATAATAAAGCGGAGACTCCAGCAAGGAACCCGATGACGTGCCTATGACGTAAGTTTCTGTGGTTGCCTTTGCATCAGCGTGATTGTAGTTACAGGAACCGGCGTTGCCTCCGTAACCTTCACCAAGCCGGCAATTACAGTTACTGCCGCCGCTCTCTGCGGTACATGCCTTGTCGAGCACATTTGTCGGCGTGTAACTGAATCCGTTAATACCGGAATGCGCATGGAAGCCGTCCCTGGTGGTTCCGCTGATAACGTAGCCAAACCCCATTGGATCCCCGGTTGACTGGGCCATCACTTGGGTCGTAACCGAGATTTCACTCGATGATGCGACGTACTTAATCAGTCCCCACATATCCTGGTCAAAATCACCGCCCTGCTCACTATCTTCCCAATTTACGTACAGGGTTCCTGTTTTACCATCCGCTGACTGCTCGATTATTTTGAAATCAACAATCGCGCAGTTTCCTCCAACCTGGCTATTTCGACACGCAGGGAGAATCGTTACGGCCTTCCCATCAGCAGAAACTGGAATGGATACCTTTGGTAAGGCGGGAGCAAGTGCAACACCATAAGTAGTCACATTGCCAACGTTCTGATCCGTCCGAATTTTGGAGCTGCGCGCATAGTATGCAAGGCCTGCAATATCATAAGTGCCACCAAGACGGGGAGCATCGGGACAGGTGCCCGCCACGTCGGACAGGTTTGCAACCGTTTTGGCGGTACAAAGCAGGTCCGAATCTGCCGCATTGGCACCGACGAAATAGTCATTCCCGTGGATGCCTTCTGCCGCACCAACCTTATTCACCCACGTATCAACGCTCC
The DNA here is from genome assembly GCF_009931115.1 of Microbulbifer hydrolyticus. Classification (NCBI taxonomy): domain Bacteria; kingdom Pseudomonadati; phylum Pseudomonadota; class Gammaproteobacteria; order Cellvibrionales; family Microbulbiferaceae; genus Microbulbifer; species Microbulbifer hydrolyticus. The sequence continues at coordinate 984,488 of NZ_CP047491.1, read as the reverse complement.
CGATCGCATTCAATTCAGAAGCTTTGGAGAAATCATCGTCATATGAACTGCTTGATGCATTGAACTGTATGACATTCAGCGCAGCGCAGTAGTTATCACTGCTAATGGGGTCTACCCACTCGGGAGAACCAAGGCCCGAAATATAGCCCGAGTCGCTGGAGGCAAAATCGTCGTTTTTCGCTTTCCCGGCAAGGTAGCGCAGAGATTCAAGGTAGATTTCAGACTGCGGGTTCCCCCAGTTTGAACAGTTACCGTCGGTAAAGGTATTCAGAGCCCAGGGGCAGTTGTCCGCGCCGCCATCATTGTAGGCACCATCCTGACCCGACCCACTGTACTGATATCCATAGATACGCAGTTTGTCCAATGTGCTGACAATGCCCGCCGCACCAGTAAATGTACCATCGGAGCTCACGTTCACTTCATCGCTCAAATCGGCAACGTTTTTTCTCAGCACACCGCCCGATTTATTTTTTCCGTAAGACCCGGTCATCAAGCCAAACAGAATCTCGCCCTTTTCACCATATTTCTGCAGTAATCCCGCGGGCTTCAGGTTTCCATCCGGGTATGAGCGGCAGTTTTCTTCGAGCAGCCCGGACTTGCACACTTCGACGCGCGCTTTGTACTGGAAACCATCCTCTTGGTTCGGGGCACTGGCATTTGCAGTAATGCCACTATTCTCGTCGTTTCCGTTACTGCCTTGGCCCCAACGACACTGCCAGCGCTCGTTACTGGCCCAAAGCGAGTAGTTTCCCTGCGCCACCATAATCTTGGGTGAACGAGTGTTGTTCTGGGACAGAGCGGAAGTGGTGCCGTCGTAGCTGTGGCTATTCGTGGCATTACACAGGGTAATACCCGAGGTACTTTCTGTGCCTCCGGTAAAGTTGTGGGCTGTCAGCTTGCCAATATCAACGCCGTTATAATATTTCGCAAAGGCGTGGGCATCCTGGGGCAAAAACGCGCGCTCCAGGACGGTAACGCCATTCTCGTCACCATCGGTGGAGCGATATCCGCCGTAGAGAATTTTCCTGACCGCATCCATACGGGTCATGGTGGCCCAGTTCAGAAAGTTGCCGCTCCAGTCTCCATCCACGGTATCGCAGTAATGGTCAGTGGTTACGGCCTTCGGAACAAAGCGCTCGGACTCATACGCGTAGCACTTCTGGCTATCGAAGTAGCCATAATATTCATAGTCGTTCATGTAGGTGGTATCAGCCACCCCATCCTCGTCCAGATCGGTATAGTCATCGTACGCTTTAAAATATAGCTGGTGATCATTTGACATATTCAGCATCACAATCGGCTTGACCGGCTGCGCCAGAAATAGCGGAGACTGTGCCAGCTCAAGGGAATGCGCACTGTGGGCCACACCAATACTCAGAATGGCGGCGGCGAAATGCATCAGAAATTTGGTGTTTCTTTTAATGTATTCCATTTTCATTCTCTCTTTCGCAACCTTATTAGCGTTTGTAAGTAGATTGCAGAATCACAACCGCATCCGGTGTACCGCCTTCGGCGCGACTGGTAACACGGTAATAGACCGTATCTTCGGTTTTCATTGCACTGGTGAAATCAATGCCACTGCCGTCGGCCGCGTTGATCGTAGTGGTACTCACCACCTCTTCGATCACATACTGCGGCTGGTCCGCCACCATTTTGATGCCCAACGCGGTGCGAACAGACCCGGCATCCCAGCTATAGCTGTCCCAAAACCCGGTCGTTGTAGAACCGGCGATGGCGGGTACGTAGCCGGTGACAGAGTTGTCAAATGCAGGGATTGTCGCGCCTTCCAATACCTCCTCTCCGCGCCGCAAGGCGGCCTCAGCAGATTGGAGCGCGAGGTTGCGATCTCGCATATTACCGGCCATTAACTCCTGCATGCCGCTGCCGCGGATTGCCGCCATACCCACCAGCGTCATCAGCAGCACCATGATCAGGCCGACGACCAAGGTCATACCGCGCTGCTGCCGCAGGTTGCTGTAAGAATTCAGATTTTTCATAACAAGCTTCAGAGTTCTATTTGATCAGGGAAGGCGACTGCGGATGCCGACAGTATTGATAAAAACCTGTCGTAATCGCCGGTCACCGGGAGCACTGTTGGTAACACCATTGAAGGTATAAGGCTGAGCTTCCGAGAGCAGGTTATCTTCCGAGCTCTGCACCAGGAGTTGCACCCGCACGCTGGATACATCTTCCCAGGCGTCGGCGGTGTTGACGGCCGCGGCTGTTACATAGTTGTCCGGGATACCATCGCCACTGGTATCCAGCCCATAGAGCAACTGCATGTCTTCCACACCATCGAGGAGTTCCTGTGGGGCGCTTCCGTTGATTTCTTGCCACAGGGTGGGCTGCCCGGAGTCCTGATTATTGCGGACGTAATAAACGGCCGTATTCATTTTGATAATTTCAGAATCCGTGCCAAAAGTTTCCTCCGGGTTACTGTTCCCGCCCCAGGAAGGTTCCGCATTTCCCGGGCTGCCACTCGACGCGTGCTTGATATTGATCCATGTCTCGCCGGCGACATCCTGAATAGTCGTAGCCTGGAATACCCGCGCCTTGGTGCAATCGGACACGACCAGAATGTCGTTTTCACACAGGTTGCTGAAGCTTTTCTCACCTGCATCACATGATGCTTCTGTCCCGGTATTCAGGGCAAATAGCTGTGCGCTGTCGTTATTTTTCGTAACGCTTACGGCCTCGCCGCTGGCACTGCGCAATACGAGCACATCGGTACCCTCAACGATATTCGTCGGATATCCTGTCGGTAAGGTGGCGCCTACGTTGTCCAACCCCTCAATAGCCACTTCAAATTTGTAGGCAAAGGAATCGGCGTTATTCAGCGTGCTGTGGAAATTCAAGTTGCGACTCATACACCCCATATAGCCGGCCATACGAATATCCCGCGCGAGAAACTCCATCGCGAGCCGGCCACTTTCCTGGACTCGTGACAGCGCTTGCTGGGTGGAAAGCGTGGCGCGGCTGGAGAGAAACAGCTGCACCACACCGGTCATAAGAATCAGTCCGATCGTGATCGAAATCATCAGTTCGACCAGAGAAATACCTCTTTGACTACGCATACCTTTGTACCTCACAGCCGGGTGGTGTAGACGAATTCACTTTGATCTTCACTGGTTTCACCGGAGCTGTTCTGCTCCGCCCAGCGAATCGTAACGGTGCAGAAATCGGTCGACGCAACACACTCAACACCACCATCAGCACCAGGCAACATGGTTTCTATATTGCCCAACCACTCATTCATGTCGCGCTGCGCCAGACTGGTACCGGTAGGTTTTGCAGCGTCGACGGCGAGCGAATAGCTCGTCACATTGGCCCGGTTGATCCGTACCCTGTCGAGAATGTCGTATGCAAGGATGTTGGCCTGCGAGCGCAGATATGCACTGTGGTTGTACTGCAGGGATTTGCTCTGCAGTGCTGCCAGTGACAACAGCGAAGTGCCGAGAATAAGCACCGTCACCAACACCTCGATCAAACCCACACCCTGTTGATTACGCATCGTGTTCCCCTCTTGTCAGGAGCAGCCAGTACTGCTGCGAGCCATTTTCAACATTCCCGCAACGCCTACCGTAATCGCGCGCGCGGCGTTACTAGTGCAGCCGCTGAAGCTGGCATTCATGGTTACGGCACCCTGGCTGGAGCGCCCCAGGGTGCCCTGCCGGGTAAAGCGCACGAATGTCGTGTTACTGCCACCCTGGGTTACCGTGACTGTGGCATTGCTATCCGGAGCTTCCCAGAAGCGGAGCACCGCTGCAGCATCCGCAACCACCGGAGCAGCAGCAGCGTCAGTAGCCGCGGTATCCACGACCACTATCCAGTTATTTGCCCAGGTGCCGTTGCAGGCTGCACCATCGGTGGTGCCGCACAGGGTGACCCGCTGCCCCCGCTTAATCGCCTCACTGCGCGCATAGTTGAGCGCGCCCGCAAGCTCCTCTCCCAGCGCCAGAGAACGGTTGTTCTGGATCATGGTGTTAAACGAAGGGATACCGATGGCCACAACAATGGCCAGTACCGCCAACGTGATCATCAGCTCTATAAGGGTCAGGCCCGGGGATGGTTTTGGAACCGTCATAAAAACTGCTGCTCTGCCATTTTGTGTAAATTTTCGCCAACGAGATTGGCGCCAAACCGGGCGAGTTTAGCTCTTTATGATCATGAATGGCGTAAGAAACTACGAAAGGCAGCAGTGGGCCGACGAACGGTCGGCCCAAGTGGGGTGAAAAAATAGCGAGGTAAAAAAATAGCGAGGGAAAAGGAGCTGGTGTTCAGCGAAGCTCTTTGGGCAGGCTGAAACTGATATTTTCCGGAATTCCTGCAAGCTCATCCGGTGCGTCGGCGCCGAGTTCCCGCAGTTTCTGTATCACCCGCTCAACCAGCACCTCGGGGGCAGAGGCACCGGCAGTGATCCCGATTGTGCTTTTACCGGTAAGCCAGCCGGCATCAATGCAGTCAGGCCCATCAATCAGGTAGGCTTCCGCGCCACAGCGTTCCGCCAGCTCCCGCAGGCGGTTGGAGTTGGAGCTGTTGGGACTGCCCACTACCAGCACCAGATCGCACTCCAGTGCCAGCTGCTTTACAGCATCCTGGCGATTCTGGGTGGCATAGCAGATATCGTCTTTGCGCGGGCCGCGGATATTGGGGAACTTGGCCCGCAGCGCATCGATGACCCGGGAGGTGTCATCCACAGAAAGCGTGGTCTGGGTGACGAACGTAAGGTTGTCCGGGTCGGTTACTTTCAGCTCGACCACGTCCTGCTCGTTTTCCACCAGATAAATGGCCCCACCATTGCCATCATCATACTGGCCCATGGTGCCTTCCACTTCCGGGTGCCCTTCGTGGCCAATCAGGATGCACTCGCTACCATCACTGCTGAACTTGCTCACCTCGATGTGCACCTTGGTGACCAGTGGGCAGGTGGCATCGAACACTTTCAGCCCGCGACTGGCAGCTTCCTGCTGCACGGCTTTGGAGACACCGTGGGCGCTGAAGATGACAATCACATCATCGGGAACTTCGTCCAGCTCGTCGACGAATACGGCTCCGCGCTCGCGCAGGCTATCCACCACAAATTTGTTGTGTACCACCTCGTGGCGCACGTAGATCGGGGCACCGAACACATCCAGGGCGCGATTGACGATATCAATCGCGCGATCGACACCGGCACAGAAACCACGGGGGTTGGCGAGACGAATCTGCATTTTCCTGTCCTTGACCTAGTTGACCGAGGCCACTTCGAGAATTTTTACATGGAAGAAGACGGTCTGTCCGGCGAGCGGGTGATTGAAGTCCACTTCCACTTCATCCTCACCGATCTCGCGGATTACGCCGGGCAGTTCACCAGACCCGTTGTCAAAGGAAACCACCAACCCTTCTTCCAGTTCCATGTCCGGGGAAAAGTGATCTCGCCGCACCTTCTGGATATTCGCCGGGTTGCGCTGGCCAAATCCCGCCTCTGGGGGTATTTCGATTTCCGCCTCATCCCCCGCCTTGAGCCCGAACAATGCGCGCTCGAAGCCAGGTAGCAAGCTGCCATCACCGACAATAAACGTGGCAGGGTCCCCTTCAAATGTGGAATCGACCTCGGAACCATCGTCCAGTTTGAGGCTGAAGTGGAGGGTTACGCGGCTGTGTTCGCCAATTTCGGTATTGCTCATAATACTGCTCTGAATATTTACACTTCTGCGCCGCTTTTGTCGGTCTGCTCATCTTTGTCTTTGAAAAAGAGCAGCTCGATCACCAGCATGGCGGCGCCGACGGAGATGGCCACATCCGCCACATTGAAGACAGGAAAGTGCCAGTTGCCGTAATACACGGAGATAAAGTCGCGCACGTAGCCGAGCATAACCCTGTCCCACAGGTTGCCCAGAGCACCGCCGAGGATGAGTGCGAGTGCTGTCGGCTCCCAGCGCTTGGCCGCGGGCAAGCGTTTCAGCCACACCACCACCACAATACTGAAGACCAGTGCCACCGCACCAAAGAACCAGCGCTGCCACCCTCCCGCATCGGCGAGAAAACTGAATGCAGCGCCATAGTTCTCCGCATAGGTAAACTGGAGAAAGCCCGGGATAATCTGCAGCGCCGGGCCGTGCATAAACTCTTCCACCGCCCATACCTTGGTATCGATATCGAGCAGGATCACCATCAGTGCCAACAGGTACCAGCGCCACGGCGATGCAAACAGGTCAAAAGACTTGTTAGGCATAGTGGCGCACCTCACCGGCACCGCTCACGTTTTCCACACAACGGCCACAGAGTTCCGGGTGCTCGCTGTTGCTGCCCACGTCTTCGCGGTAGTGCCAGCAGCGACCACACTTGGGCGCGTCTACCTTGTGTACGGATACCCGCAAGCCGGCAAGGTCGGTCTCTTCGGCACCCGCAGCATCGGACAGGGGCTGCACCGAGGTCGAAGAACAGATCAGCACGAAACGCAGCTCATTTTTAAGCGCATCCAGTTTTTGCTGCAGCGCCGGGTCTGCAAACAGGGTAACTGAAGCCTGCAGGGAGCCGCCGATATTGCCGGCCCCGCGCTGCTCTTCGAGCACCTTGTTCACCGCGGTTTTTACATCGGCGATCGCTTCCCAGAATTCGGCATCCATTTGTGCTTCCCGAGGCAACTCCGGGAACTGGTGCCACTCCGCCAGCATCACGCTGTCTTCGCTGTTACCCGGCACAAACTGCCAGAGCTCTTCCGCGGTAAAACTCAGGATCGGCGCTACCCAGCGCACGAACGCCTGCACGATGTGGTACAGGGCGGTCTGTGCAGAGCGCCGGGCAACACTGTCCGCCTGGGTGGTGTACTGGCGATCCTTGATGATATCCAGGTAGAAACCACCCATTTCCACGACGCAGAAATTGTGCAGTTTCTGGTAGATCTGATGGAACTGGTAACGGTCGTAGGCCGCGATGATTTCTTCCTGCAGTTTGGCAGCCTGCTCCAGCGCCCAGCGATCCAGAGCCAGCAGCTCGTCGGACGGCAACAGATCCGTCTCCGGATTGAAGCCAGCCAGGTTCGACAGGAAGAAGCGCGCGGTATTGCGCAGGCGGCGGTAGGAATCCGCGGTGCGCTTGAGGATTTCATCGGAAACCCCCATCTCGCCACTGAAGTCGGTGGCCGCCACCCACAGGCGCAGCACGTCCGCGCCCATTTTGTTGATCACATCCTGGGGCGCCACCACATTACCGATGGACTTGGACATCTTGCGACCCTGGGCATCCACGGTAAACCCGTGGGTGAGCACCTGCTTATAGGGCGCGCAGTCGTTGATCGCGATGGAGGTTTTCAGGGAAGACTGGAACCAGCCGCGGTGCTGGTCGGAACCTTCCAGATACAGATCCGCGGGGAAACGCAGGGCCTCGCGACGCTTCAGCACCGCGTGGTGGGTCACGCCGGAATCGAACCATACGTCCAGGGTGTCGGTCACTTTCTGGTAGTTGTCGGCGTCGTCGCCCAGCAGTTCTTTCGCATCCAGCTCGAACCACACATCCATGCCGGCCTGTTCGACGCGCTCGGCAACCTTTTCCATAAGCGCCGGCGTATCCGGGTGGATCTCATGGGTCTCCTTGTGCACGAACAGCGCGATGGGAACACCCCAGGTGCGCTGACGGGAGATGCACCAGTCCGGGCTCGCGCTCAGCATCGAATCGATGCGCGCCTTACCCCAGCCGGGGATCCACTCAACCTGGTCCGCGGCTTTCTGCGCATGATCCAGCAAGTCATTCTGCTGCATGCTGATAAACCACTGGGGGGTTGCACGGTAGATCAGCGGCGTCTTGGTGCGCCAGCAGTGCGGATAGCTGTGCACCAGCTTGTCTTCGTGCAGCAGCACGTCTTTTTCTTTCAGCAATTCGACAATCTTGCCGTCTACCTTGTACACGTGCTCGCCGGCAAACAGCGGCACGCTGTCGCGGAACACGCCATTGTCGTCGACGTAATTCAATGTATCGATGCCATTGCGGCGACCCACATTGAAGTCGTCCGGGCCATGGTCCGGTGCGGTGTGCACGCAGCCGGTACCGGCGTCGGTGGTCACGTGATCGCCGAGGATCAGGGGCAACTGCTTGTCGTAGAAGGGGTGATTGACCTTCAGGTGCTCGAGGGCAGCACCCTGGATACGGCCAACCACGTCACCACTCAGGCCCGCGGCTTCCAGTACCGAGTCCTTGAGCTCCGCGGCAACCAGAATGCGCTCTTTGCCCACCTGAACCACAACGTATTCAAGATCCGCATTGACGGAAACCGCCTGGGAGGACGGCAGGGTCCAGGGGGTAGTGGTCCAGATGACCACAGAAAGCCGGCCATCACCGGCATGACCGCCTGCAGCATCGGCGATGGCCAGGGCTGTTTCTTCCGTAGCCGGGTATTTCACATAAATGGAGAAAGAAGTTTTATCCTGATACTCCACTTCCGCTTCCGCCAGCGCGGAACCACCCACCACACTCCAGTAAACCGGTTTAAAACCGCGGGACAGGTGGCCATTTTTCACCACGCCACCCAGGGCACGGATGATGTCCGCCTCGAACTGGAAGTCCATGGTGCGGTAGGGGTTATCCCACTCGCCGAAAACGCCGAGCCGGATGAAATCTTTCTTCTGGCCTTCCACCTGTTTTGCCGCGTACTCGCGACACTTCTGGCGGAAGGTCTTGTGGTCCACCTTGACGCCGGCCTTGCCGACTTTCTGCTCCACCTTATGTTCGATGGGCAGGCCGTGGCAGTCCCAGCCGGGCACGTAGGGCGCATCGAGACCACTCAGGGTCTTCGATTTGACAATGATGTCCTTGAGAATCTTATTGACCGAGTGACCGATGTGGATATCGCCATTAGCGTAGGGAGGGCCGTCGTGCAGGATAAACTGCTCACGACCAGCGCGGGCTTCACGAATTTTTTCGTAGAGCTTGCCTTCTTGCCATTTCTTCAAAATCTCCGGTTCCCGGTTGGGCAGGTTGCCGCGCATGGGGAAGTCGGTTTCAGGAAGATTCAGGGTCGCTTTGTAATCGGTCATTGGCTATCTACTTCGGTTGTAGCTCTGGAGTTTTACATCGTTAGGTGACGACAGGTCACCGGGTACTCGGTCTTCGCGTCCACGTCCTATGCGCGGTCAGACACGAAGGGGTCGTTTGTTTAGCTGGTTTGGCGTCGGCTAAACCAGTCTTTGGCATTCTGTATGTCTTCGGCGATTTTTTGCTTGAGGATATCAAGCGACGCAAACTTTTCTTCGTTGCGCAGCTTGTGGCAGAAGGTTACTGCGATCTCGCGGCCATACAGGTCACCGCTGAAATCGAACAGGTGCACCTCAAGAAGTGGCTTCGCACCCTCGCCTTCCACCGTCGGGCGAAACCCGACATTGGCCACACCGGCCACTTCCATACAGCCGCCACTCATCGGGCTGCCATCGGTACGCCTGGCCGTCACCGTATACACCCCCACCAGTGGAGAGCGGTAGCGGTGCAAACGCACATTCGCCGTGGGGGCTCCCAGCTGCCGCCCCAGGGCGCGACCGCGGGCCACCAGGCCGGTAATTCTGTAGGGCTTGCCCAGCAACTGCTCCGCCAGGGCAAAATCCGCATTCTGCAGCGCCTCGCGGATGCGAGTACTGCTGACTCGCTTGCCCGCTATTTCCAGGGTCGCGGTGTCTTCCACGCTAAATCCGGCTTTCGCGCCCACTCTCTGCAACAGGGCGTAGTCGCCGCTGCGGTCGCAACCGAAACGGAAGTCATCCCCCACCACAAGGTGGCGCACACCAAGGCCGTCAACCAGCACCTGCTGGATAAATGCCTCTCCGCCCAGGCTGCGCAGCCGCTCGTTGAACTGCAGGCACAACACCCGGTCCACCCCCGCGGCAAACAGCGCGAGTACCTTTTCCTTGAAGCGCATCAGGCGCGCCGGCGCTTTTTCGCCGGAGAAATACTCGTGGGGCTGCGGCTCAAAGATGATCGCCACCGACGGCAGCTGATGCTCCGCCGCCCGCGCCCGCAGCTGGGTGATGATGGCCTGGTGCCCCAGGTGTACGCCATCGAATGAACCGATGGTCGCCACACATCCCCGGTGGCGCGGCTGCAGGTTGTGCAACCCGCGAATCAGCTCCCGTTGCTCGGTCACAGTGCTTCACTCACCCTTGCAAAATCAAGCGGCGCAGTATAACGGATTTTGCCCTCACGATGTGGCCCGGAAATGCCGCGGGCGCAGCCCGCTCACCAGCAGAACCAGGCCGTATGTACCGCCGCCGGCCGCCACCAGCCCCCCCATGCGCCAGGCGCGCTGCCACCAGGCCCAGTCATGCCAGCCCGACCAGTAGTGGAGGATCATCAACAGCACCGCCGCCATCGCCAGGTTGGCCAGCAGCAACCGTAACAGGAAAGCCTTCCAGCCAGCCTCCGGCCGGTAGACACCGCCCTCACGCAGGCCACGGTAGAGCAGCCACGCGTTGATCGCCGCCTGGCCCGCCGTGGCCAGTGCCAGCCCCATGTGCCCAAGCTGGAAGTACATGTGCAGCGGGATCACAAACAGCAGGCTCAGTACCATCTTAGAGGCGATGGCAATCAGGCCGAATTTTACCGGTGTGACGGTATCCTGGCGGGCGAAATAGCCCGGTGCCAGCACCTTGATCAGCATGAAAGACAGCAGGCCAAGGGTATAGGCACGCAGTGACCAGGCGGCCATTGTCATATCCCGCGGGGTCATATTGCCGTACTGGAACAGCACGGTCAGCAGTGGCTCCGCCAGCACAAACAGCGCAACCGCCGCCGGCAGCGCAATCAGTGTGACACAGCGCAGCGCCCAGTCGATGGTGTGGCGGAAGCGGCGCGGATCACCACCCGCATGCTGACGCGAAAGATGCGGCAGGATCACCGTGGCTACGGCGATCCCGAACACCCCCAGAGGCAACTCGGTGAGGCGATCGGAAAAATACAGCCAAGTCACCGAGCCCGTGGGAAGGAAGGAGGCGAGTACCGTATCGAGCACCAGGCTGATCTGGGTAACCGACACACCGAATATGGCCGGCGCCATCAGCCGCAGGATCTTGCGCACTCCCGGGTACTGCCAATCCCATTTGGGTCGCGGCAACAGTCCCTCCCTGACAAGGAAGGGCAACTGGAACAGCAGCTGTACCACACCCGCAGCCAACACCCCCCAGGCGAGCGCCATGACCTTGGGGTCGAACCACCCCGCGGCGATGGTGGCGGCCCCGATCAAAACCAGATTGAGCAGCACCGGGGTCAGGGCAGGTATGGCGAAGCGGTCAAAGCTGTTGAGCATGGCACCGGCAAAGCCGGTGAGGGATATCAGCATCAGGTAGGGAAAAGTAATCCGCAGCATTTCCGTGGCCATGGCGAATTTCTGCGGTTCATTCCCACCCCACCACCAGCCGAACGCAAAGATACCGGTTACGAGCGGCGCACACAGCACCCCGAACAGGGTCACCAGTAGCAGCGTGCCGCCGAGGGCACCGGCCACCCGGTCATTCAATTCGCGCACTGCGGCAATCCCACCTTTTTGGCGGTATTCCGCGAGAACCGGCACAAACGCCTGGGCAAAGGCCCCTTCGGCGAACAGGCGGCGGAAGAAGTTGGGGATCTTGAACGCCACAAAAAAGGCATCTGCCGCGTCACTGGCACCGGTCAGTCGCGCGAATACGATGTCCCGCGCCAGGCCCATGACCCGCGACAACAAAGTGGCACCCCCCACTACGGAGGTTCCGCGCAACAACCCCCCGTGCGAGCTATCTTTCCTTACCTGCGGAGCTTGCTCAGAGGGTTCCTGTTCGGGCGGAGATGTTGCCAAGTCGCTCGTTCCTTTGTGAATGCGCCAGTGTGTATACGCCAGTTATTGATGCCAATTGCTGGTACCTGGTTAGCGATCGCTAGATGATGGCCGGCAAGTCTACCGCAATCCACCACTGCGGCCACCCGTCCGCCGATGTTCTGCCCATTTGATTGCGTTCGCCGCCCTACGGTTGGCGCGAGGGGGAACTATACTCAGAGTAAGCAGTTGACGAGCCGCAAGGAGTGGCGGTAACAGAGGAGAAACGGAATGACCATCAATGCGCTGATTATCGCACTTATTTTGGCGGTTTTACTGTATGCGGTGGTGGCCATGGGCCCCCGCCCCCAGCGGGTGCGGGTTCGCATCGACCAGCCCCGGGGCAGGCACCACCGACGCTACAGGGACTGAGTTGAGACCGGCGTTGCCGGAGGCTGAACTGGTTCACAGGGTGGCTTGCCACTTTTCGCCATAATTGCTGCGTGATTTGCCCCACTGGCGCCACGCCAGTGCCTCCTTGCGAGGGTTAAATGACACTCAACCGAAGCGGGAACAACGCCCCGGTCGGAACCAAGAGCAGTCATTTCAATCCTAAATCGCAAGGAACACGATCATGAAGAAGATGTTGATGGCAGTAACCCTGAGCACCCTGACCCTGAATGCGTTTGCTAGCGCTGAGGCCGCCACTAACACAGACAAAGAATTTCAGGGTTCTGCCCTGACTCCGGCCAAACAGGCCACTGCATTTACCGGCGCCGCAGTTGCGGGTGCCGCCGTGGGTGGCCCGATCGGCTTTATCGCCGGCGCCCTCGGTGGAGCCTGGCTGGGCGAACAGATCAAGCAAGCAGAAGAGGCAGACATGCTCGCAACTCAACTCACTGAAAGCCGCACCGAACTGGGCAACCTTGCACAACAACTGGATGCGGCGCGACTGTCCGCCAACGACGCCCGCGAACTGGCACTGGAAAGCCTGGAATTCCAGATGCTGTTTACCACTGGCGATGACGAGCTGCAGGAGGCGCAAGAGCGCCAGGTAGCCGCCATGGCAGACTTCCTGAACCGCCATCCGCAGCTTCAGGTGCACCTGGAAGGACACTCTGACCCGCGCGGCAGCGACGGCTACAACAATGTACTGTCCGACCAGCGAGCCCTAAGTGTGCAACGCGCCCTGGAAGCGTATGGCGTAGCACCCGAGCGCATCGAGCGTCGCGCCCTCGGCGCCAGCCAGTCAAAGGCCACCAAAGGTGATGTGGACGCCTACGCCCTTGAGCGCCGAGTGGATATCCACTTCGGCATGCCGGAATCCATGGCGGGCACTTTCTGATCCGCTGATCCCCCCTTCCGGCTGCCGCTCCACAAAAGCGACGGCCGGAGCCAGTATCCGACTGGCAAATAGCTCCAACCCTGTAAGCTGTAACCTTGCGCGCAGCGCCCTACGCTGCGCGCTTTTTTGCACTGCTTTGCTTGAAACTGTGGCAACTTTTGCCACATACCCACCTGTTCGGGCATGATTTTCCGCCAGACCCAGCGTCCTGCACGATTAGCTGACACGAAAAACGACCATAAACAGAGATCCGGTGCCAGACTCCATCATGACCAGCCCCACTATCGCCATTGTTGAAGACGAAATCGCCATCGCCGAGAATTACCGGGACGCCCTGCGCCGCACCGGCTACCAGGTGAATCTCTACCACACACGCCCGGAGGCCCTCGCCGCGTTTCAGCAACGGCTGCCGGACCTGGCAGTGATTGACGTGGGTCTCGGTGCGGAAATCGAGGGCGGCTTTGACCTGTGCCGTGAACTGCGTGCCATGGCACCCACACTGCCGATCCTGTTTCTCACCGCACGCGACTCGGAGCTGGACATCATTTCCGGCCTGCGCCTCGGCGCCGACGACTACCTCACCAAGGACATCTCGCTGCCCCATATGCAGGCCCGCATTAGCGCCCTGTTGCGGCGCGTCAGTATCATGCAGTCCCAGAGTGAAGAAGGTGAAACCCTGACCCAGGGCGACCTTACGCTGGACGTGTCGCGCCTGCACTGCCACTGGAAAGGCGAACCCGTCGACCTGACGGTGACCGAATTCTGGATTGTGCATGCCCTGGCCAAGCGCCCCGGACACGTGAAATCCCGCAGCCAGCTGATGGAAGCTGCCAGGGTGGTGCTGGACGACAACACCATCACATCCCACGTAAAACGCATTCGGCGTAAATTTCAGACCATCGACAGCAGCTTCGACGCCATCGGCACCGCCTATGGCATGGGCTACCGCTGGCAGGTATAGCGATCAATGTGTCACCGGGAAATAACCGCCACCTAGGATGAAACTGCGCCCATGAACCTGCGCCGCCAACTGGTCCTGCTGAGCCTCTGCACGCTCGCCCTGCCCTGGGCGGGGTGCCAGTACTTGCGCCAGGTCGACGCAGCCCTGAGCCAGGGACAGATCCAGACCCTCGAGGCCACCGGCAACGCCATCGCCGCCCGCCTCGCGAGCGCGCCGGAACTGATCGCCCCCGACTCCAGGCGTACCGGCCGGCCACCCGGCGCCCAGCTGTACCTCAACCCACTCCCCCAATCACCCGTGCTGGATGGCTACGGCGAAGAGTGGCGGGCACTTGAACTGCGGCCGCGACAACTGCTCGACCAGCAGGGAGAGCCACTCGCACGGGTTACCCTCGGCAAGCATTCCAGCCACGTGTACCTGCTGCTGACCGCGAAAGATCGCAGCCCCAGCTACCACGATCCGCGCAGCCCCAGCATTTCCAGCGGCGATACGGTGGAGATCTTCACCGCGCAGAAGCAGTACACCCTGCCAGTGGCCAGCCAGGGGCCAGTGCGTGCGCTGTATTACAACCCCCGGCGCGGAAGCTACGAACGCGAACTGCGCCTGCGCGGGCGCTGGACGGCCTCGCCCCGTGGCTACCAGCTGGAACTCGCACTGCCGTTCGCGCTGACCGGCGGCGAGATGGCAATCCGCGTGCTCGACCGCACCCGAAGTGACAACAGTGAGCCCACACGCCTGGCCTCCACGCTCCCGGCCGATGGCCGCCCCGGGACGCTGGTAGAGCCCCTGCCCGCCCTGCAACAGGAACTGGAACATTTCGCACGGCCGGAACTGCACCTGACCGTGGTGGACCAGGAAGGGTTTGTGCTGGCGCAATCCGGAAACCGCCTGGGCAGCATTGCCGAGGGCGATCAGCACACCGCCGAAAACGGCCGCTGGCTGCGCGACTGGTTCTATCGCCGGCTGCTGGCCACAGACCGGCTGCCACCCTTGCCGGAAGGGGAATATCCGGTGGCGCTGACCGAAAACCGGGAGACCGCCTCGCAATGGTTCAGCGCGCCCGAAGCTACAGTGCGTGCGCCGGGGGACGAACGGATTGGTGCAGTCAGCGTGCCGGTGGTCACCCGTGCCGACAACATCATCGAGCGCCCGCTGCTGGGCCGGGTGATCGCCGCCCAGTCAGCCAGCGCCCTGCAATCCCTGACCGAGTCTGCGGCGCAGCGCCTGTGGCTGACCACTGCCGGCGCCGCCGGCCTGGTGCTCCTGCTGCTGCTGGGCTATGCCAGCTGGCTCTCGTGGCGCATCCGTCGCCTGCACCGCGCGGCCCGCACGGCGGTGGACAGCAGCGGCCGCCTGCGGGGCGACTTTCCGCGCCCCTACCTCAATGACGAGCTGGGCGCGCTCAACCGCGCGTTCGCCAGCCTCCTCGCGGAGCTGGACCACTACCACCAGTATTTGCGCAGCCTGGCGAGCAAGCTCTCCCACGAATTGCGTACCCCTCTGGCGGTGGTACGCTCCTCGCTGGACAATTTGGCGGCCGGTGAACTGGACCAGGACAGCCGACGCTACGCCGAACGCGCCGCCGAGGGGGGCGCACGGCTCTCCGCGATCCTCAACGCGTTGTCCGCCGCCAACCATCTGGAGGCCAGTATCAGCCAGGCCGACAAAGAGGAGTTTGACCTCGCCGACCTGTTGCAACTGCTGACCCAGAGCTACGCCGACGCACACCGCGGGCACCACTTTGATGTGCAGTGCCCCGGGAGCCCCCAGCTGTACCACGGCGCCCCCGAGCTTCTCGCGCAGTTGCTGGACAAGCTGGTGGATAACGCCGTGAGTTTTGCCCCCGGGGGCAGCGAAATCCGCCTCACACTCGAAGCGGACAGTCAGGAATATCGCCTGAGCGTGAGCAACGAAGGGCCGCAGCTGCCGCCGGGCTTCGGCCAGAAACTGTTCGACTCGCTGGTTTCCGTGCGCGACGATGGCGGCAAGGCCGGCCACCTGGGGCTCGGCCTGCATATCGCGCGGCTGATTGCGGACTTCCACCAGGGGACCCTGGACGCCGCCAACCGGGAAGATGGCAAAGGGGTCACCTTCACACTACAGCTCCCGCGTTAACACGCGCCGCCGCATCCGCCTGAGGCCCCTGCACACGACACCTGAAACCCTCAATTCGCCGGCAATTCGCCCCGGTCACAAACTGCCCGCCACAGTGGTTGACAAACAAGCGGCGCTGGGGATAATGTCGCGTCCCAAACGGGCCCCCGGCCCGAAGTTCGAGTTTTACAGATTCCAGACAGGAGCAACCGGTGGCCAACTCACCTCAAGCGAAGAAACGCGCGCGCCAGAACGAAAAGCGCCGCAATCACAACGCCAGTCTGCGCTCCATGGTGCGCACCTACATCAAAAAGGTAGTTGCAGCCATCGATGCAGGTGATGCAGAAAAAGCCAAGACCGCTTACGCGGAAGCTGTGCCGGTTATCGACCGCATGGCCGACAAGGGCATCATTCACAAGAACAAGGCTGCTCGTCATAAGAGCCGCCTGAATGATCAGATCAAAAAGCTGGCTGCCTAAGCCCTAGCTTTCTGAGCATAAAAAAACCCTGCTATTGCGGGGTTTTTTTATGCCTGGCGTTTCGATCACCGCTGCAGGTTACAGCAAGATCAGGTTATCCCGATGAATCAGCTCGTCGTCATCCCGGTACCCGAGCAAATCCACGATGCGATCGGAAGGCTGGCCACAAATCTTCTGTGCCTCGGAGCTGTCGTAGTTCACCAGGCCGCGGGCCACCTCTTCCCCGGCCTCATTCACACAACTCACCAGCTCCCCGCGGTGAAAACGGCCCTCAAGCCCCACCACGCCCACCGGCAACAGGCTCTTGCCCTGATTGCACAGCGCGCGCTCCGCACCGGCATCCAGCCGCAAGCGGCCGCGCACCTGTAACTGGCCGGCCAGCCAGCGTTTGCGCGCCGTGAGCGGATCCGCCTCCGGCAACAGCAGAGTGCCCAGGTCTTCGCCCGCAACCACACGCTCAATCACCGAGTCGATGGCACCACCAACAATCACCGTACGCGCACCCGAGCGCGCCGCCAGCTGCGCGGCACGCACCTTGGTCGCCATACCGCCACGCCCAAGTCCGCTGCGGGAGTCCCCCGCCATCACCGCCAGGCGCGGGTCTGTCGCGGCGGCCTCACGCACCAGCTCGGCAGCGGGATTATCGCGGGGATCCTCGGTAAACAGGCCCTCGGCATCGGTGAGAATCAGCAGCACATCCGCCTCCACCAGGTTCGCCACCAGCGCACCCAGGGTGTCGTTGTCACCAAAGCGGATCTCGTCGGTTACCACCGTATCGTTTTCATTAATGATGGGCACAGCGCCGAGGGACAACAGCGTCTTTAGGGTGCTGCGCGCATTGAGATAGCGGGTGCGATTGGAGAGGTCATCGTGGTCCAGCAGGATCTGCGCCGCGCGACAGTCGTACTGGCCAAACGCGTGCTCATACACCTGCACCAGGTGCGTCTGGCCCACCGCGGCGGCGGCCTGCAACTGGTGGATGGATTCCGGGCGCTTGGGCCACCCCAGGCGGTCCATGCCCGCCGCCACCGCGCCGGAGGATACCAGCAACACTTCGATACCCTGGCGGCGCAGGGCACTGATCTGTCCGGCCCAGTTGTAAATGGCCGCACGATTCACACCGCGGCCGTTATCGGTGAGCAGCGCGCTGCCGATTTTGATGACCCAGCGCTTGCTGGTAGAGAGCTGCTGGCGCGGCGAGTTGGAGTCCATTTCTTCCTCGTATCAGGACGCGCCCTTACAGGGGAGACCTCAAGCAGGATAATCCGCTGATGGGGCGCATAAATCAGGGACGATATTCTACATCGACGTCATAGTCATCGTCGTCCCAATCTTCGTCATCTTCGCCAGATTCTTTTGCAGCCTTGCGTTTGGCCCGTTGCGTTTCACGCAACTCCTCGATGCGTTCCCGCGCCTCGCGCTGCATCTGCCGCTGGGACTCCAGCTCAGCCTCGTACAGTGAACCGTCGCGCTCTTCCAGCTCCTTGCGCTCTTCCAGGTAGTCCATCAGCTGGCCAGTCAGCACGTCAGTGCCCTCGCCGCGAATGGCCGCCACCCGGAATACCGGCCCCTGCCACCCCAGCGCATTGACTACCGACTGGCAGCGCTCTTCCAGCTCATCCGCTGGCACCAGGTCGGTCTTGTTCAGCACCAGCCAGCGCTCGCGTCCGGCCAATGTGGGGCTGAAGGCCTCCAGCTCGTGCTCGATTGCCAGCGCATTCTGCGCCGGGTCGGAGCCGTCGAACGGCGCCAGATCCACCAGGTGCAGCAGTACACGGCAGCGGGTCAGGTGCTTCAGGAAACGCACACCGAGACCGGCCCCTTCCGCAGCGCCTTCGATCAGGCCGGGAATATCCGCAATCACGAAGCTGCGGTATTTCTGCACCTTTACGACCCCCAGATTCGGCACCAGCGTGGTGAAGGGGTAATTGGCAACCTTGGGCTTGGCGGCAGACACGGCGCGAATAAACGTCGACTTGCCGGCATTGGGCAGCCCGAGCATGCCCACATCCGCCAGCACCTTCAGCTCCAGCTTGAGGTTGCGGCGCTCGCCCTCACTGCCCGGAGTGGTCTGGCGCGGGGCGCGGTTGGTACTGGACTTGAAGCGGGTGTTGCCGAGGCCATGCCAGCCGCCCTGGGCCACCATCAGCTTTTCGCCGTGCTCCAGCAGATCCCCAAGGGTCTCACCAGTATCCACATCGATCGCGGTAGTACCCACCGGGACCTTGAGTTCCAGGTGCTCGCCCTTGGCGCCGGTACAGTTGCGACCGCGCCCGGCTTCGCCGTTCTGGGCCTGGTAGTTGGGCTGGTAACGGTAGTCCACCAGGGTATTCAGTGACTCATCAGCCACCAGAAACACCGAGCCGCCGTCGCCGCCGTCACCGCCGTCGGGCCCGCCCTTGGCGACGAATTTCTCGCGCCGGAAGCTCAAACACCCTTTACCGCCGTTGCCGGCCTGCACCGTAATCGGCGCCTCATCTACAAATTTCATGACTCTACTTACCGGGTTTACCGGCCTTCAGTGTAATTTGCCCACAGACATTACAAAAAAAAGGGCAACATACAAAAAAGCCCCGCGATTGCGGGGCTTTTTATCAGGCGTTATGACCGCTTAGGCTGTTTCGATGGAAACAAACTTGCGGTTATTGGCGCCTTTCACCTCAAACTTCACTACGCCATCGGCGGTAGCGAACAGGGTGTGATCTTTGCCCATACCAACGTTAACACCAGCGTGGAACTTGGTGCCGCGCTGACGAACGATGATGCTGCCTGCAGAGACAGCCTGACCGCCAAAGCGCTTTACGCCCAGGCGTTTACTTTCGGAATCGCGACCGTTGCGCGTACTACCGCCAGCTTTCTTATGTGCCATGAGTAGTTACTCCTCTTCTATTACCTGGTGATTAGCCTTTGATGCCAGTGATTTTAACTTCGGTGTACCACTGACGGTGGCCCTGACGCTTCATGGAGTGCTTACGACGACGGAATTTGATGATTCTCACCTTCTCGCCGCGGCCGTGGCTCAGCACTTCTGCAGTCACCTTGGCACCTTCCACTACCGGCGCACCGATGTTGATGGCATCGCCGTCAACTACCATCAGAACCTTGTCGAAATCGACAGATTCACCGGTAGCCACTTCAATTTTTTCCAGGCGCAGAACTTCGCCTTCTTCTACACGGTGTTGCTTACCACCGCTTTCAATAACAGCGTACATATTTCTATGCTCCAACAAAATGGACGACACGAAGCAGCGGCGGGGTCACAATGTCAACACGGTGACCGGGTAGCCAGCATTTTGGGAGCTTGCGCCGTTGATGATTGATACTTCGTTTCCCGCCCCTGAACCAGCCAAACGGCAGGCCCGGTTTGAGCGGGGCGCAGATTCTAATCAATTCGCCCGATTGATACAATAGCGCACTTTTCCGGCAACCCTGCTTTCCGCCCGGCCCCAAAACGGCTAGGCTTGCCGCCGTAAACCGATACAGTAGAAGTATAAGGACCCTGCATGTTGCCCTTTCATCAGGTAGCCGCGGACGACTTCGCCGCCGTCAACCAGCATATTCTCGACCAACTGCACTCTGACGTTCCCCTGGTGGAGAACATCGGCCACTATCTGGTGGAAGCGGGCGGCAAACGCCTGCGCCCCCTGCTGGTGCTGCTGTGCAGCCGCGCTGCGGGCTACCAGGGCAGCGACCATATCGGCCTCGCCACCATTATCGAGTTTATCCACACCGCCACCCTGCTGCACGATGACGTGGTAGACACCTCGGACATGCGCCGCGGCCGCCTGACCGCCAACGCCCAGTGGGGCAACGCACCCGCGGTGCTGGTGGGTGACTTCCTCTACTCCCGCGCCTTCCAGATGATGGTAGCCCTCAAAGACATGGACATCATGTCCATTCTCTCGGACACCACCAATACCATCGCCGAGGGCGAGGTACAGCAGCTGGTGAATGCGGGCGACCCGGCCGTTACCGAAGCCAATTACCTGAACGTCATCCACAAGAAGACCGGCGCGCTGTTCGAGGCCGCCTGTGAGACCGCTGCCGTGCTGGCCGGCTGCAGCGCGGAAGAGCGCGAGTCCCTAAAGCTCTACGGACGCCACCTGGGCTCCGCCTTCCAGCTGGTGGACGACGCCCTGGATTACCGCGGCAATTCAGAAGAGCTGGGCAAGAACGTCGGCGACGACCTCGCCGAGGGCAAGCCCACCCTGCCGCTGATCTATGCCATGGCCAATGGTACAGAGGAGCAGGCGGCACTGGTGAAAGAGGCCATCGAACAGAAGAGCGCGGACAAGCTGGAGCAGATCGTCGCCGCCATCGAGGCCTGCGGAGCCCTGGACTACACCTTCGATCGCGCCCGCGCCGAGGTGGATCTGGCACTGGAAAAGCTGGAGTTCTTGCCAGAGGGAGCCCACAAAACCGCCCTGCAACAGCTGGCCAGCTTTGCGATAGAGAGAACGGTCTGACAAAAACTCAGCCCATAAAAAAACCCGGCTATTATGCCGGGTTTTTTATTGCGCTTTAGGCGCACTTACAGCTTCATATCACCAAAGAAGTTCTTCACCCCTTCAAACCAACCGGTCTGACGCGGGGAGTTTTTCTTCTCACTCAGGGTGCCGGCAAACTCCTCCAGCAGCTCTTTCTGCTTGCTGGACAGGCTGACCGGGGTTTCCACCACCACGCGACACAGCAGGTCGCCAGGGGCACCGCCGCGCACCGGGGTCACGCCTTTGCCGCGCAGGCGGAACAGCTTGCCGGTCTGGCTCTCGGCCGGGATCTTCAGCTTTACCTTCCCATCCAGGGTCGGCACTTCCATTTCACCGCCCAGAGCGGCGGTCACAAAGCTGATCGGCACCTCGCAGTAGAGGTTCTTGCCGTCGCGCTGGAACAGCTCGTGTTCGCGCACCATCACCTGCACATAGAGGTCGCCGGCCGGGCCGCCATCGGGTCCCGCCTCGCCTTCACCGGCAAGGCGGATGCGATCGCCGGTATCCACACCTGGCGGTACTTTTACCGACAGGGTCTTGGTTTCTTCCACACGTCCACGGCCGTGACAGCTGCCGCAGGGGTCGGTGATTACGCTGCCGCGTCCACGACAGTTGGGGCAAGTCTGCTGAACGGAGAAAAAGCCCTGCTGCATGCGCACCTGGCCGGCACCGCCACAGGTACCACAGGTCTGGGGCTGGGAGCCGGCCTTGGCACCAGAGCCATGGCAGGTGCCACAGTTGGCCAGGGTCGGCACCTTGATCTTGACCGTGGTGCCGCGCACCGCGTCTTCCAGGTCCAGGTCCAGGTCGTAGCGCAGGTCGGAACCGCGCTGCGGACCGCGACGACCACCGCCGCCGGCACCGCCAAAGATATCGCCAAATACATCACCGAAAATATCGGAGAAGCCACCGAAGCCACCGGCACCAGCACCACCCGCCTGACCGTCAACACCGGCATGGCCGAACTGGTCATAAGCGGCTTTCTTCTGCGGGTCGGACAGGACTTCATAGGCCTCATTGGCCTCTTTGAATTTGTTCTCCGCCTCTTTATCGTCGGGATTGCGGTCCGGGTGAAATTTCATCGCCACCCGGCGGTAAGCTTTTTTCAGCTCCTTTTCATCCGCGCCTTTGCTGACACCGAGGACTTCGTAGTAATCGCGTTTGGACATAGCTCTGTGTGTTCTTTTTAAACTGCTCTCTTTTTCAGGTGCGCCGTAAAACCGCGCAAGGCGCGAAGCCCCGAATCAGCTGATCGGACCTCCGCGCCCCTGAGCGAGTAAGCGCTGGGACACCGCCGGAGAGCCGGCGGCAGCCACAACTTACTTGTCTTCTTTCTTGTCGTCTTTGACTTCTTCGAACTCAGCGTCCACTGCGTCGTCACCGCCGGAAGACTGGGCCTGTTCAGCCTGCTCCGCGGCCGCTTCGCCGGCCTGAGCCTGCTCTGCGTACATCTTCTGGGCTACCGGGCCGGAGGCTTCGGTGAGCTTGGTGGTCGCGGCTTCCATGGCAGCCTTGTCGTTGCCTTTGACCGCTTCCTCAGCTTCTGAAAGCGCTGCGTCAATCGCGGCTTTCTCTTCCGCGGTCGCCTTGTCGCCAGCCTCTTCCAGAGTCTTCTTGGTGGCAGAGATCAGGCCGTCGAGGGTGTTGCGGGTGGTGACCAGCTCCTCGAACTGCTTGTCCGCTTCGGCGTTGGCCTCGGCGTCCTGCACCATTTTATCGATCTCTTCATCGGACAGGCCGGAGGAGGCCTTGATCACGATGGACTGCTCCTTGCCGGTGGCCTTGTCTTTGGCGTGCACGTGCAGGATGCCGTTGGCATCGATATCGAAGGTCACTTCGATCTGCGGCATGCCGCGCGGCGCCGGCGGGATATCGGCCAGGTCGAAACGACCCAGGGACTTGTTCTGCGCCGCCTGCTTGCGCTCACCCTGTACCACGTGAATGGTCACGGCAGTCTGGTTGTCGTCCGCGGTGGAGAACACCTGAGACTTCTTGGTCGGGATGGTGGTGTTCTTGTCGATCAGCGGAGTCGCCACGCCACCCATGGTCTCGATGCCCAGGGTCAGCGGGGTTACATCCAGCAGCAGTACGTCTTTTACGTCACCGCCCAGAACCGCGCCCTGGATCGCTGCACCAACGGCTACCGCTTCGTCCGGGTTCACGTCTTTGCGCGGCTCTTTGCCGAAGAATTCGGTCACTTTGGCCTGCACCAGCGGCATGCGGGTCTGACCGCCCACCAGAATTACTTCGTCGATGCTGGACGCGGACATGTCGGCATCGGCTAGAGCGGTTTTCACCGGCTCCAGAGAGCGGGCAACCAGCTCTTCTACCAGGCTTTCCAGCTTGGCGCGGGTCAGTTTAACGACCAGGTGCTTCGGACCAGTGGCGTCTGCAGTGATGTACGGCAGGTTCACTTCGGTCTGCTGGCTGGAAGACAGCTCGATCTTGGCTTTTTCCGCGGCTTCTTTCAGACGCTGCATGGCCAGGGGGTCGCCCTTCAGGTCGATGCCCTGCTCTTTCTTGAACTGTTCGGCCAGGTAGTCGATCAGGCGCAGGTCGAAGTCCTCACCACCGAGGAAGGTGTCACCGTTGGTAGACAGCACTTCAAACTGCTTCTCGCCATCGACGTCAGCAATTTCGATGATGGAGATATCGAAAGTACCACCACCGAGGTCGTAGACCGCGATGGTGCGGTCGCCGCCGGCTTTGTCCATGCCGTAGGCCAGCGCCGCTGCCGTCGGCTCGTTGATAATGCGCTTCACGTCCAGACCGGCGATACGGCCGGCGTCTTTGGTGGCCTGACGCTGGGAGTCGTTGAAGTAGGCCGGCACGGTGATTACCGCGGCGTCTACCTTCTCACCGAGGAAGTCTTCCGCGGTCTTCTTCATTTTCTTCAGCACTTCGGCAGAGATCTGCGGCGGCGCTTTCTTGTCGCCCTTCACTTCTACCCAGGCATCGCCGTTTTCGGCTTCAACGATGGAGTAAGGCACCATCTTGATGTCTTTCTGTACCACGTCGTCTTTGAACTTGCGGCCGATCAGGCGCTTGACGGCGTACAGGGTGTTGTTGGGGTTGGTCACGGACTGGCGCTTGGCGGACTGGCCTACCAGTACTTCGTTGTCTTCGGTGAAGGCGACGATGGAAGGCGTAGTGCGATCGCCCTCAGCGTTTTCAATTACACGCGCCTTGTCGCCGTCCAGTACCGCCACACAGCTGTTGGTGGTACCCAGGTCGATGCCGATGATTTTTCCCATTTCTGATTCCTCAATTTGCGGCGCGCGCCGGCGCGGGACACGTTGTCTGGCCTGGTGCTGCGCGTTTGAATTCGGTTGCCTGCTAATATTGGTGCCGCTGTTTCGTTTTCAAGGGGCGGCCGCCACAGGGATTTCAAATTGCCTTACGGCGCCTTGCTGACCACAACCATTGCCGGGCGCATCAGGCGCCCGTGCAGGCGGTAGCCTTTCTGGAATACATCCAGCACGGTGTTTGGCTCGACGTCGCCGTTGGGCACCTGCGTCATGGCCTGGTGCAGTTCCGGATCAAAGGGCTCGCCAGCCGGGTCGATGACCTCGACACTGTATTTGCCGAGCGTGTCGATAAAGGACTTGTGGGTCAGCTCGATCCCCTCCACAACCGCCTTTTGCGACTCATCTTCACTGTCGATGGTCGAGAGCGCACGCTCCAGGTTATCCACCACCGGAAGCAGGTCCTTGAGAAGCTTCTCCACACCGAACTTGTGGGCCTTTTCCACATCCTGCTGGGCGCGACGGCGGGCATTCTGCACCTCAGCCTGGGCACGCAGTACCATGTCTTTGTGGTCCGCCAGCTGCTGATGCAGGGAGGCAATCTCCTCCACCAGCGCATTTTCCTCGCCGGCTTCTATGCTGTCGGCGGCCAACTCTTCCGCCAGAGCCTCTTCCGCCGCGTGCTGCTCTTCCACGCTGGGCTGCTCCACTTCGGCCTGCTCGCCGATCTGATCTTCTTCGCTGCGCTCTTTGGCCACTGCTTTCTCCGTCTGTGTCCGTCGGTCTACTGCCAATAGGTCAAATGAGTAACTCTCGGTGCGGCGGAACCGAACCGGGGGTGAAGGGCTATATGGGGGCGGCCCCGGGCACTTCAAGTGATTCCGCTGCACGCGTCAGCAGGGGCCAGCCTGTCGCGGCGCACACCACAGGGTAATGTGGCGATATCAGGCTGGCGAGGGCCGATCGATGCACAATCAACGCCCGGGGTGATTGAAACGGCGGCGCCAAATACTGTATAAACAACCACTATTCGGATAGCCACGAAAATAATCTCATGTTGCTGCACCTGTCTATCAGTCAGTTCACCCTGGTCGACCAGCTGGAGCTGGAATTCGGCCCCGGTACCAGCACCCTCACCGGCGAAACCGGTGCGGGCAAGTCCATCACCCTGGATGCCCTCGGTCTCGCCCTCGGCGACCGCGGCAACGGTGAGCTGGTGCGTGCCGGCGCCAAACGCGCCGACATCCACGCCACCTTCGATATCAGCGATCACCAGGAGGCTCATGCCTGGCTGGAGGAGCAGGAGATGGATGCCGGGCGCGAGGTAATCCTGCGCCGCACCATCAGTGCCGACGGCCGCTCGCGAGCCTATATCAACGGCCAGCCGGTAACGCTGATGCAGCTGCGCACCCTCGGTGAGCAGCTGATCGACATCCACAGCCAGCACGAACACCAGTCACTGCTGAAAAAGGACACCCACCGCCGGCTGCTGGATGAATACGCCCACGCCGAGGCGCACAGCGCCGAAGTGCGCATTCACTACAAGAACTGGCAGGACCAGTACCGCCGCTACCGCAGGCTGGCAGACAGCGCCGAGGAAACCCAGGCTCGCCGTGACCTGCTGGAATACCAGCTGGAAGAACTGGAGCAACTGGACCTCAAGCCCAGCGAGCTGGAGGAGCTGGAAAGCGAGCAACGCCAACTGGCCAACGCCGGCGACATCCTTAACGGCAGCTATCAACTGGCCGCACTGCTGAATGGCGGTGAGGGCGATATTGCCGAGCAACTGCACCGCGCCCTGCAACTGGTCGGCGCCATGCCGGAACAGAGCCCGGCACTGGCGGAAGTGGCGCAGATGCTCGACAGCGCCCGCATCCAGATTGACGAAGCCGCGAGCACCCTGTCGCGGCATATCGACCGGTTCGAGATGGACCCGGAGCGCCTGGCAGAGGTCGAGGAGCGACTGTCCGCAATCTACTCCCTGGCCCGCAAACACCGGGTACAGCCGGACCAGCTGACGGAACTGCACCAGCAGTGGCAGCAGGAGCTGGAGGAAATCGGCGCACCAGATGCCCTCGACAAACTGGCGGACGAGTGCGCCCGGCTGGAGCAAGCATTCCGCAAAAGTGCCGCCAAGCTCAGCAAACTGCGTGCCGCGGCGGCAGCGAAACTCGCCGAGGCGGTCAACGGACAACTGGCGGACCTCGCCATGCCCCATGCGCGCGTGGAGCTGGCGCTGACCGAACTGGACAAGCCCTGTGCCACCGGCCTCGAGGAGGTGGAGATCCTGATCGCCACCAACCCGGGCCAGCCGGCCAGAGCCCTCGGCAAGATTGCCTCCGGTGGCGAACTGTCGCGGGTCAGCCTGGCGATCCAGGTCATCACTGCGCAGACATCCCGCACCCCCACACTGGTGTTCGACGAAGTGGATGTGGGGATCGGCGGCGCCACCGGCGATGTGGTGGGCAAGCTACTGCGCCAGCTTGGCGAGCGCGGCCAGGTCATCTGCGTTACCCATCTGGCGCAGGTGGCGGCCCGAGCCCACCGCCAGTATCTGGTGGAAAAGCATAGCGACGGCGAGGCGGCGTTCGTGGCCCTGCGGGAACTGAGGGACACCGAGCGCAGTACCGAGATAGCGCGCATGCTGGGTGGTGAAGCCACTACCCAATCCATCGCCCACGCGGAAGAAATGCTGAGCAGGGCCTGATCGGCCGGGGCCTGCAGTCCGCAAGAAATAAAACCACACAGTCCCAGATAATCGGCCCCGGCGACCTGCCAGGGCCGAAATTGACCGAAAGCGGCGTGAGATTCACCTTATACTGCCGCGCCCTCACGCAAGCCCCACCGGGGATCCAACTACACTGACGGGCAAAGAACTCGGTCGTACCATGCAGATAACCATTTTTAACACCCCCATCCTGACTCCCTGCCTGCGCCTGGTAGCACGCCTGCTTCTCAAGCTGCACGGGTGGAGAGTCGTCGCCGATGAGCGCGCACTGAAACTCAAGAAGTACGTGCTGCTCGCCGCCCCGCACACGTCCAACTGGGACGGCTACTTCTTTATCCTCGCGGCGCTCAAGCTCAAGGTGAACCCGCAATGGATGGGCAAGGACAAACTGTTCAAGTTCCCCCTGGGCGGCACCATGCGCTGGTTCGGAGGTATTGCGGTGGACCGCAGCAAGGCCAATAACCTGGTGGAAGCCACGGTGAACCAGTACAAATCGCGGGAAGAATTGGTGATTGCCGTTCCCCCCGAGGGCACTCGCGGCAAAACAGAGCGCTGGAAAACCGGCTTTTACCACATCGCCCGCGGTGCGGCGGTACCGGTGGTCTGCGGATTTGTCGATTTCGCCAAAAAAGAGGCCGGTCTGGGGCCGGTAATGGAGATGGGCGAAAATCTGGCCAAGGAACTGGCGCGGTTTGGCAGCTTCTACGCGGGCAAAGTGGGCAAATATCCCGACGATTACACCGCCCCGGTGTAATCGGGCCAGTACCCAGACGTAAAAAGGGGAGCTTTGCGCTCCCCTTTTTTCTGCCTGAAGGCTTCCCTGTCTTTAGCCTTCTTTCTTCTTCACATACAGCACCAGGCTATGGCCGGTGAGCTCGTAGCCGTGCTCTTCGGCAATCTGGTGCTGCAGCTCTTCGATCTTCTCGTTATGGAACTCGATGACCTTGCCGGTATCGGTGCACACCATGTGGTCGTGGTGGTCGCCGCGGTCGAGCTCGAATACCGAGTGGCCACCATCGAAGTTGTGGCGAATCACCAGGCCGGCACTCTCAAACTGGGTCAGTACCCGGTACACGGTGGCCAGGCCAACATCTTCCCCGGCGTCCAGAAGCAGTTTGTACACATCCTCTGCACTCAGATGCTGTTCGCTGGCACTCTCCAGCAGTTGCAGAATTTTCACTCGCGGCAGAGTGACTTTGAGGCCCGCTTTGCGCAGTTCCTGATTTTCGGTCGACATGAGTATTAAAGTTCCGGATGTGTGCTCGTGATCGCTATATCGTCGTTCGAAATAGTCGCTAGTAATAAATGGCGCTCCGCCTGTCGGCAGGCGCACAGTTCGGGTATTATCCACGCCCAGTGAAGGCAGCGGAACCCCGAACGCGGAATCGGACGGGAAAGTGCGACACCCCGCACCCCGCAGGCCCGCTCCGGGCAAGTGAATACCCACTTACAGGAGCGGTGACGCGGCTGACACCCGGCAGCGCTGCGAGCCCGCGGAACTTTATCGGCGAATTGGCGACTATTCCTATCATGTCGCCCAACCCGATGGCGCCTGCGCCGGTCGCGTCGATGTTTGCCGTGTCGTCCGCTATGCTGTCGACGATACCGGGGCAGCCCACTGCACCCCGTTTTAGGGAACCCAATAAAAATTCAGATGGAGCATTCAATGCCATCAGTTGTACGAATTCTACTGATTACCGCCCTCTGCAGCGTCGCTACCGCCTGCAGCCTGTTCAAGTTTCCCGGCGTGCACCGCATCCAGGTACAGCAGGGCAACATCGTCACTCAGGAAATGGTGGACCAGCTGAAGCCCGGCATGACGCGCCGACAGGTCCGCTTTGTACTGGGCACACCGCTGCTGGAAGACACCTTCAACCCCAACCGCTGGGATTACATCAATCGTGTGCGTACTCCGAAGGGTGAAGAAAGCCAGAAGCGCTTTTCCGTATACTTCAACGGCGACCGCCTGATGGGGACCAGCGGCGACTGGCAGCCGAGCAACTGGCCCTGATTCTGCCCTGAACCGCCAGGCTGGGCTTAACCGCGCTGCGCCTGGCGCTTCGCCTTCTCTGCGCGCTGCTTGCGCGCCTCCTTCGGATCGGCAATCAACGGCCGATACACTTCCACGCGATCCCCCGGCTGCAGCACATACTCGGACGCCACGGCCAGGCCCTTGGTGCCCAGCGCCTGACCGAAGATACCCAGCTTGGCGCTCGCCGGGTCCACTTCCGGGTATTCCCGGGGAATCCCCGAAAGCTCCAGAGCCTGCAGCGCAGTCGTGCCCGGCTCCACCAGCAGGCTCATCAGGCGCTGCTCGTGCGGGAGGGCATACACCACTTCCACGGCGATGGTTTGCTTGTTACTCATTGGGGTTCTCCGTAAATCTGTTTGGCTCGCTCGCACATGGCATCCACCATCTGGTTGGCAATGCCACTGAACAACTTGCCCGCGGCAACGCCAAGCAGGCGGTTCCGGGCCAGAAACTGCAGGGTAAACATGACCTTGCAGGCGCCCTCACCCAACGGGGTAAACGTCCAGCAGCCATTGAACTCACTGAACGGGCCATCTACCAGTACCAGCTCCATTTTATCCGGGCGATGCAGCTGGTTGCGGGTTACAAAGCTCTGGCTGATACCGGCGCGGGAGAGGTCAAGCCGCGCCTCCAGGGTGTCTTCATCCCGGTGCAGGATTTCCGCCCCGCGGCAGCCGGGGAGAAACTGGGGGTAGCTGGCCACGTCGTTGACCAGGTCAAACATCTGCTCTGCGCTGTACATCACCAGCGCGCTGCGCTCAATTTTTGTCATCGATCAACTTTTGTCATGGTTCAAAGGGGGTTGTTGCTCAATTCTTGCCCCTCGAAGGCGGATTTCTTGCCTATCCTGTGTCGCGCAGGGCAAATTTCGCCAGCGAAGCTACTCAAGGCGGATAAATCCTGCAACAATCCGTTTTTATCGGCCCAAGGATGTACCGGGGCTATGACAGTTGCTGCGGCGCTCTAACAAGAGGACGAGAGGCGATCTCCCAAGTCCGGCCCGGCAACTATTCTGGCGACAAGAATAACAGGCAAGTGAGAAATCTATGTCCGCAGCGCGAGAACATTTTGGCTCCCGTATTGGTTTTATCCTGGCTGCCGCCGGCTCCGCAGTGGGCATCGGCAATCTGGTGTCTTTCCCGGTGGCCGCCACCAA
Source organism: Microbulbifer hydrolyticus (assembly GCF_009931115.1). Lineage (NCBI taxonomy): Bacteria > Pseudomonadati > Pseudomonadota > Gammaproteobacteria > Cellvibrionales > Microbulbiferaceae > Microbulbifer > Microbulbifer hydrolyticus. The sequence goes on along the minus strand of NZ_CP047491.1, from coordinate 954,212 downwards.
GAGTGGCGGCGGTGCCTTCCTTCTGGTCTACGCGCTGTTCGTCTTCTTTATCTGCCTGCCGGTGATGATGGCCGAACTGGCCCTCGGCCGGCGTACAGATAAAGACCCGGTAGGTGCGTACCGGCAGCTCTCCGGCGGCTCCAGGCTGTGGCGTATTCCCGGCTGGTTCGCGCTGATTACCCCGTTCATGATCGCCGTATTCTATATGGTGGTGACTGTCTGGGTACTCGGTTACCTGGTGGAAATCTTCAAGGGCAACCTGACCTCGTTGACCACCGAGGCGTATTTCGGCGAGTTTATCAATTCCAAAACCGTATTCGTGTACCTCATTGCCCTGATGCTGATCATCAATGGAGTACTCTCGCTGGGGGTTAGAGACGGTATCGAGCGCGCAGCCAAGACCTTGATGCCGATGCTGTTTGTGATGCTTGTGGCACTGGTGGTGTTTGTGCTCACCCGGGAGAACGCCATTATTGGGGTCAAGTACTACCTGATCCCCGATTTCGCCAAGCTCAGCGGCGAGGTTGTGAGCAAGGCCATGGCCCAGGCGTTCTTCTCGCTGTCGCTGGGTATGGGCATCATGATTACCTACGGGTCCTACATGAAGAAACGGGACTCCATCCCCGGTTCCGCCAAGGCCGTGGCCCTTACCGACACCCTGGTCGCCTTTACCGCCGGCCTGCTCATTCTGCCGAGTATTTTCCATTTCAACCCGCAGATCGACACCGCCACCCTGAGCGACTCCTCTGCCGGCATGATCTTCCTGTTCCTGCCCAAGATTTTCCTCTCCCTGCAGGACAGCATCGGCTATTTCGGGGCGAGCATCTTCGCCGCGGCCTTCTTTTTCCTGGTCTTCGTGGCGGCGCTCACGTCCCTGGTCTCGATCATTGAAGTCCCCATCGCCACCCTGCGCGACGAGCGGGGCATGTCTCGCAAGAAGGCCATCTATGCCGTGGCAGCGGTGCAGTTTGTACTGGCGGTATGCTGCGCAATGTCCTTCGGTATGGCAGACTGGCTGACCCAGTTCATCACCCTGGCTGGCAGTGACAAATCGTTTTTCGACTTGGTAGAAATCCTGTTTTACGACACCATACTGCCTCTCAACGGCCTGTTGGTGTGTATCTTCGTGATCTACAAGTGGAAGCGGGCCAACTTTGACAAAGAACTGCAGGAAGGCGACAAGGGCTTTGCCGGCTCGCTGTCACAGAAGTACGTCAACTTCTCCCTTGGCACCTTTATTCCCGCGATCCTTCTGCTCGTATTCATCAACACAGTCATGCTGAAGTTTTTCAATACGAGCCTGTTCAATCTCATTTAAGTTGTATCCATGGCGAAAAAGAAAAAGGCCCCATCCTCGAACACTATTGCCCTCAACAAGAAGGCAAAGCACGATTACTTTATCGAAGAGAAGTTCGAGGCGGGCCTGGAATTGCAGGGCTGGGAAGTCAAATCCTGCCGTGAAGGCAAGGCCCAGCTCACCGACAGTTATGTTCTGTTCAAAGACGGGCAGGCGTGGCTGCTGGGTGCGCGCATCCAGCCGCTGACCAGCGCCTCTACCCATTATGTCACCGAGCCGGACCGCACCCGCCGCCTGCTGCTGAACAAGCGCGAGATCGCCAAACTGGTGGCCGCGGTCAACCAGAAGGGCTATGCCTGTGTATGCACCGCCATCTACTGGAAAAAGCACCTGATCAAGTGCGAGATCGCGCTGGCGAAGGGTAAGGCCTCCCATGACAAGCGTGAGACCGAGAAAGAACGCGAGTGGAACCGGCAGAAACAGCGCATCATGCGCACCGATAACCGCTAACAGGGCGACTCCAGCCAGCGCCGGATTAAGACAGAGCGTCAACTCGACAAAAGAATAATTACAGGATTTACCATGAGTGCACCGCGAGGACAGTTCAGCTCCAACTTTGGCTTCCTGATGGCCGCCGCCGGCTCCGCTGTCGGCCTCGGCAATATCTGGGGCTTCCCCACCAACGTGGCCGCCAACGGCGGTGCCGCGTTTGTGATGGTCTACCTGATACTGGCGTTTCTGCTCGCCTACCCGGTGCTGATGGCGGAACTCGCCATCGGCCGTTACGCGCGCCGCAATATGGTCCAGGCCCTGCGCAGTATCTCCACCGGCCCCGTCAGCCGCGGCGTGGGCACCCTCGCAGGCTTCGGCGGCATTCTCGTGGCCTCGCTGATCCTCAGCTTTTACGCGATTGTGGCCGGCTGGATGGTCTCACATCTTGCCGACCCGTTCGCCACCCTGATCGGCGCCAGTGACACCGCTAGCTGGCTCACCAGCGACAGCACCTCCCGCAACTTCGCCTTTACCGCCATCTTCAGCGGCCTCACCATGCTGATTATCGCCAGCGGTGTGGAAAAAGGGATCGAGCGCTGGTCCACCCTGCTGATGCCCGCATTGATCATCCTGCTGCTGCTTTTGATCGTCTATGTGTTGACCCAGCCAGGCGCGATGACCGGCCTCGATGCCTACCTGCGGCCTGACTTCAGTGAGTTATCCCCTCAGCTGCTGCTCTCTGCCATGGGCCAGGCCTTCTTCTCCCTGTCTCTGGGTGTGGGCACCATGCTGATCTACGGCTCCTACCTCAGCAAGGAAGAGAGCCTGCCGCGCCTGGGTGCACTGGTGACCCTGATCGATGTGGGTATCGCCTTCACCGCCGGCCTGCTGATCCTGCCTGCCATGTATGTGGCCCAGGAAGCCGGCACCCAGATTTTCTCCGAGAGTGGCGACCTGATTGCCGGCCCCGGTCTGATCCTGCAGGTACTGCCGGCACTGTTCGATAATATGGGGCCGAGCGGACTGTTTGTGGCGATCGCCTTTTTCGCACTGATGGTGATCGCTTCCCTCACCTCGTCGATCTCCATGCTGGAAGTGCCCGTAGCCTTTTCTATCGAAAGCCTGGGCCTGAAGCGCAAGCCCGCGACCCTGCTCACTGGCGCGATCATTTTCGCCATCAGTACCCTGATCATTTTCAATTTCGACGCACTATTCGGCCTGGTCATTTCCATCAGCACCGAATATGGCCAGCCGCTGCTGGGTGTGGCGCTGTGTATTTTTGCCGGCTGGATCTGGCGTCGCGACCAATTGCTGATGGAGCTGCAGGAAGGCCACCCGGGTATCGAGAAGACCCTGTTCTGGAAAGTCTGGCCCTGGTATGTGCGCATTGTCTGCCCGCTGCTGATCCTGGCCGCCTTTGCCCAGACGGTACTGTAAAAGACACCCTCACGGCCGCAGGCTCTTCCTGCGGCCGCCCTCCCAGCCCGCCTGCCACCTCCCCCTGGCGCACCCACTCAACTCATACGCGCATTTCTCGCCACCGCGGACTATCATTGCCGCCCATCTGTCCGCGCAACCCAGAACCTGTTCCGTCATGTCATCCAAACGTCCGCCTTTCAAGGCATCCACAAAAGGCCGCAAGGCCGCGCCACACAAGCGATCCGCCAAGTCCTCCAGCAAGCCGTCCGCCAGCACCCCGACGGTGGCCATTGACGCACTCAGCCATGAAGTGCGCGGTATCGCGCGGCTGGATGGTAAAACCCTGTTTGTGGACAACGCCCTGCCCGGGGAAACCGTAAAGGTCCGCTACCTCGCGCACCGCGCCAAGTTCGACGAAGCCGTGGCAACAGAAATCATCGAGCCCGCACCCGAACGCCAGCAACCGCCCTGCCCCCACTTCGAACTCTGCGGCGGCTGCGCCCTGCAGCATATGCAGCCGGACGCGCAAATAGCGGCGAAGGAAAAAATCCTGCTCGACCAGTTGCAGCGCTTTGCCCACACCAGTCCCGCAGACGTGCTGCCGCCACTCACCAGCGACAGCGTCGGCTACCGCAACAAGGCGCGTCTCGGTACCCGCTATGTCAAAGAGGCGCATAAAAAAGGCGAGGGAAACAAGCCGAGACTGGTTTTAGGATTCCGGGAAAAGCGCTCCAACAACCTGACCGACATCCGCGAATGCTTGGTGATGCCGGAAGCATTCTCCCGTCAACTCCCGCACTTGCACCAACTCATCGACCGGTGCCGGGAAGGCCGGCACATCTCCCATGTGGAAGTTGCGGCTGGCGAAGAGGCCATCGCCCTGGTGGTACGCCACCTCAAGCCGCTGCCGGAAAGCGATCTTCAGCTATGGCTCGACTTCGTGCGGCAACAGGGATGGCACCTGTACCTGCAAGCGGACGACACCCCGCACAAAGTCTGGCCCGAAGACGGCGAGGAAAGGCTCAGCTACACCCTGCCGGAATTCGGCCTGACGATGCACTTCCATCCTCAGGACTTTGTGCAGGTCAATTTCGCCATCAACCGCCAGATGGTGCAGCGCGCCATCGCACTGCTGGACCCGCAGCCTAACGAGCGCGTGCTGGACCTGTTCTGCGGTCTGGGCAATTTCACCCTGCCGCTGGCCAAACGCGCAGCGGAAGTGGTGGGTGTAGAAGGGGCGCTCGACCTGACCCGCCGGGGCCGCGAGAACGCCGAGCGCAACCAGCTCAACAACGTGCAATTCCAGGCCGCCGATCTCACCGAGGACTTTTCCACCAGCCTCTGGGCCCGCGGCGGCTTTGACAAAATCCTGCTGGACCCACCCCGCACCGGCGCCCTGGAAGTGGTGCGCAATATCGCCCACTTCGGTGCCCAGCGCATCGTCTATGTCTCCTGCAACCCCGCCACCCTCGCCCGGGATACCGCGGAACTTTTGCAGCGCGGCTATCGTCTAAGCAAAGCGGGAGTAATGGACATGTTCCCCCACACTACCCATGTGGAGTCCATCGCCCTGTTTGAACGGCAGTAACCGGTTGGTCACAAAATTGTGCCGCACCACTATGGTGTCAATTGGCCTTCAGGTATACTGACCGACACGCAAATGCGTTTCGTGCCCCTAGCTCAGCTTGCTGACGGGAGGCAGAGAATCCGGGGGTGACTTGGATTCGACGCCGGTGACGAAACCATGGGTGCATGCCGTGATGGCAGCGAATCACGTAAATCCAAAGCTGTATTTTATTAGTTGCCAACGACGACAACTACGGTGCCCAACTGGCTGCGTAAGCAGCCCGTGACGCACTACTAAGGGTTCGCCCCTTAGCGGCCTTCAGTAAGGTGCCAGTACCGCGCTGATGGCTGTCATACAGAACTGGATCGTCCTGAAGCGTGCCTGACGTGGATGGCCTAAAACTTATTCAGGCTCGCGAGTTACGTCCTGCCCGTTGGGCTGTAACGAGCTAAATCAATAGACGGATCTAAGCATGTAGAGCCTCTGGCAGAGTGCTGACGGACGCGGGTTCGACTCCCGCCACCTCCACCAAATTAAAAAGCCCCGTTACCGCAAGGTAACGGGGCTTTTTAATTTAGCGAGCTGCCTCGAGTGGAATGCAAAGCGAGGGTTCAATCAACGCGCAGCGCGTCAAGACAGCCGCAGGCTGCCCCGAAGGGGTGAGGAGCGCAAGTGACGAATCACTCCCGCCAACGGACTCACACCACATATAAAATCCCAACTCTCGCCCTTCACTCTCAGGCAAGACCGCTCGACACACTTGGAAGAATGCAGCGTCAATATTTTACTCTGACCCCAGTATTCCGAAAGCCTCAGCGTCCACCAGTCAAGCCCATGGGGGGGGGTAAATCTCTGGGGCTATTCACATACACCATGCGGGAAACCAAATCGACACACCCACAAATTAAGAGAAGGGGGGTAAAAAATTGGCTAAAGAGCCCGCAAATTTACAGCCAAAAAATTACGATGACGCCAAAGTTAGAGCCCCCGCTCCATCATCAACCCATCCTCCCTGCTCACGTGCTATCACTGAATCAGCTAATCACAACTTCTGAATGTAAACTCGGCGGGAGAATCAAGCGACATGAAAAACACATTTATCAGAACCGCTGCCGCACTCGCACTCATGGGTTTCGCCCTTCCGAGCCTACACGCCCAGGACACCCCGGCTCCAACAGAAGAAGAAATAAAGGAAGCCAAGAAAATCGGGTACTCTCCATACCCCGGCCAAGACTTCCCGAATCAAGTGCTCTTCGGTGAGACCCACCTTCACACAAGTTACTCCACCGATGCCGGGATGGTAGGCTGCACGCTTACGCCGGAAGATGCCTACCGCTTCGCCATGGGTGAGGAAGTCACCTCCAGCACTGGCGTCCCGGCACGCCTTAATCGTCCGCTCGATTTCCTCGTGGTGTCAGACCACGCGGAGAACCTGGGCCTCTCCCCTGCCATCGCCGTTTCGGACCCGGACCTGCTTAAAAATGCCTGGGGTAAAAAGCAACACGATCTGGTTAAGTCCGGCACCGAGGGTGCGCTCCAAGCCTACGAAAACTGGATGGCCAAAAATGCCGCCCGTGACAACCCGCTGGCAGATATGCCCGAAATGATGGAGAACTACTGGAAGAAAATCATTGAGGCCGCAGAAAAGTACAACAGCCCGGGACGTTTTACCGCCTTCATCGGCTATGAGTGGACGTCGATGCCCGATGGCAACAATATTCACCGCAATATTATTTTCCGCGACGGCGGGGACAAAGCCAGCCAGGTCCTGCCGTTTTCCCAGTACGACAGCTTCGACCCTGAGGACCTGTGGAAGTGGATGGCCGCCTACGAGAAGAAAACTGGCGGCCGTCTGCTCGCGATCCCGCACAACGGCAACCTCTCCAATGGTTTGATGTTCGACGATCAGACGTACACCGGCGACCCCCTCACTGAGGAGTACGCGAAACGCCGCATGAAGTGGGAGCCCATCTATGAAATCACACAAATGAAGGGCGACGGTGAAGCCCACCCGATGTTCTCACCAGACGACGAGTTCGCCGACTATGAAACCTGGGACCGCGGCAGTTTCGGGCCACAACCCAAGACCAAGGATATGTTGCCCAAGGAATATGCCCGCGAAGCGTGGAAGCGAGGTCTCGTATATGAAGCTAAACTGGGCGCCAACCCGTTCAAGTTCGGTGTGATCGGGTCAACGGACTCCCACACGGCATTATCCACTGCAGAAGAAGACAATTACTTCGGCAAGGTCAGCCTACTCGAGCCTAGCGCCGCGCCGGTTCGCTTCGAGGAAGTGGTCGCAGGTCGGCCGGCGCCGAAAGGCAGCCAGTCGTACGCCAGCCAAATTGGCGCGGCTGGCATTGCCGCGGTCTGGGCAAGGGAAAATACACGTGAAGCCATCTGGGACGCCATGGCCCGCAAGGAGGTATTCGCCACAACCGGCACCCGCATTCGGGTTCGGGTGTTTGGCGGCTTCGACTTCTCCGAAAAGGACCTGCTGCGCTCTGACTTCGCCAAGAACGGTTATGACAAAGGTGTGCCTATGGGAGGCGACCTGAAGAAGTCCGACAAAGCACCGTCCTTTCTCGTCCGCGCCTTGCGCGACCCGGACGGTGCCAATCTCGATCGGATTCAGATGATAAAAGGCTGGGCGGACGCCAAGGGCAAGACCCACGAAAAAGTCTACGATCTCGCGGTTTCTGGCGGCCGAACCATCGGCACCGACGGACGCAGCAAAGAGCCCGTCGGCAATACCGTCAATGTCGAGCAAGCCACGTACGACAACTCGATTGGCGCAGTAGCACTGGATGCGTATTGGAAAGACCCTGACTTTGATCCAGCACAAAAGGCCTTCTACTACGTGAGGGTTATCGAGATCCCCACACCGCGCTGGACGACCATCGACGCAAAGGTCTTCGGGGTGAAGCGACCGGACAATGTTCCCACCACCATCCAGGAACGCGCCTACACCTCACCGATCTGGTATACACCTCAGTGAGCCGACAGAGGCGATGTGGTAAATGGCAATAAGGGGACCCTGTTGTCCCCTGCCCAATATCGATGTAGCAGCTTTTACACCTTACAGAAGTACCCCCGCCTCATGGTGGGGTTATATGTGGGGCCCACGTTAGGAGCCGCATGAAAAGTCAGTATTGACGGGCCATACAGCCAATTATTCGACTCCCGTCATCCCACCAAATCAAAAAGGCTCGTCACCTCAAAGTAGCGGGCCTTTTTAACTTGTCCGAACTGACAATAACTCAGAACGCGGGCACGCTAATCAACGTCCTATAGATTTCGTATAGGCCCACACAAACCACCGAACCTGGCAACAGGCAATTTACTGCCGAGGTTCAATCAGTGCATCGCCCGGAACAAATATCCAGCCCTCCCCCTCTGGCACCTCTGCATCGGGCAGACAAAGCGCATCCGGCTGGCAGTGAAACAACCACGCCACCAGCGCACACAGCAGCGCATCTCGCTTGTCTTCGTGATCAATGCCAAAACCGAATCCGGCCGTGTTCCACGCCTCGAGCTGGGTGTCTGCGGGTTCAGTGCGATATTTCTGTAACAGCTCGCGCACGCTTTTTGAGGGCTTGCAGGCGGAGGGATAGGCCTCAAAGGCGGTAAGCGCTGCGCCCTTGCGCCAGACGCCGGTAGTGGCGACTTCCGGGGCGAAGCGTGCAAGTACGTGCATGCCCTTGGTGGCCTGGCTGCCGATCATGTCTTTGACCGGGGACAGGGGTTTCAGGCCGCGATGAAAAAGGAAGTGTTCCGTGTAGCGGAACAGGTAGGGGTTGCTCGCCGATTTTCCGATATCACCAGCGGCGCCGCGACCGCTTATGAGATTCAGGAATGGCTGTGAAAAACCGAGCGGCGTATCAATGGCCATCACCACTGGGGGGCAATCCCCCTGAATATCGATTTCGCAGTACCGCAACAGCGTCTGGATCCATTCCTGGGTGCTGCTGGCGTCATTGATCGCCACACGCAAGTTGCCGCGCCAGGGCCGGCCAAGCAGGTTCCGCTCTCGATCCAGTACCACTAACGCATCGCGACTATTGGCATTGCTGTCGCAGTTCCAGCCACCCACATCCCAGCCAATAAAAAGAGGCTCGACACTCATGATGGCTTCAGTCTCCGCAAATACTCGTGGCTCTCGCCCTCTTCCACATCGCAAACCCCTCGGGTCGCCAGATAGTGCTGATTAAACACCGAGAAATAGTGCCGCAGCGTGTCCGCCGGCTGCACCTCTTGCGCCAGCAACAGGCAACTGATGGCGGCCTCTGCGGTTGAGAAGCGGTGGCTGCGGCCGGAGTCTCTTACGGAATAGGAGCGCACCAGGTTTTCCGGCAGGCTCAGGCAAGGAACTCGGTCCAGCCACCGGCTGAGGCCAATCATCCGGCTGCACTGCTTCCAGGTCCCGTCCAGCAGGATCAGAGTGGTCTTTTTGTTGCTGTCCGGCAGTGCGCGAACGGTCTCTCTCGCGCAGTTTTCGGTACCGTCTGCGGGAAACACCACATAACAGTCCCGGTGCGGGTCGTCGAAAATTGCCTTCAGTTCCTCGGGTGCCTCCAGCCGGTTCCACAGGAATGCCGGGGTACCGGGAAACACATCAACGATCAGGCGGCCGGTGTTGGTGGGCTTGAACAATTCCTTGCGGTGCATCAGCAGCACAAAGTCCACAGAACATTCCAGAGAGCTTTCCGCGCTGGGGCGCCAGGCACATATGCAGGCGAACGCCGCCATCTGGCATGCGGGGCAACGCTGCACACTTTTGCCTTTGGCCCGGAAGGGTTTGGTGGACTTGGCGAGCTCACGCGCGCGCAGGCGGGAGTAGGAATTGGGAGTCATAGCCAGTTACATGCTGCGGCTGAATTGGCGATATTTTACACGCATTTTTGACCCTATACCCAACGGGGTTATGGCTTGACTCCCTAGTGGCTAGAGGGTGTTAAATGGCGGTAAGGCTAAGTGGGAGCACCTATGTCCGATTACTGTTATGTCCGATTGCTGTGAATCCAAATCCGAGGCACTGACTCAGCTGCAGACGGGGAAGCGCCGACGCACGCTGTGGATCGTGCTGGCCATTAATGCCGTGATGTTTATTGCCGAGCTCGGCGCAGGCCTGCTCGCACAGTCACAGGCGCTGATCGCGGATTCCGCCGACAACCTGGGCGACACACTCGTCTACGGGATGAGCCTGTTCGTGGTCGGGAAAAGTATCCAGTGGCGTGCCGGTGCCGCGTTTGTGAAAGGACTTATCCAGCTCGGCTTTGCGCTGGCCGTGGTCGCAAGCATCATCGCGAGTCTGCTCGGTCACGCCGAGCCGGTCGGGGTTGTGATGTTGGCCGTCGCCGCCGTCGCCCTTGTCGGCAACCTCACCTGCTTTGTGCTGCTGATGCGGCATCGCGGGGAGGACGTGAACATGCGCTCCGTATGGCTCTGCTCCCGCAATGACGTGATTGGCAATATCGGCGTGATCCTCTCCGGCGCTCTGGTGCTATGGCTGGATGCTCGATGGCCCGACCTGCTAATCGCCAGCGCCGTTGCCCTCATATTCCTGCATACCTCCTACGTCGTGCTGCGCGATGCGTTTCGCGCATGGCGTCAGGGCTGAATCGCAGCGGGGGCGGGCCGGGATAATCAGAGCGCACAAAATGCCAGTGGCACTGCAAACCCGGAGATCAAAAGTGAGGCCGCGGCGACCGAGTCTGGCAGTGGGACTGCAAGCAGGCCTGACGCCGAGCCTTTCGGAAAAGAGGACGCCGCAGCCCAAACCACAGTGAAGTCCAACCTGAACCGTGACGTGTATTTCGGTAATCGCCATCACGGGCTACCGGCTCAGCTATAAATCGAACCTTTAGCCTTCCAGTCCCAGGAAGTTCCAAACCAGGATTCGGAACGATGCTGCGTCAATAGCGGCGGACAGTGACTCAAACGTTCCTTTTGACACTGGCCCGCAGCATTTAGGAAAGATGACTGTAGAAGAATCCGGCGTCTCTGGAGTCCTGATAAACTCATTTCGTTCGCTGCTACTCTATGCGTTCTCTGTGCCCTATCGTGCAGGGTAACGTCCGTTCACGATTTACGCGCTGCGGGAGCCCCACCGACCACGGCAAAGTCAGAAGGCCCCGACGCTAATTGCGGAGGCTCCTTCAGTGCCCGGCCTCCTCAACCGAGGCCGGGCGCTCAGCTCCATCGGAAAGAGGGCTGGTCAGCAGCCAGGTAGCGGAATTTTCCACATCGCACGCGAGAGACGATCCGATAGAACAAGCCGCCCCCCCTTCAGCAATTACTCCCCCGCCCGCTGTTGATAACCATATGTGCTCGCTACTCATATTTCTGCTGGCGTCTATATTTTTCCTCGAATGACCTTGAGCTCACTAATCGGCATATCCCCTGCCGCCAACACCCACGAGGTTTCCAATCTGAACTATTTTTGACGCAACGGTAATAGCACAGACGCCGCCGAAGGAGGCGGCATCTGCTCCTTCGCCCTGGACTATGCCCATGTCACTCTGAGTGAACGTGCGATGGAGTCGACAAGCGGGCTCAATAGGGACCCCACACTTATGACATTACGTAACCGCACAGCATCACTCGCCTTATTATTCGGACTTTTCGTGACATTATTCCCGTTCAGCCTCGCGCAAGCTCAAGGCTATGGCCGATACGAGACCTTCGGCAAGGGCCCTAGCGATCACTGGATGATGGGCGCAGAGATCTACCTGTGGGGCGCCAGTATCGGTGGCGATACGAGAAGTGGCGACAGTATTGATATCGGCTTTGATGAACTGCTCAAGGACCTGGAAGTCGGTTTTATGGGCACCCTCGCCGCAAGCCGGGATGAATGGACTCTCTTTGCTGACATGCTTTATCTGGATGTATCCGACGATATCCGACAAACCGTCCGTTTTCAGGGTGACCGGTTCCGCGTTGGTGCCGATATTGATCTGCAAGGTTTTACCGCCACGCTGGGTGGTGCTTATCGCTTCTACCAGTCCGGGATATCGAATATCAACGTCACGTTGGGCATGCGCAATTTATGGCTGGATGTTGATGTCAGGGGTGACCTCAGCCGACTCCGCAGCTTTAGAATCTCTGACTCAGGTAGTGTCTGGGATGGCGTTATTGGGCTTCGTGGCAAGACCGATCTCGATGATCGCTGGTATCTCACCTATTACGCGGATATCGGGACCGGGGAAAGCGATTCCACCTGGCAGGCACTGGCGGCAGTCAATTACCGCTGTTACCGCTACGATATTGTTGGTGGCTATCGCTACTTGAGGTGGAACTTTCACAACTCCCTCTATTTTGATGATCTGGATCTGAGTGGGATTTTTGCGGGCGTAAAATTTGTCTTTTAATTCCAGGGAAAAAGCGTACTTACTCGTTGACTCCCCCCGCTTTCAGATAGGCCTGCCAGTGCTCCTCTCTCACCAGCTGCCTAACCTTAGCGCTGTTCAATCGTCGGATAGGCTTACCATCGGTGCTGGAGCGGCCAGTAATTCGGATCTCCCGCTCCGGGTACACAGACAGCTCTACCGGGAATTCGAAGTCCAGGTGGATATGCTCATACTCGATCAGTTTGCTTCCGGCACGGATACACACCGTATCCCGCTGGTAGGTCCAGCCAAGACATTGTAAGTGGTGCTCCAGCGCTTCAATTTCATCGGTAAACACATGCAGGTCGATATCACTGCCTTCGCGTATATTACCCGTGCTGACCGAGCCAATCAGGCGCGGTGAGAAAGCTTCGAGGTGCTTCATCACCTCAAGAGCACACATCCGCATGCGGAACAGCCGCTCATTGTGGGAATGCGGATCCTGTAGTTGTCCCAGTGCATGCACCGCGTCTGAAATCTCGCCGTTGGACGGAAGGTACTTCGGGTTGTATTTATATTGTTTACCGATAATGCGCCGCGCGGCGATTCGCTTGGCATCGAAGTACTGCCCAACGCCTTCGTTTACCATCAACCGGGCTGCCTCCTGAGTGATCAGGTGCCGGAAACGTTGCTCCTTGTTCATAGGTGGAGGCGGCTTCAGGCCGCGATCAGAGAATGGAAAGGCTTTAACAGCAGTAGGGCCTGCTCCGGAGACATGGTCGTCGCATTTGGGTCCCTTCCCTGTACGTCAAACTGCCTCAATTTTTGAAGCAGTGGCAGTCGGGGATCACCGGCAAACCTATGCCGGGTACGGCGAGGCGCTGTCATTAAATCCAGGTGATGTTGCACCAGCCAGACGATGTCCTCACACAGCACGCCCTGCAACATCTCGGCGCCAATGTGCTCATGACCGTGACTTTCAACGGCCTTGCCAACATCGTGCACCAGTGCGGAGGCCCACAAGATCGGTTCTAATGAGTTTGATCTGGCGATTTCAAACGCCTGAAGCGAGTGGAAAAGGGCATCGCCCTCGGGGTGGTACTTGGGGTTCTGCTGCACGCCATCCAGATCGTAGAGCAGGGAAAGAAGGTAGTCGTACAATTTGAATCCAGTCGATGCTGGCTGTCTGCTATCGGGTTATGCGTTGAGACTTCAGAGTAAGCCCAACGATGGAGAGTCTAGTCCCGAGAAATCTCGCTTACAAGCTGGCCGTCGAACACGCAGCCGCTACCGCATTAATCACCTCTGTGTACAACACCCGCCATACCTCAATCTTCAACGCCGACAGGTGCCCACCCGATTAAAGTTCGCGCATAAATCCGACCCCAATAAATGGCTCCCAACGAATTGACCACCGACACAGAAGACCTAACCTGATAGACAACACAACCAACAGGATAAAGACATGCGCTTACAGGGAAAGGTCGCCGTTGCCACAGGCGTCTGCGGCGGGATTGGGCAGTCCATCCTCAGGAAACTTGTCGACGAGGGCGCTCGGGTTATTGCGGTCGACCTCTCTGGAGACTCGCTGGACAAGCTGAAGAAGGATTACGGTGACGAGGTGACCACCACGGTTGCCGATGTGACCAAATACGCGGATGTGGAGGCAATGATCGCCGAGGCGATCGATCAGTACGGCCAGGTCGATGTGGTCATCAACAATGCCGGTATCGCTTTCCCCAAGCCGCTACTGGAGCACGATCCGGACAAGGACTTTGACGGCGTCACCGCGGTAAACCAGAAAGGTGTCTACCACGGCATTCTCGCCGCGGGTAAGGCGATGAAGAAGCAGGGCCGTGGCGGGGTCATCATCAATACGTCTTCGGTCTACGGCACCATGGCGTCGGAGCTGACCTTTGCCTACAACGTCAGCAAGGCCGCCGTCGATATGATGACCAAGTGTGCGGCACTGGAGTACGGGCCACACAAGATTCGCGTGTGTGCGGTAGCGCCCGGGCGCGTGGATACGCCGATGCTCCACCAGTACAAGGATCTCGGCCTCTGGGATCACATCAGGCGCGAGCACATGCGCGACGAGTTCACCCAGCCGGAAGAAATTGCCGAAGTTATCGCCTTTCTCGCCAGTGACGCCGCCAACTGTATCAACGGCACCACCATCTACGCCGCCGACGGCTTCGAGAACTTTAAATACCCGCTAAAATCGGGGTAGCGGAAATGCCTGCGCGAAAATCTGCTATCACTTATCTGGCTTAGCATCTTCGTTTCGCTACCCCGCCCGGCCTGCCCCATCGGCCAGTTACCGGATTGCAATAAAGACAACGACGATCGAGGTTTCCATGCGTCTGCTCTTCTCGGTTATTTTCCTGTGCCTTGCCCTCACCGGTTGCGGCGGTGAAGACAGGTCCGCAGACAAAGCCGCCCAGGAGTCGGCACCAGCACCGGATACGGAAAGCACAGGTACCGGCAACCAGAATACGAAAACCGCCGCCAAGCCATCCGCGAGCAGTGACAATGGCGAATGGCCCGACCGCAAGCACCTGCCGATCCCGCTGTCTCCGTTCGAGGGCAAGATCGGCAAAACCTACAAGGAGTCGGAACCGGACTGGCAGGATGGCCCCATGCCGCCGGAGGGCGCACCAAACGTTATTGTGATCCTGCTCGATGACGTGGGCTTCGGCCAAACCTCCACTTTCGGCGGACTGATCCCGACGCCCAATCTGGACAAGCTGGCCGAGGAAGGGCTGCGCTACAACCGCTTTCACACCACCGCCATCTGCGGCCCTTCACGCGCCGCTCTACTCACCGGCCGCAACCACCACGAGGCCGGTAGCGGCTTCCTGATGGAGTGGGCCACGGGCTTCCCCAGCTACTCCACCTACATTCCCAAAAGCACCGCCACCATTGGCGAAATTCTGCGGGACAACGGCTATGGGACCTGGTGGTACGGCAAGAACCACAACACCCCGGACTGGGAAACCACGGTGGCAGGCCCCTTTGACCACTGGCCCACCGGTATGGGCTTTGATTACTTCTACGGCTTCAACGCCGGTGAAACACACCAGTATTACCCAGTACTGTTCGAGAACACCCTGCCCGTGGAGCCGGATAAATCCCCGGAAGAGGGTTACCACTTCATGAGCGATATGACTGACAAGGCCATTGCGCGCATGAAGTTCGCCAAATCGGTGGCACCGAAAAAGCCGTTTTTCATGTACTTCGCCCCGGGCGCCATGCACGCGCCACACCACGTCACCGCCAAATGGCGCGAGCAGTTCAAGGGCAAGTTCGATATGGGCTGGGAAAAGTATCGGGAGCAGGTGTTCAAGCGGCAGAAGGACATGGGAATCATTCCGGCCGATACCAAACTGACACCGCGCCCGGAGTGGGTGCCCGCGTGGGACTCTCTCAGTGATGAGCAGAAAACCCTGTATAACAAGCTGATGGAAAACTTCGCCGGCTATTTCGCGTTTACCGATCACGAAGTGGGCCGCTTGCTCGATGCGGTCAAGGAATTGCCCGACGCCGACAACACCCTGGTCATCTACATTGCCGGCGACAATGGCGCCTCGGCCGAGGGTGGTCCCGATGGGACCCTGAACGAGATCCGCGCGCTCAACGGTATCCCCACGTCCATCGAAGAGAACCTCGCCAATATCGACAAGCTGGGCGGTCCGGAATCGGAGCCGCACTATCCCGTTGGCTGGGCCTGGGCTGGCAATACGCCCTTCCAGTGGGTCAAGCAGGTGGCTTCCCATCTCGGTGGCACCCGCAACCCGATGGTGATCAGCTGGCCTGCAAGGATTAAACCGGATGGCCAGGTGCGCGATGCGTTCCTTCACCTGGTGGACGTGGTGCCGACGATTCTGGAAGCAGCGAATATCCCAATGCCGGAAACCGTCAACGGCATCGAACAGAAGCCACTTGCCGGCAAGTCATTCCTCGCCAGCTTTACCGACGCGACGTTCGAAGGCCGCCCCGACCAGTATTTCGAGGTGTTCAGCAACCGCTCCATGTACGCCGACGGCTGGAAGGCCAACGCCCAGCACACCCTGCCCTGGCGCCAGGACCTGGCACCCGGTAACTGGGATCAGGATGAGTGGGAGCTCTATCACCTGGAAGAAGATTTTTCGGAAGCCAACGACCTGGCGCAACAGAACCCGGACAAGCTCGCCGAGCTACAGAAAAAATTCGAAGAAACCGCAAAGGACAAAGAGATCTACCCGCTGGATGACCGCGGCTCGGCGCGACTGGGGCTGCCCAAACCACCCGTGCCCGGAGCCGATACCAGTTCCGGAACCTATACCTACTACACCGGTGCAAAACGCATCGCCGAGGTCGCCGGTCCGCCACTGAAAAACGGTTCCTGGACCCTGACCGCCGAACTCAATACCGAGGGTGGCAAAACCGAGGGCGTCATCATGGCGGTTGGCGGGGTCGCGGCGGGTATCGTGCTGTACCTGGATAAAGGTGTTCCCGTATTCGATTACAACTACTTCGAAACCCACACCACGCTGAAAGGGAAAAAATCCCTGCCCGCGGGCGACGCCACCGTGACGGTGGACTTCGATTACCAAGGCAAGGAGCCCGGCGGGCCGGCCGCCATTAGCCTGAAGGTCAACGGTCAGGAGGTCGCCAGCGGCAAGATGGAGGCCACCGTCGGCGCCCGCTTCGGTATCGACACTTTTGGTATCGGTGAGGACTCGGGGCAACCGGTTACGAGTGCGTACAACCCCCCCTACCCGTTCACCGGCGAGATCAAGAAGGTGACGATTTCCACCGGGAAAGCGGCCGGATCACCGTAAGCATTGCCTTTTGAGCGGGTCGGCGGTTATGACAGACAAAGCACCCCGGGATTTACCCGGCTCTACTATACGTTGTATCTGCCTTTCTACGTCTAGAGTTCCGACCGGATTACGAGCGTAAATATGCGACACACAGTTATTGCCCTGCTGACAGCCACTTTACTTTCTGCCTGTGGCGGCGACAAAGCTCCGACGAGCGAACAGAACACGACCACAGCTCCCGAAGCACCCGTTGCTGGTCAGGATAGCGCCAGTGACGTCGCATCCAATGAAGAGGCCCCTCCGGCTACTGCCAACGATAACGCCGCCAAAGCGCAACCCGGCGAGGACGGCGTTGCCAGCAACCCGCTGCGGGACGCCTACTTCGGTGAAACCCATCTGCATACCGGGGTCTCCATGGATGCCTTTATTGGCGGCAACCGCCTGACCCCGGATGACGCCTACCGCTTCGCCAGGGGTGAAGAGGTCAAGGTCAACGGCAGCATGCACAAGATCAAGCGTCCGCTGGATTTTTGCGCCGTTACCGACCACGCCGAGTTTATTGGTGAAACCTACACACTGATGACCCCCGGGGCACCGGGTTACGACGACCCCCTCGCCAAGAAATTTCGCGACGTCACCGACCTGAAGGAAGCACTGGGCCTGTACAACCAATATGTCCTTACCCCGCTGGCGACCGGCAAGGATCCTCACCCCCCGTTCTTCCAGGGTGTCGAGTCCATCAAGTCGTCCTGGAAAAAGAATTTCGAGGCCACCCAAAAGCATTACGTACCGGGCAAGTTCACCACCATCCACGCCTACGAGTGGACCTCGGCACCCGGTGGCGCCAACCTGCACCGCAATGTGCTTTTCCGGGACACTAACGTTCCGGAGGTCCCCTTCTCCGCCAATGACGGTGCCGACCCGCAGGAACTCTGGAAGTGGATGCAGGCGCAGCGCAGCGAGGGGATGAAGGTATTTGCGATACCGCACAATGCGAACGAAAGTAAGGGCCGGGATTTCCCAGAGACCACACTGGATGGCAAACCGATCACCAAGTCTTATGTCGAGACCCGTGCGAGCATGGAACCCCTGATCGAAATGATGCAGGTGAAGGGTAACTCGGAGGTGGTGCCGGATTTCTGGCCCAACGATGAATTTGCCGATTTCGAAAATGCCCGCACGCTGCAGGATTACAACGACCGAAAGTTCATGAAGCAGAACTTTGTACGTTACGGCCTGACACGGGGTCTGAAGTACCAGGAAGAGTTCGGCACCAATCCGTTCAAGTACGGTTTTGTCGGCGGCACCGACAATCACAACGGCGCACCGAGCAATGTCGCCGAGGACAATTACAAGGTCGGAAGCCATGGCCTGGTGGATCGCACCGCGAAAGACCGCGCCAAAAATACACTCGAAGGTGAGATGCGGGTGGCGGACACCAACCCGGGAGCGATCACCGGAGTATGGGCAACCAGCAACACCCGCGGCGCTATCTGGGACGCCATGCAGGCACGGGAAACGTTTGCCACCAGTGGCCCGCGCATGAAGGTGCGCGCCTTCGCCGGCCAGGGCTTTGCCAGCACCTACGATTCCTACGAGGCCATGGTCAAGGATGGTTACGCCAAGGGCGTACCCATGGGCGGTGACTACAGTGGCGAAACGGCTCCACAGATTATGGTGTGGGCGGTAAAAGATCCGATTGGTCCCAACCTCGACCGTATTCAGATCGTCAAAGGCTGGCTGGAAGATGGCGAGATGAAGGACACCATCTACAACGTGGTGGCCTCCGGTGATCGCCTGCAGGAAGACGGTTCGGTTGCGCCCATCGACGCACCGATCGATATGAAAACCGGCGAGTTCAACAAGGAGAAGGGCAGCCCCGAGCTGATGGCGGTATGGACCGACCCTGACTACGACCCGTCACAGAAGGCCTACTACTACGTTCGTGTGCTGCAACTGCCGACCGCACGCTGGTCGCTCTTTGACGAGTTGCGCGAAGGTGTGAAATTCCCGGAAGACACCAAGATGCAGATTGTCGAGCGCGCCTGGGGCTCCCCGATCTGGTACACGCCGGAATAAATATCCCCTGGGAACAAGCGCAGCTAAAAACATAAGGATAGAAACGGCATGCTTTACCGCCTGATACGCGAGCCCTTCGTACACTTTGTGGCACTGGGAGCGGTGATCTTCGCCGCTTATTTCTGGCTTAACCGGGCGCAGGACAGCGAGCACCGTATTGTGGTCGACCAGCAGGACCTCGATCATCTGGTCAACCTGTGGAAGCTGCAATGGAAGCGGGAACCCGAATCCAGTGATGTGCAGGCACTGATCGACCGCTACGTGCGTCGCGAGGTGTTCTATCGTGAAGCGCTGCGCATGAACCTCGATCACAACGACGAAATCATCAAGAAACGCCTGGCACAGAAAATGGAAGCGGTGGCCATCGACCTCAGCACGCTGATGCAACCGGTGACCGATGACCAGTTGCGCGAGTATTTCCACAGCCGCGAGGACCTGTTCAAGCTCCCGCAGGCCTATGCCTTCCGTCAGGTGCTGCTTCTGCCACAGGAAAAGACGCAAACACAGGTAGATGCGTTACTGACAGCACTGCGAAAAACGGACGAGATCCCGCCCGCGCGCCGTCAGAAGCTATCGATACCCAACCAGTGGCCAATGACCGCTGCGCAGGAGCTGGACGGCGCTTTTGGCGAAAACTTCGCACAAAGCCTGGACACACTGCCCACCGGCCAGTGGGCCGGGCCGATTCGGTCGGGCTACGGATGGCACCTGGTGTGGATCGAGCGCAAACAGGAACCCGCGATGCCGGAGTTCGCGCAGGTGCGAGATTTCGTTGCGCGGCAGTACGAATATGAGTCCGGTATGAAGGCACAGGACCGCGTATTCCAGGAGCTGCTCGCCAAGTATCAGGTGCAGATCACCGCCGAACATATTCCCGGCACACTCAACGTTTCGTTTGCAGAAGAATGAATAGAATAATTCTCTGGTTGCTGGCCATCGCCTGTTCGCTGGCGACCTCGACCCTGTGGGCACACGAGATACGACCTGCGTACCTGCAGATCGAGGAGACCGCGCCGGCCACCTATGATGTTTTGTGGAAGGTCCCCAGCCGCGGCGACCGGGTCATCGACATTACGCCACGCTTTGATGCGTCACTGGAACTGAGCGATGCGAGGGAAACCCTGCTCGATGGCTTTGTGCTCTATCACTACCGGCTCAAAGGCGGAGGAAATAGCGACGGGTTACCGGGCACCCGGCTGACAATCGACAGACTTCCCAGTACCACCATCGATGTTCTAGTGAATATCCGCCTGCTCGAGGGCGGTGAATATTCCTTTTTGCTACAGCCGTCGGAAAATACCGTCAGTATCCCCCGCGAGCCGGACAAGCTCGGTGTACTGACCACCTATACCGGACTCGGCATCGAACATATTCTCGGCGGCATCGATCACCTGCTGTTCGTGTTGGCGCTGATCATCCTCACCCGCGGATTCGGCACCATCGTCAAAACCGTCACTGCATTTACCTTGGCCCACAGCATCACCCTGGGACTCTCGACACTGGGTTTCATCAAGGTACCCGGACCGCCGGTGGAGGCCACCATCGCACTCAGTATTTTATTTCTGGCACTGGAAATCTTACGCGGCATCAATGGCAATCCGACACTCACTGGAAGGAAGCCATGGCTGGTCGCTTTTATATTCGGGCTGCTGCATGGATTCGGCTTTGCCGGAGCACTGGCGGAGATCGGACTTCCGCAGGCGGAGATTCCACTGGCACTGGCCGCTTTCAACGTGGGCGTAGAAGCCGGGCAGCTGGCGTTCGTGGCGGTCGTGCTACTGTTGATAGCCGCCCTGCACCAGGTCAGGGAGTGGTCGCTTGCGGCGCAAAAAATCCCACCATACGCGATCGGTGCGATCAGTGCCTTCTGGGTGATCGAAAGGATCTGGGCATTTTAGATATATCAAGGTAAAGCGAATATCGTGACCGGAGAATGCCTGTGGCTCACTAACTTTCTGACTGAGCTGTAAAGGTAAAACGCGGGATCGAGTACCTTGCACCGTGCGTTATATGGCACGCCAAAATTTTACTCTGCCCCCGATTATTACATTCCCTTCATTGCAAGCTCTGCCGAAACGCGTAGAGCGTATCGGCCAATGCGTCCATTGGAGCTTCAATGGCCTCCACGATTTTTTCTGGACTCCCATAGAGGCGCACAGCCTGATCTTGCGGTGCAATCTCGAGCAAGAAGGCACCGCCCTGCGAGTGGCCGGCGATGTTTAACGTCAAGTTATTCTGGAAGCGGACTTTATCGCCATAGCCCGGGCGGACACGAAAGCCTACTGTGTTTAACTTCTGCAGGATTTTATCCCGATGAACCATTCGATTCGCTAGCGCGAGAGTGGCATCGCTGGTTGCTCTTTTATCCAAAATTAATTGGATACCACCAACATAGCCATATTTCTCTCCCTCCTCTTCAGCACTGGCATACGCACTATTTTTTCCATAATTCTCTGCCAGAATTTTATCCGCATCATAGTGGATAGAGGCGATGGTCACCCCGTGCTTTACTGCGGCCTCCAATATTTGATCATATTTTTTGTAAGCGGCATCAAAGGTAGCCTTGTTTTGTATATCTCTATCAACCACCATATCTTCCACATTCAGAATGTGGGTCCTAAGGCCACGGTTTATCAGTTTGCTATTTAGGCTTTGCAACGTTGGATCAATGAAGCGGCGCTCTTCGCCATTTGCCCCACCACTCGACAAGTTGAGATGATGCGGCAAGGTGTGATCGGAAACCAAAAGTACATCGACCTCCTTCATCGCCTCGGCGATAGGGACAATGTCTTCGGTAGCGACAGTAGGTCTACCCGCGCAGGCCTGCACAACATAGAGAGCCAACATGAAGAAAAATGAAGATCTAAGACGATTTGACGGCATGGCTTTTCCGCAGCAACGATATGGCTATTTAACAAGCCATTAAGTTAGAGTATATCCAGGAAAATAATAGTGACCTTCTATCGCTTAGGCCGATGCATGGTTCGTGACGTTAATCCTGGTATAAGATCTCTCCGAATGATAGCCCCACCGCAATTGCTCCACCCTTGAACTCTGTCAAGAGTTGCTGGACAGTTGCGGAGATAGATTCTAATGGTAGAAAAACAATGCCTCCTGCACAGCTCCTAAACCGCTTGATTTATCCAGCAATCATCGCCGCACTGGCCCTGACAATATGGCAATATCCAAAGTGGTTCGGCCCGGAGCTGCCGAATTATGGTCGGGCTGAGCGGGAAACTGTGGCGAGAGAATTTCGCGCGGCCTGGGTGGCTACGGTTGCCAATATTGACTGGCCGAGCAAGCCTGGTCTTCCAGTCGCGCAGCAGCAACAGGAGGCCATCGCGCTGTTGGACAAGGTTGCCGCGGCGAATATGAATGCGGTGATTTTTCAGGTCCGTCCACAGGCAGATGCCCTGTATGCCAGCGAGCTGGAACCCTGGTCGTATTATCTTTCCGGCGAACAGGGCAAGGCACCCGAGCCCTACTATGATCCTCTCGCGTTCTGGATAGAACAGGCCCACCAGCGCGGCCTTGAACTGCACGCCTGGGTAAATCCCTACCGCGCCCACCACACCCAGGGAGGCCCACTATCCGAGCACTCTATCGTCAATAAAAAGCCAGAGTTGGTGGTAAAGTTGGCCAACGGCATGTACTGGATGAAACCGACCCATGCCGACACTATTGCACATTCGCTGGCGGTGATAACGGACATTGTGCAACGCTACGATATCGATGGCATTCACTACGATGACTACTTCTATCCCTACCCTTCCTACAACCAGGAGGCGCCCTTTCCCGACAGCGAAAGTTATCAGGCCTATCAGCAGCAAGGCGGACAACTGGGTCTGTCTGACTGGCGCCGGGACGCCGTAAACCGCTTTGTCAAAAACCTCTACAGCGAAGTTAAACGTATCAAACCCCATGTAAAAGTCGGCATTAGCCCCTTCGGTATATGGCGACCCAAGTATCCGGAGACCATCGCCGGCTTTGACCAACATGAGAAGCTCTATGCCGATGCGAAGCTGTGGCTGAACGAAGGCTGGCTGGACTATTTCACGCCTCAGCTGTACTGGAACATCAACCGTATTCAACAGAGTTATCCCATGCTGCTGGCCTGGTGGCAGGGCGAAAACCGCCTGCAGCGGCATCTCTGGCCGGGCTTGAACAGCAATCAGGTCGCAACGCAGCAGGGCACCGACGAAATCATCAACCAGATCCTGTTCACCCGGGCGCTACTGGGGGACCAAACCGGTCAGGTTTTCTGGAACATAAAAACGATCAGCGAAAACCCTAAGTTTGCGCAGCTACTGAAAGAAACCGTGTTTTACCATCAGGCACTCGTGCCCGCCTCTCCGTGGCTCGACAGTGCGCGCCCCATGGCACCCGACGTACGTTATCAATCAATTGCAGACAGCCTGTTAATTGACTGGCAACCGCGCGGCGAGGAAGCGGCATCCCGCTGGCTGCTTTACTATCAAACGAACGGGAAATGGCACTATGAAATTTTTGCGCGGGATGTGTTGAGCCATGAATTCAGCCAGCAGGATGAAATCGCTGCAATTGCAGTTGTCGCAGTGGATCGCAATGGGCTCGAAAGCGAGCGTATCGATCACCCAATAACCCGCCAGCACTAACCCCAGCGACGCGACCAGCGTCGCACATAGCCCTGAGGCTCCGGACATGAACAAGCAGCGGTTACAACAAGTCCTCTACTGGCTGCCACCGCTGATTGTGGTAGCGGCGGCAGCGGCCATATACGTTAAAGAGGATACACTTGGCGCACTGCTTTCTTACGATCGGAGCCGGATTCTCGCGGGTGAATACTGGCGTATTGTTAGCGGCCACCTGACCCACACCAACCTGAACCACCTGTTGTTGAACGGCTGCGGGCTGACGCTGGCGTGGGCCCTAATGCCTATGCGCCCCCGGCTGAACATAGCCCTGGCAGGGCTCGCCATCATCGGTGCCCTTTGCGGCCTGGCGCTGCTGCTGTTCGAACCGCAGATCACCTGGTACCGGGGACTGTCGGGGGTTATCCACGCCCTGCTGGTGCTGGGTGCGGTATTCAATATCACTACAGCGGGCGAGCGCTTGCCGGGCTTGGTCGTGCTCGCTGCAGTAGTGCTCAAACTCTATTCAGAAACCTTCGGCACCAGTGGCAGCATGGTGACAGAGCTGATCGGCGCCCCGGTGGTGACCGAGGCACACTTCTGGGGGGCACTTGCCGGCGCTGCCGTCGCAATATTGCTTCTACTGGGTACCAGGTTCGGGCAGGCTATTGCCCGGCCAGTGTTCTGGTCTCGAGCAGGCCGCCCAGACTAGCGCTATCCACCACTACAAGGATCTCGGCCTGTGGGATCACATCCGGCGCGAGGTGGGGAGATCGTCAGCGGACAGCGCTATGCTGCCTCATGCCACGACAAGAGAAGGGGGTCATTTAGCCCCTAAAGACGGCGTGGTTTAGGCCGTCAGCGACGATCCGCCACGCAACGTCTTAACATGCTGTTCAATTTCGGCGAGGATCAGCTCCCGCGCGCGCTGCTCATCGACATCAGGGACACTCCACTCTATTTCCCTGAGGTATTTATCCACCAACTTATCAATGTCTTGTCGCAGCGTCTCCCGGTGCTTATCCAGCTCCATTTCTTCCAAAGACGCCATTGCTCTCTCCGCTCTCTCCGCAGTGAATTCGACGATAGAAAAGGTAGTCTTTTTTACATGCAAAACGTTAAAACGCCGCGGAAAAGAGTGACCGGTGAGTGACAGATCTTTTGTGTGCGCGCCCTGCCGCTACCTAACGCACGCGGGCCGCGTTACGACGCGCCGCGCAAGGGTGTGAAGGTCCCGAAAGACAATCACGCCTTCTTCACGAACTCGGACTTGAGCATCATGTCGCCGGCGCCATCGACCCTGCAGTCCAGGTCATGGTCACCATCCACCAGGCGCTTGATCTTCGCTTTGGTACCGATCTTGAGTACCTGGGAGGATCCTTTGACCTTCAGGTCTTTCGCCAGGGTAATCTTGTCCCCTTCCGCCAGCGGGGTGCCATTTGCATCCCGGATATCCAGCGCGTCTTCATCCACGGCAGCCTCGGAGGGGTTCCATTCGTGGGCGCATTCCGGGCAGATCAGCATCTCCTGATCCTGATACACGTAGGTAGAGTCACATTTAGGACAGGGGGGTAAGGTGGAACTCATCGACATCTCCTGAGCATGATACAGATACAGCCTGGCGGCTTAGCGGCGCAT
Organism: Microbulbifer hydrolyticus; assembly: GCF_009931115.1. Taxonomy (NCBI): domain Bacteria; kingdom Pseudomonadati; phylum Pseudomonadota; class Gammaproteobacteria; order Cellvibrionales; family Microbulbiferaceae; genus Microbulbifer; species Microbulbifer hydrolyticus. The sequence continues at coordinate 928,977 of NZ_CP047491.1, read as the reverse complement.
TATAACAACATTATAATGCGGTGATAATCTCCGCCAGGGTCGTTATTGGGGTTGTCTGTGCTGTGACAGCCCATGCCCAAAGCCCACAAGATGGTGGCTGCTAATGGGAGACTAGCGCTTGTGGGCCTTCTCTTCCGGCGGTTCCTCGCTCAGAAAATCAATGTCGTGTTCTTCTAGGTACTTGCGGATCAACTGGCGGGTCACCTGCGAGGGCGTCAGGTCCTGGGAGGCGCAAAGCTGTTCAAATGCCTTCTTTTTCCTCGGGTCGAGCAATACGGTAAAACGTGCAGTCTTGGTTTCCACGGAACAATCCCATACATCAAAGCATTACAATCTGATTGTAATGGCAAAAGGATAGCCTGAGGAATCCCTCCGCCGCGCCTCCCCGCGAAGAGTCTATCGCGGCGCCACAGGCCATCGGAGGTGGACGACTGGGGGCAGCGAAAGGCCTGAATATGACTGGTTATCCACCTGCTCTCAAATAAAGGGTATAAGAAAAGCTTTGACTTAGTTCAAACGTGGCCCTACAGTGACAATAGTTAAAAAGTAAGCCTCTTGTTTAAATCCTCAGTTTCGTCGTAGCAGTCCGTCTTCGTCCTGTAGCATCTAAATTCCAGTCTTTTTTTTGCTATTCATGCCTCATGAAGGCGTACCCATATTTGTTTACAGGAAATTATCATGTCCAACACTACTACCGGCACTGTTAAGTGGTTTAACGAATCCAAAGGCTTTGGCTTTATTGAACAGAAATCTGGCCCCGATGTGTTCGCACACTTCAGCGCCATTGCAAGCTCTGGATTCAAGACCCTGGCCGAAGGCCAGGCCGTTGAGTTCACCGTGACCCAGGGCCCGAAAGGCCCGCAAGCTGAAAATATTGTTTGCGCCTGATCCGAAACGGTTGCAACGATAGCGGACCAGTCACTGGTCCGCAGCTGAGTGGCCTTTGCGGTAAACGCACTGTCGCCACTCTCGCCGAGGTACCCTTACCGGTACCTCAGGCTGAAAGACCGGCATTCAAACTGAACGCCAATTGAATACCTTCTTGTTTTACCCCCAACGCCGTCGCGCGTTATCCGCCTGCATACCTTGCCGAGTAACACCTGATCTGCCCTGACACATCACTCAAGTTTTTACCGAGCGCAATCTTATTGGCGGTTTCTCCAAGAGAACATTATGAGCAAAGCCCCAATAGCTGCGTTTAATCCTGAAGACGCAAAAAAATACAGCCACCCTATTCCCGCACGCGAATTCATTATGAGCCTGCTGGATAAAGGCGAGCAAAAGCTCGACCGGGAACGCCTGGCCAAAGTCCTGAAACTCTCCAGTGATGAGCAGAAAGAAGCCCTGCGTCGCCGCCTGCGCGCCATGGAACGCGACGGGCAGATCCTGTTCGATCGCCGCGAGGGCTACAGCCTGTTAAAGCCGGAAGATCTGATCAGCGGACGTGTTATCGGCCACCCGGATGGCTTCGGTTTCCTGACCAGTGAAGATACCAGCGAAGACCTGTTTCTTTCTGACAACGAAATGCTGACCGTATTCGACGGTGATCTCGTTCAGGCCCGCGTTAGTGGCGAAGACCGCCGCGGTCGCAAGACCGGCGTTATCGTCAATATTCTCGAACGTAAAACCACTCACCTGGTGGGGCGTTTGCAATGTGAAGATGGCGACTACTTTCTGCAGCCGGAAAATACGCGCATCGCTCACGAAATTGACCTGGACCGCGATCATTTGATGGGCGCAAAACCCGGGCAGTATGTATATGTGCAAGTCATCGACTATCCAAACCACCGCTACAATGCCTTTGGTCGCGTAACCGAGCTGCTCGGGGATGCCATGGGTGCCGGCATGGAGATCGATGTGGCGATCCGCAGTCATGACATCCCCCATAGCTGGCCACAGGAAGCGATTCGTGCAGCCAGACGGCTCGGCAGCGAAGTTCCCGAGGCGGACAAACTGCACCGCGCCGACTTGAGAGCACTGCCGTTTGTCACCATCGACGGTGAAGACGCCAAGGACTTTGACGATGCGGTGTTCTGTGAAAAGACCGCTTCAGGCAACTGGCGCTTGCTGGTGGCTATTGCGGACGTTTCCCACTATGTCGCGCCGGGCAGTGCTCTCGATGAGGAAGCGCAGGTGCGCGCGACCTCCGTGTATTTCCCTGGCCGCGTGGTACCCATGCTACCGGAATCCCTCTCCAACGGCCTGTGCTCGCTCAATCCGCACGTAGACCGCCTGGTGATGGTCTGTGAAATGACCATCAACAAGTCCGGAAAGATGACCGGTTACACCTTTTCAGAGGGCGTTATCCACTCGCATGCCCGGCTTACCTATAACCAGGTAAACGCGTTCATCACCGCACCGAATTCGAGACAGGGACGCCAGACTGCACAGAAGCTGCAAGAAACAGCGCCGCATATCCATGCCCTGCACCAGCTGTACTCGGTGTTGAAGAAAGCGCGTACAAAACGCGGCGCAATGGATTTTGAAAAGCCGGAAGTGAAGTTCGAGTTCACCGAAAACCGCAAGATTGAACGTATCGTCCCGGTCATACGGAACGACGCACACAAGATGATTGAGGAATTCATGCTGAGCGCCAATGTGGCGACCGCGGACTTCCTGGAAAAGCAGAAAATACCTGCGCTGTACCGGGTGCATGAAGGCCCGCAGGACAAAAAATTGACCGCCCTGCGCGCATTCCTTGGCGAGAAAGGTCTCAAGCTGGCGGGGGGCGACAAGCCTTCCCCCGCGCATTACGACCGTCTGCTGAGTAACATTGGACACCGCACCGATGCGCAAACCATTCGCACCATGATGCTGCGCTCGCTCAGCCAGGCGGAATACAGCCCGGAAAATCGCGGCCACTTTGGCCTCGCCTACTCCGCTTATGCGCACTTTACCTCGCCCATTCGCCGCTATCCGGACCTGCTGGTACACAGAGCCATTCGCTCCGTGATCCGCCAGCCGCAACAAGGCAACCCGGTACGCCGTGCATTGAAATTCGTCCTCGGCAAAGGCAAGGCACCAGTACAACGGTTCGAGAAAGCGGAAGTTCTCACCGAGGGCAAAAGCTACCCGTACGACAAGACCGGAATGCAGAGCCTGGCAGTACACTGTTCCAGTGCATCGCGTCGCGCCGACAAGGCGAGCTGGGACGTAGAAGCCTGGTTGAAGTGCGAGTATATGCAGGACTTTGTTGGCGATACTTTTGAAGGACTGGTAAGCAGTGTCACCAGCTTCGGGCTGTTTATCGAGATCAATGATATTCAGGTTGAAGGGCTGGTGCATATTTCGGCACTGAAAAAGGACTTTTACCATTTTGATGCCGGCAAGCAGCGCCTTATCGGCGAACGCGGTAACAGCAGCTTCGCCCTCGGCGATACGGTCAGGGTGCGCGTTGTGCGTGTCGACATGGAGCGCCGCAAAATAGAACTGGCACTCGCCGACTAAATACCGGCAGCCAGCAACTGCCGGTCAACGGGCAGCGCTTGTCCATTGGTGATTCACACCTATGGACAAGCAGCCTGGCCACGGCTCATTTGGCGAGTATCAAGTACCCCATCGGATCGCGCGCAGTCAGCCTCTCCCCCCCCAGCTTCTCCCCCCAGCTTCAGACCGATGTCGCCTGAAACATCCAAATTCTGAAAAGCCTTTCACACTAAGATTGCGCACCAAATTAAAATAGTCTTTTAATAATATTCGTCTTGCCGCAACCTCGTTGCTTAAAAAAATGCCCGTTGATAATGTTGTCCACGCACCTGAATGACCAGGTGATTTTGGTCATTCAATAATAAAGACAGCAAATGGACGAGCAATCACCATGAAAAGATCATTATCACGCCGCAATGTTTTATCCAGCGCCATTCTGGCCGCGACCGCCACTGCCGTTCCGCAGACCCTGTTCGCCGCTGAGGAAAGTGCGATGGAGGAAGTCGCGGTTGTCGGCTCCCGTATTCAGCGCAATGCCGAGTTTGAGACGGCAACACCAATCCAGGTGATGGATCGCGAGGCCCTGGAAAAAGCGGGCTACACCAACCTGCAGCAGATGTTTGAAAAAAACCCGGCAGCGGGTAATGGCACTTTCTCCACCCGCGGGAATAACCAGGACTCCACCGCCAATGGCGCCGCAGCTGTCAGCCTGCGCGGTATGGGTGCCGATGCCACACTGGTACTGGTGAACGGCAAGCGCGTGGCCATCAGCGCCTTTGCCGAGAGCATCACCACAAACTTTGTCGATATAAATACAATTCCGATTGCCGCAGTCGAACGCGTGGAAGTGTTGAAAGACGGTGCCTCCGCGATTTATGGCTCCGACGCGGTCGCCGGTGTGGTCAACCTGGTTCTGCGCAAGGATTTTGAAGGCACCGAAATTGCCGTGGACTACGGTGGTGCCGATGGTTACGACGAGCAATCGGTATCCGCTGTTTGGGGCATCAATAGCGACGACGCCAACCTCACGGTGATTTTTGATCACCACACAAACTCGACGCTTGCCAGCGTAGAACGGAACGGCCTGGATACTGCAGACCAGTCCTTCCGCGGCGGTATGGACTTCCGCTCTTCGCGCGGCTATCCGGGCCGCTTTATCGTCGATGGCGAAACCACCATCGACCCCAACTGCCCGGACGGCAATGCGTTCGGCCAGACCTGCGTGTACGACTACGGCCCCTGGACACTCCTGACTCCGGAATCCGAGCGCACCGGCGTGCTTATGCTGGGTCATGCGCAGCTGACCGACAACCTGGAGTTCTTCAGTGAACTGGCGGTACAGCACAACACCTCCATCGCCCAGGGCGCACCCACACCACTGGACGAGGATGCCGGGCTGACCGTGCCGATCAACCACCCGAACAATCCATTTGCCGGAGCCACCAGTATCGGTGTCGGCCGCTATCGCACCGTCGACGCGGGCGCACGTCAGTGGGACATTGAAACCGACAACCTGCGTGGTGTTTTCGGTCTGCGCGGCAGTATTGCAGACTGGGACTGGGAGGCCTCGGTGCAGCGCTCACGCAGTGAATCCACCCAGAGCGGCGACCGCTCCCAGGGCTGGGTGCGGACGGATTTTCTGCAGGAAGAAATTGATGCGGGCCGCTACAACCCGTTTGGCGGCGTGCAGAATCCACAATCCGTGATCGACGCCATCACCACCAGCCTGGTGCGCCAGGGTAAATCAGAATTGCGCAGCGTAGACTTCACCATCAATGGTGAACTGTTTGATACCAGCAATGGCGCCATTGCTATGGCGGCGGGGCTTGAACATCGCGAAGAAAAAGCCTCCGATATTCCCGACGACCAGTTCCAGCGCGGCCTGATTTTCGGTACCGAGTCGGTTTCCGCCTCTGCCAGCCGCGATATCAGCTCGGCATTTGTGGAATTTGCCATTCCGCTACCGGCCAATCTGGATCTGACACTGGCTGGCCGATTCGACGATTACAGCGACTTCGGCAGCACAACAAACCCCATGGCCAACCTGCTGTGGACCGCCAGTGAACAACTGTCATTGCGCGCATCCTGGGGCACCGGCTTCCGTGCGCCGTCCCTGGCACAGATCGGCCTTGGCCCATCCGAGGAATCGCTGTTCTTCACCGACACTTACGGCTGCGCGATCAATGACGCCTACTGTGCCAGCACCGACTACAACATCGTTTTCTCCGGTAACCCGGATCTGGAAGCGGAGGAGTCCGAGTCATTCAATATCGGTGCCGTCATCAAGCCTGTGGATAACATGCAGTTGTCCGTGGACCTGTGGAGCATCACCCAGGAAGGCAAGATCGACGAGGTACCCTTCGGCTACCTGTACAGTGAATTCTGTAACGATCAGAACAGCACCGTGTGTGTGCGTTCCACACCGCTGCCCGGCGAATCCCTCGGCTCGCTGCAGTCCATCAATAGCGGCTTTATCAATATTGGTGAGCAGACCGTTTCCGGTATCGACCTGAGCATGGTGTACTCCGCACTCACGGTCGCCGGCGGCGACCTGGGCCTGCGCCTGGATTATTCCTACCTGACCGAGTTCGAGCGAGTGGAACTGGATTCCTCCGGCGAGAGTTTCCTGAAACGGGACCTGGCCGGTGAGTATGAATACCCTGAACACCGCTGGGCTGCTTCCGCTGACTGGACCCGGGACACCTTCGCATTCACTGTCGGGCTGAATTACATCGGTGAATTCGAAGACACACCCGACATCGATTTCGATGGCACCCTGGATTACGACACCAACCGCTCGCGCATCGTCGATTCGTTCATGACGCTGAACCTGCAGGCCCGTTACACCGGCTTTGAAAATATGGTTCTCAGCCTCGGAGCCGACAACGCACTCGACGAAGAGCCACCCTTCGCGATTGGCGACGGTGACTCGGATCTTTACGGTTATGTTTCCAGCCAGCATGACCCACGCGGCCGTTTCGTCTACGGGAAGATGACTTATAGCTTTTAACCCGTAGGATTCTACGCGGGGTCAATTCGGGGGAGGGCTTAGGCCCTCCCCTCTCCTCTCCCCCTCCTCAACAGTCGCGACGGCTGAGGCAACAAAGACTTGCAAGCCAATCCGGAAGCGCTTACTCGGGAAACACTTTCTCCATATCCCGCCGCCGCAACCGGCTGAAGTGCTGTAACTCCCACGGTCGCAGTGCCACCATCAGGCTGGACCCAAAACGCTCATCCAGTGCCAGGCTGGTATCCGCGTCATGCAGTTCGTGAAACTGCTCCAGCAGCCGATCCATCCGCCTCATCAGCTCGGCATTGGCTGCGCGCGAAAGCATGCCGGTGCGGAATATCATTTTCTCGCCGGGGCCGGCAAAGTTCGAATCGAGAAAGTCCGGCTGCACTTCTTTGCGAAAGAATTTCTGGATGGGTCCACCGGGTAACCAGTGGAATTCCTTGGCGACGATCAACCGGTAACGGTTAAGGGGCAGCAGCTCGATCAGTTTCAGCCGGTCAAGCCTGGCCAGTAGCCGGGTACATGCCGGCTCGCTGAGCTCGTAGGTCTGCAGTATCTGCTCGATAGTCCAGTGGTTGAGGACGCACACCGTTACCAACAACAGGTGCGGGTCGCCGGCAACCTCGCGCTCCTGCTCCTCTGTCAGTGTTGTGATACCGCGACGGGCTTCGCTGGTCTTGCGTATCAGGTCGGAGAAGTCCATGCCGGCAATCTCGCACAAGCTCTCTAGCCGAACCACAGAAAGAGTGTCACCGCTGAGCAGGCGCTTGATGCTGCTTTCGGACAACTGCAGCCGTTTTGCGACCTCGGCATAAGTCACCCCCCTCGCCTTCAACTCGCGCTTGAGCGTCTTCATCAGTGCCTGTGTCTGGCTCATCACATCACCAAGGTATCGTTATTCAGTACTTTTGGAACCATATAACGCGACTTTACCGTTTTCGGGTGATTATTGTGAGCCCCTAGCACTAAATACTCCGGTGCCCGGGCGATCCCGGCGCGTTTTTCTTTCCCGCCCAAGATGGCATCCGGAGGAACCGATAATGCAACGATTATGGAAGAAGCCCATTCACTGGTTCAGCTGTCTGCTGCTGGGAGCGCTCGCACCCCAGCTTGTGGCAGCTGCCGGCCTGCTGACACCCGCAGACGGCTCGCTACCCGCCCTGGAAATCAGGGAGCATCACGTGAACGTGGTGATCGACGACGGCTACGCCATCACGGAAGTAGACCAGACCTTTTACAACCCGAACGACCGTGCGCTCGAAGCGGTTTACAGTTTTCCCGTCCCCGAGAAAGCATCGGTAGGCGAGTTCACCTACTGGATCGACGGCAATGCGGTGACGGGCGAGGTGCTGCCGAAGCAGCAGGCACGCACCCTGTACGAGCAGGAAAAAGCGCAGGGCAGAAGAACGGCACTGACCGAGCAGGACGAGTACCGCAGCTTCGATAGCCGCGTCTACCCGGTGCAGCCCAACGATACGGTGCGTATCCGCCTGGTGTATATACAGCCTGTACATGCCGAACTGGGTATAGGGCGCTATGTCTATCCACTGGAAGAAGGCGGTGTGGACGAGGAGCGCATGGCCTTCTTCACCTATCAGGAGCATGTGCAGGAGGCGTTCAGTTTCAACCTGAGCATGCGCTCTTCCTATCCCATCGATCAGTTCCTGTTGCCGGCACATCCACAGGCTCAAGTACAGCAACAGTCCGGACAGGAATGGAAAGCGGCGTTCGCGAATACCGCGGGCAGCGCTGTTGTCACTAACGAAGAGGGACAGGCACAGCCAGCCCCACCAACTTCCGGCAGTGCATTCACGCTCGACAAGGACATCGTTGTTTACTGGCGCCACCAGCAGGGATTGCCGGGCGCAGTCGATATGGTGACCTATCGCCCCGAGGGCAGTGATCGAGGCACATTCATGCTGACACTGACACCCGGCGATGACCTGGGTACGGCCAGTCAGGGCAGGGACTGGACCTTTGTACTGGATATGTCGGGATCCATGGCCGGGAAGTATCACAGCCTTGCCGAGGGAGTACGCAAGGGGTTGGGCAAACTACCGCCAACAGACCGCTTTCGCATAGTGCTGTTTAACGATCAGGCACAGGATCTGACGAGCGGTTTTGTTCCGGTAACCGACAGCAATGTAAACCGTTACCTGCAGCAGCTTGAATCCCTGCAGCCCAGTGGCGGCACCAACCTGTTTGCCGGCCTCAAGTCCGCCTACGAGCAACTGGATGCAGATCGTCCCAGTGCGGTGATCCTGGTAACCGATGGCGTGGCCAATGTGGGGGTAACCGCGAAGAAGGCGTTCCTCAAGCTGCTCGAGCAACACGACATACGTTTGTTCACTTTCGTTATGGGGAACAGCGCCAACCGACCACTACTGGATGGCATGGCTCGCGTATCCAACGGTTTTGCCATGGCCATCTCCAACAGCGACGATATTTCCGGGCGGCTGGTCCAGGCGGCAGACAAATTGCGGCATGAGTCTTACCGCGATATCGACGTAAGGATTTCCGGGGTCAAAGTGCGCGATTTGACACCACAGCGCATCGGCTCCCTCTACCGCGGTCAGCAGCTGATTGTATTCGGACATTACTGGGGCGACGGCGCAGCAAAACTCACCATCGACGGCAAGGTCTCCGAGCGCGAGGTGCACTACACCTCAGATCTCAAGTTCCCTGCCACCGATACGCGCAATCCCGAGCTGGAACGTCTGTGGGCATACGCCACCATCGAAGATATCCAGAACAAAATGGATTACCTGGGCCACGATGCCGACAGCGAAGATGCCATTGTGGACCTTGCCGTGGAGCATGGCCTGGTAACGCCCTACACCTCACTGGTCGTTGTAGAGGAGCAGGTATTTGAACAACAGGGCATCAAGCGCAACAACAAGGCGCGGGTCGATAGGGAAAGAGCGGCGCGCCAGAATCGTGAAGCGGCACCGATACAGGATCACCGACAGGACAGCGCCCAGCCGGCCTTCAATGGCTCCCGCGCCTACCCCCGCAGCAGTGGTGGTTCTGCCGGTCCGATCCTGATGTTGCTATTGCTGCTTGTTATCTTTTTTCGAAAAAAACGGGGCTGACGACTGTATTAATCGCACCGGGTTAATTGGCAACGGGCCCTTCTGGGCCCTTTCTACCATCCTAAAAACCAGCCGCTATCAAGCAGTCAGTATTTGCCCTGCAACATGCCCACTCCATGCTATTTTTACAGGTGTTTTCAGATTTTCCCCGGCAGTTCCAATTTAAATAATTGCCGCGCCATCACAAGGCTTTTGACACGCCAACGCGAAATTTCAACCATAAGCAGTATCGCGGCAGTCAATCGGTGTTAAACGGAGTTAACGATGAAAAAGCTCAGGCTGGCCGCAATCCTGATGTTTCTGTTCCCAGTATTTGCGAATGCGCAGATTCCTGTCTCGGATGTGGACCTGAAACGATTCTATGTCCGCCTGGGCGCAAGCTTCGTCTATCCCGATGATGACGCCACCTCCCTGAAATATTACCTGTTGCAGGATTGGGACCTGTACCGGACGAAATGGGATATCGAGGACGATACCACCTGGAATGTCTCCGGTGTCTGGCGGCCCCTGCCTTATCTAGGTCTGGAGTTGCTCTATGTGGGCGACGCCGACCACTCGCTGCGGCTGGAAAACTTTCGCGCTTACCCGGGGCGTGACAATATTTACTTCGGCCGCTTCTCCATGTCATCGGCCAACCTGTTCGTGAACTGGTACATGGCCGATCTGGACTGCCTCGGTCAACCCTACCTCGGTATCGGCGTAAACTACTCCGATTTTTACGATGATGAATTGAACCCGGAATTTCAGCGATACCTGATGGGTAGCGGGCTATCGAACGGGCTCGCCAAATTCGGTATGGGACACTCCTGGGGTGCCAGTGCGCAGCTGGGAATCGACTGGCGCCTTGGGCGCGGTATCGCTCGTTCCTGGCTGATCAATGCCGCCGTGATGTATACCGACGCCGACACAGACGGGGTCATCACTTACCCAACAGAACCCGGATACGACCGCCTTTACTCGGACTTTGAAACCAACCCCTGGACCCTGAATCTGGGCGTGACCTATGAATTCTGAGTTGCCATCTGGCAGACGCATGAGGCTGTGGGCAGGTGTCGTCCTGCCGTTCCTGCTGTTCCTGCCGCTCACGTCCCTCGCAGACTGCACACCCGGTAACATCGGCACCGCCGGCCCGGATCAGATTCTGTGCGATGAAGATAACGATGCCGCCGGTGCCAACGTCAGCAGTCTTGAAGGGGACGATACGCTCACGCTGGATGGCGGAACGATTGGCACGCTGGATACCGGCTCTGGAGATGACCAGGTCGAAATCAATGGCGCAAAAATAGAAACCGACCTGATTACCGGCGATGGCAACGATACCGTGATCATGGATATACGGGACTCAGAAATTGGTGGTTATCTGGGTGGCGGCCTGGATACCGGTGCGGGCGATGATTACATCGAAGTCTACGATGGCCTCATTTTCGAATTAAATACCGGCACCGGCGCAGACTACATGCTGCTCGACGGCGGCTTTATATTCAGGTCGCTGAACATGGGGGCAGGAGACGATACCTTTTACTTCGATGAAGGGCTTGTCAACGAAGTCTATATGGGTGATGGCTCCGACTATATCGAGATCGATGCCTATGCCTACGAAGGCGAAGCCATTTTGGATGGGGGAGATGACCTTACCGCCGATGATGGTTTCATTGACACCCTTCGTTTCAAGTTGGATCACCTGGTGGATGGCGAACTGCTACGTAACTGGGAACAGATCATCATCAATGGAAGCTCGCGGATGCGTATGTCCAACAGCCTGGAGGTTGGCGGCGGACGCAATGGCCAGCAGCTGCTGGGGCTGGACATCCGATTTGGTGGCATTCTGGAGCCAGTAGGGCCCCAAATGACCATATCGGGTGACGTGCACAATGCGGGCACCCTGCTGTTGCAGAATAATAAATTCAACCGCCTTGATATTACACGTCACCCTGACGGTCGATTTGGCGATTACTTTGGTCGCGACGGGCGCCTGTGGATGGATACCCGACTCGCAGGCGACAACGCTCCTACAGATTTCCTGCGCATCGAAGGGGATGCCGCTGGACGAACGTTCGTGCGTATCTTCAATGCGGATGGGGATGGCGCAGCCACCACAGGCGATGGCATTCCCATTATCCAGGTCGAGGGCGACAATCCCCGGCGAGCGTTTATCCTGAGTGGCGACTACCTGGGATATGACGGGCGCCCGGCTACCGTGGGCGGGGCCTACGGTTACAGCCTGTATCGCGGCGGTGTGGACGATCCGGATGATGGCACCTGGTATTTGCGCTCGACGCTCGAAGATCCCTTTAACGGCGGCGGCGAACTGATTCCCCGCTGGCAGCCCGGCGCTGTGCTTTACGAAACGTATGCACAGGCCATCCGCCGCATGAACCGGCCAACCACGCTGCGAAAGCGCGTAGGCAACCGTTTCTGGGCCGGCACCAGCCACCGTGATCGCGGTATTTGCTGTTACGGCAACGCAATCGAACGCGCCATTGATGGTGGCGGCTTGTGGGTGCGAGGCAACTCGGAGTACAGCGATAACGCCCCGGAGGAATCGACGGCCCATGCCCAGTGGCAGCAGGATTTTGGCCAGATTCAGGTAGGCGCGGACTTTTCATTCGACCCCGCCGTTTATCGCGGTCGTCTGATATTCGGCGTGTTCGCCCAGTACGGCTACGGCAGCACAGAGCTGGACAGCTTTTTTGGCCACGGTGACATTCGCACCGACAACTGGGGTATCGGCAGCACCTTGACCTGGTACGGCAGTGAGAGCACTTATGTGGACGTACAGGCCCAGTTCAACTGGTTCGATTCAGACCTGTACTCCCACGAACTCTGGTATCTCGGTACCGGCAATGATGCCGTCGGCTTCAATTTTTCTGTTGAAGGCGGGCACAGTTTCAAGCTGTGCGACTTTTACTCCCTCACTCCCCAGCTCCAGCTGGCATACAACGCGGAAGATATCGACGATAACCGGGACCCTTTCGGCGCACACTTGAAAGACACCGATAATCACGGCGGTTTTGGCCGCCTGGGTGTCGCGTTTGAGCAGCGTGTGAGCCAGCGGATCAACCGCAATATGTACGGTAACCTATTGCTCGAACGCATCGGCCTCTACGCGATTGCCAACACGTTGTATTACTTCGACGATGAGACAGAAGTGAAAGTCTCCGGCACCTCACTGTATCAGTCCCGCGACGACTGGTGGGGGCAGGTAGGTGTTGGCTTTACCTACGACCAGTGTGGCGACCGCTGCTCGGTTTACGGAGAATTGGATTACGCGACCAGCTTTGAAAATTTTGGGGATAGCTACGAGACGAGCCTGACCCTTGGCTTTCGCTTTAAGTGGTAGCGGATTACATCGCCACGCCCGCTTCCCTATACTGGCGACATGATCGACTCGACCGCCTCTGCCACCCCCAACCACTGGGACAACCTGGTCTGGGCACTCAAGTGCCCGGATATAACACCAGAGGCATCCTTACCCTGGCTGCCAGAATCCCGGCTCTCACCACTGTGGCAGTATTTTTCTGACCCACAGACCCGGACACGGCTCGAGCCGCAACTACTCCTTCAGTTGCAACAACTGCAGAACCACCGTCTCGGCGCCTACTTTGAATCCCTCTGGAAGTTCATCTTCGACCACCACCCGGACTACGTGCTTCTCGCCCACAACCTGCCGATTCGCGATCACGGAAAAACCCTGGGGGAACTGGACTTTGTCGTACGTCATATTCCAGATAGCGCGGTGGAGCACTGGGAGGTAGCGGTAAAGTTCTACCTTCATGTCGATGATTATTGGGTGGGGCCCGGGTTGCGGGACCGGCTGGATATCAAACTGGCGCGAATGGCCGAGCACCAGCTGCCCATCGTCGATACAGAAACCGCGCAAGCGGTCTTGCGGGAGTCAGGAATAAAGCTCGACCGGCAATGGACTCGCGTGCCGGGCCGGCTGTTCACCGCACTGGACAGCACCGTACTAAAAAGCAACGCAACGTCCGACGCAGACAATTTCTGGTGGGCAGATACCGAGAGGTTCTGCACCGCCTTTTCCTCCCGGGACTGGCGCTGGCTGCAACTGCCCAAACAGGCCTGGCTCGCGCCCTGCAACGCCCTCCCCGACCGCCCGGCCGGGCTGCAACCAGAGCATTTCCAAGGAATGCTCAGTGACCGCGGTCCGATATGCGTGGCGGCCATGGCCGGCGGTACCGAGGTCAGCCGTGGTTTTATTGTGCCCGATGACTGGCACGCAAGAGCCCTGCAGGCGATCTGAACGCTCGCCGTATCCCAGCCAAAACCGACCTCCTCTCCTCCTCAGCGGCCACTGATTTCTCACCGGTCCTTGACACAGGTCAATTGAAGTTTACAATTTTCAGAAATTTCTGAAAGTTATAAAGAAAATGAAACTATCCAGTCAGGCTCAGGCCTTTGTACTGCACTTCGGCGAAATGGGTAGCCGCTGGGGATTCAACCGCACCGTGGGCCAGATGTTTGCCCTGCTCACGATTCACCCGGAACCGGTGAATGCCGACCAGCTGGCGGAGGCCCTGAGAATCAGCCGCGGCAATGTAAGCATGGGGCTGAAAGAATTACAGGCGTGGCGCCTGATCGAGTTGCACCACCAACCCGGGGACCGCAAGGACTACTTCACCGCGGCGGGCTCCATCTGGGACCTCGCGCGCACTGTCTTTGAAGAGCGCCGCAAGCGGGAGCTGGACCCGACCCTCACACTCCTGCGCCAGCTGCTGCTGAGCGATCCGCGCGATGAGCAGGAAGCCCAGGCTCAGGAACGTATCCAGGAGGTCTACAGCCTGCTGGAGATGCTCGACCAGTTCGCCAATACCCTCAGCAAACTCGAGCACAAGGACCTGGCCAAGTTGATGAAGCTGGGCTCAGGACTGAACAAGCTGCTGGACCTGAAAGCCGGCAGCAAAGCCAAAAAAACCAAAACCTAAGGGGAAAACCACAATACGTTCCGAGCACCCGCTGTAACCCGTCCGCGGTCACGTTTGGCCGCGACCTGCCAATGAGGTACCTATGCTGGACACTCTGATGCTGTCGCGGATCCAGTTCGCCACCAATATCAGCTTTCACATTCTGTTTCCCACCATCACCATCGCCCTTTGCTGGATTCTGTTCTTTTTCAAACTGCGCTTCGATTTCACCGGCAACCCGGTATGGATGCGCGCGTACCGCTTCTGGGTAAAGGTGTTTGCACTGACGTTTGCCCTGGGCGTGGTCAGCGGTATCACCATGTCATTCCAGTTCGGCACCAACTGGCCGGGCTATATGGAAAAGGTCGGCAATATCGCCGGTCCCTTGCTGGGGTATGAGGTACTCACCGCTTTTTTCCTGGAGGCGACATTTCTCGGCATCATGCTGTTCGGCATCAAGCGGGTACCGAGCAAGGTGCACACCTTTTCCGCATTGATGGTGGCGGTGGGCACGACACTTTCCGCGTTCTGGATCCTCGCACTCAATTCCTGGATGCAGACACCGGCCGGCTATGAGATCCGCGATGGCGTGGTGCATGCCACCAGCTGGCTGGAAGTCATTTTCAATCCCTCATTCCCCTACCGGCTCGCGCACATGCTGCTGGCCTCGGGATTGACCGCCTCCTTTTTTGTCGCTGGCCTGTCCGCCTATCGCATACTCAAGGGCGACGAAAAACAGGCGCCCCGCCTCGCGCTCAAAACCGCACTGATTCTCGCCGCCGTACTGGCGCCGTTGCAGGCATTTGTGGGCGACCTGCACGGGCTCAATACTTTTGAACACCAGCCGCAGAAGATTGCCGCGATGGAAGGGGTCTGGGAAACCGAACGCGGTGCGCCGCTGCTGCTGTTCGCAGTGCCGGACGAGGAAAGCCGCAGCAACCACTTTGCCCTTGGCGTTCCCAAACTCGCGAGCCTGATCCTCACCCATCACAGCGACGGTGAAATACGCGGGCTCAACGCGTTTGAAAACGACCACCCACCGGTAAAACCACTGTTTTTTGGCTTTCGCATCATGGTCGGCGTGGGCCTGCTGATGCTGGCCACCGCCTGGGCCGGCTGCTACCTGTTGCGCAGGCCGCAGATGCCGCGCGGCTTTCTGAAACTGCTGGTGGCGATGACCTTCTCCGGCTGGGTGGCAACGCTGGCGGGCTGGTATGTGACCGAGGTCGGACGCCAGCCGTGGCTGGTGACCGGCATCCTCAAAACCGCTGACGCCGTCACCCCGGTGGCACCGGCCAACGTTGGACTTTCACTCGGCCTCTACCTCGTCGTGTATGCCGTTCTGATGTGGGCCTACATCCACACCCTGAAGCAGATGGCGCTCAAGTCTGTAACCGTCGAGGAGTTTGAAACCAACGAACCTGCGGCGGATGGCAGTCTCACCAATCTACCGGAATCACACGCTGTCGGAGGTAACGCATGAACGAGGTCATCAACCACGGTAACGACTGGCTGCCAGTGATATTTGTCGGACTGATGGGGCTCGCGGTGCTGGCCTATGCAATTCTCGACGGCTATGACCTCGGTGTGGGTATCCTGTTGCCGATGGGCGAACAGGATGAACTGCAGCGGGACACCATGATTGCGTCCATCGGTCCGTTCTGGGATGCGAACGAGACCTGGCTGGTACTGGCCATCGGTCTGCTGTTGATCGCGTTTCCGGCAGCGCACAGCCTGATTCTGATGCAGCTGTATATTCCGGTGGCGATCATGCTGATCGGACTGATCATGCGCGGGGTAGCATTCGACTTCCGCGCCAAGGCGGCGGTGGACCACAAGCTGGCATGGGACAGGACATTCAAAATCGGCTCGCTGATCACCACCCTCACCCAGGGCTACATGCTCGGGCAATATGTGATGGGGTTTGACCAGAGCCTGTCGGCGCTGCTGTTCTGTGGGATCAGTGCCCTCGGGGTTACCGCCGCCTACAGCTATATCGGTGCGGCTTGGCTGGTGTTGAAAACGGAATCATCCCTGCAGGCGCGGGCCGTGCGCTGGACCAAAAGAGCCGGACGCGCGTCTCTGCTCGGCGTGGTGTCAGTATGCCTGATCAACCCGCTGGTTAACCCGGGCGTGTTCGACCGCTGGTTTACCTTTCCGCTGGTGATGTTTGTACTTCTGATCCCCACCCTGTGCTTTATCGGCTTCATTGCCAACGACATTCTCCTGCGGCGTCTGCCCAAGGCGGGAGACCGTCACAGCGGGGTGCCGTTTGCAATTGTCGTGGGCATTTTTGTGCTGTGCTTTAGCGGGCTCGGTTTCAGTTTTTTCCCGGAGATTGTGCCGGGACAACTGGATATCTGGGAAGCGGCCAGTGCGCGGGAATCACTGCAGTTTATTCTGGTGGGCGCGGTGATCGTTGTGCCGGTGATCCTGCTGTACACCGCTTTTTCCTACCGCGTGTTTCACGGCAAGGCCACGGAACTGCACTATCACTAGAAACCAGGCACTAGAAACTAGGCACTAGAAACTAGACACTGTGTTTCGCATAAAAAAAGCCCCCGGGATTAACCGGGGGCTTTTTTTCGCGTGCCGGAAGGGTTACTCGCGGAGCGCACCTTGGGGCAGGTTACCGCTGCCACTTGCGGTATTCTTTTACCACCTTGTACGGCTGCTCGGTATACCAGGCGTAACCGCGCCGGCGCTCTTCGGACACCTTGTCCACATCAAAATACACTTTACCGTCACGGTCGCCGAATACCGGGCGATCGCTGTCGATGTCGTAAAAACGTGCCCACAGCGGATCGGCGTCCTCCTCCGGCACCAGTGACGGCAGGTTGCCGTCACGGCGGTAGCGCAGACCGTCGATACGGTGCTTGTCGAACCAGGCCTTCGCATTCTCGATGGATTGCTGGATAGGTTCCGGCGGCTGCTCCAGGGACATCAGGAACAGTACCAGGTCCGCACTTTCACTGGAGGCCAGGGCGACCGGCTCAAATGCGCGCGCGGCAGTGGGTTCAAGGGTTTCCGCATCGTGCTGCGCACCCCAGATGGCCGGCTTGCCATCGACTTCGACCTGAGTCGCCACCACCATTTCCAGCGCGCGCTGCAGGCTGCCTGCGGCGAGTTCACACAGCTCGTCCGGGACAAAATCCAGGCGCGGGTCGCCATTGGCCGCAGCGGCGACAATGGTCAGCAGGCTGGTGATGGCGGTGTCGTTGTAGGTGATGTAATCGTGATACTTGCCCCGCAGCGGGAATGTCTGCGGCCAGCCACCGTTGGGGTACTGCGCAATCAGGATGTACTTGAGCGCGCGCGCGGCGGAATCACAGTAACGGGTCTCTTTGAGGCTGTTGCATGCATTCACCATCACCCAGAACTGGGTGCTGGTGGCGAGGTTGTCGAAGGTCGGAACGTAATCCTTCTCGACACCAAACTGCTGGCCCTTTTCCCGCGGCACACTCATGTCCGTGCGCTTGGACCAGCCTCCGGACGGAGTCTGGAATGTAAGCAGGTTCTCGGCGATCTGGCGCCCTTCCTCCGAGGCAAAAAAGGCGCTGTCTTTGGCCGCCTGCTTCGCATCGAAACCAAAGCGCTTGGCTTTGTTCGGTTTCGGCGACTTGTCCAGCCCCGCCGCCCTGGCTTCCGCCTTAACCGCGGCCTGGTCGAGCTTGTAGAGCTGCTCCGACATGGCCCGGTACTCCGCCATGGTTCTGGCGGGCTGGAGCGAGTCCAGCGGACCGGCCTCGGCACTACAGCCAGAGATAACCAGCATCAGGGTGGAAAGCAGCAGGGACCGTGCCGGTATATGGGGCAGTTTCATGCAAGAGCTCGCTACGGGCTTCTGTCAGGCAGAAATCATTATTTGGTAAGACCAAAACGATAGTAGCAAAAGCCGCTTGGCGATGAAACCGCCCGGTGCCCCGGGCACAAAAAAGCCGGAACAGGCCCGGCTTTAAGGAAGCATCGATGACAGCCCGCAATCATCGGGCGGGAGTCCAGCCTGCGATACTACGAACGCAATAGCTTCTCATTTGGATTTTTCTATAAAAGATCACTTCCCTGCCATCTTTCCAATCCTGCCCCCTGGATTCCCGGCGTACTTTCCAATCAAAAACTAGACTTGCAAGGGTAAAGATCAACATTCACCCGCCAACCTGGAGACAAGCCCATGGCAATACCCTCTCACGCACTGGCCGCCGACTTCCCAAAATACGCCAAAACCATTCGGCACTTGCGCGATGAAGACCTCGAGTTCCGTACAACGAGCGACAGCTACCACAAGCTGGATAAACAAATACGGGGTCTGGAGGAGCGAGGGGTTACCACCGATGACAACCACTTCAACCAGATGAAAATCCGGCGGGCACATATGAAGGATCGCCTGTACCACAGAATCATTGGTAGAAATGGCTCCACGTGAAGCCAGTATGAATAAAAAAGGGGGCTTTGCCTGGCAAAGCCCCCTTTTTTCGTTTTGCGCGAAATCCCCCGCGCTCAGTGCTCGCTTTTCAGGTGCCGGTCAAAAAAGTCCTTCATCATCTGGTACCAGTGCTTGCGGGTTTCCTTACCGCGCAGGCTGTGCTTCTTGCCCGGGTAGGTCATCAGCTCGAACTGCTGGCCATTATCCTGCAGCTGCTTGATCAGGCGGGTGGTATTGGTGAACAACACATTGTCATCCGCCATACCGTGATAAATCAGCAGCGGGCCCTTCAGTCCGTCGACATAGGGGAACACCGATGATGCCTTGTACGCCTCGGGTACTTCATTGGGATTACCCATATAACGCTCGGTGTAATGGGTATCGTAAAGCCCCCAATCGGTTACCGGCGCGCCGGAGATACCCGCCTTGAAATAATCGCCCGCCTTGAACATGCTCATCAGCGCCATATAGCCGCCGTAACTGTGCCCGTACACGCCAATACGCTCCGGGTCGACAAACGGCAAGGAGCGCAGGAACTTGACGCCAGTCACCTGGTCATCTACTTCCACACTGCCCATTTTCTTGAAAATGGGATCCTCAAATTGCTTGCCGCGATTGGCCGAGCCGCGGTTGTCCAGAGTGAACACCACATAGCCCTGCTGCGCCATGTATTGATTGAACGGCCTGTCCCAGCTGTTGGTCACCAGCTGGGCGTGCGGGCCGCCGTAAAGGAACACCATTACCGGGTAGGCCTTCTTCGGATCAAAATCCGCGGGCTTGTACATGCGGTAATACAGGGTGTGCCCTTCCGGCGCCTTGATCTGCCCAAACTCCGGCTCGATCCAATCGCTCATATACGGATACAGGGGGTGACCTTTCTCCACCTTGTTTTCCTGCAACCAGGTCACGCGCTTGCCATCATTTCCGTGCAGACTGACCTGAGCCGGTGTGGTGGGGTTGGAATAGGTATCGATATAGCCGGAGGCATCGTCGGCAAATTCGATACTGTGCATACCGGCGCGGGAGGAGATTTTTTCAACCTTGCCGCTGCCGTCCAGGTTGGTCACATACAGGTGTCGTTCCAGCGGCGTATCTTTGCGGCCGGAGAAATAGACCTTGCCGGATTTTTCGTCCAGCGCTTCCAGCTCATCAATCGCCCACTCACCATCGGTTAGCTGCGCCAGCTGCTTGCCACTGAAATCGTACAGGTACAGGTGCTTGAAGCCATCTTTCTCCGAGGCCCAAATGAAACGGTCGCTGTTTTTCAGAAAGCGCAGGTCGTGGAACAGGTTGACCCAGGTATCACTGGTTTCCGCCAATGCCACGCGAGTCTTGCCGCTGGGAATATCCACAAAGCGCAACTCCAGTTTGTTCTGGCTGCGGTTCTGCCATTGATAGGAAAGCAGGTTGTCGCGGGCCCATTTCACCCGCGCAATGTAAATGTCTTCGTCTTTGCCCAGGTCCAGCCACTGGGTTTTACCACTGGCGAGATCGAGCACGCCCAGTTTGATTTTTACGTTGGGGCGACCGGCGGCGGGGTAGCGCTGCTTGATCATATCAATGCGATCTGCATAGATCTCGCTGCGGGTCACCTCATCCACCGGGCTCTCATCAACCTGCAGGTAGGCAATGCGTTTTTCGTCCGGCGACCACCAGTAACCGGTCATGCGGTCCATTTCTTCCTGGGCCACAAATTCGGCCATACCGTTTTTGATCGGGCCCTTGCCATCGGAAGTGAGCTTGCGCTCTTTGCCGGTTTTCAGGTCCACCACAAAAATATTCTGGTCGCGGATAAAAGAAACAAAGTGGCCTTTCGGGGACACCCGTACGTCGGTCTCAAACGCCTCGGTTTCTGTCAGACGTTTCGGCTCACCCCGACTCACGTCGTAGTAGAAGACATCGCCGGCGAGGGGAAACAGCAGGGATTTACCATCTTTCGACCAGCTGTATTCCATGATGCCGCTGCCGAAAATACGCTGGCGCTCACGCCGGGCCTTTTCCTCGTCGGAGAGATTCTCTTCCCCACTGTGCAGCCTGTCGGAATTCACCAGCATACGGGTCTCGCCATCCTTCAGGCGGTACTCCCACAGGTCGTAGCGGTTGTAGTCGTTCTCGCGGCCTTTGAGAAAAGTCACACGACTACCGTCCGGGGAATATTGCAGTGCGCGGGGACTGGTGCCGCTCAGGGCGGGGTCAGAGAACAATCTGTCGATGGTCAGCTGTTCGGCAGTAGAAAAACTGGCAAACGCGTAACCCAGGAGGAAAAACAGTTTCCGTTTCATGCAAGCACTCATCATCTCGAATTTGTCGGGAGAAACTGCCGATGCAGCCCCTGATTTCAGGCACGAAATGATAGAGTGACAGCCAAGTTGGCGCCAGAATTTGCGGCGATGTGACAGGAACGCACGTTGAGCCCCATATGGGCTCAGGCATGAGCCGCAGGAGCTCCAGGGCATTTTTTGAGCTACCGACTGTGGGATTCGGCCTCAAATAGCGTTAAACAGTTCACATTTCACCCTGGAAAACGCCACTAGAAACTACAGAATGACAGTACTGACATACACTGAAATCAGAGCCATCACAGTACAAAATCCTGTCGACACCTCCCCAGCGGGGAACGTTCCGAGAAGCAAAACGCCACATATCCCGAGCGTGTGTTTACACGCCAAGAATCCCGGGTCATTATGTCGGGATAAATAACGGCATAAAGAATACAAAAGGCACGCCGCGATGACGAAAAGCTATCTGAGAATCGATATCGTCTCCGATGTAGTCTGCCCCTGGTGCGTGATCGGTTATCAACGCCTGCAGCAGGCGCTCGCCAAATTCCCCGATCAGTTCGATATCAATATCGTCTGGCATCCCTTCGAGCTGAATCCGCAAATGCCGGAAGCCGGCGAAAACCTGCGCGAACATATCACCGGCAAATACCGCATCTCCAATGAGGAAAGCGCGGAGAACAGAGAGCGGTTGACAGAGATTGGCCGCGAACTCGGTTTCGAGTTCAACTTCTCCGACGAAATGCGCATCTATAACACCAACCAGGCCCACCGCCTGCTGCACTGGGCAGAGCCCACCGGGCACCAGACAGCGCTGCAAATGCGCCTGTTTGAGGATTATTTCACCCATGGCAAAAATCTCAACCATGAGAATGTGTTGCTCGATGCCGCAGAAGCGGTAGGGCTGGACCGGACAGAGGCGCTGGCAGCCCTGCACGACAACGCCATCGCCCGGCAGACTCTGGCCCGGGAAGAACAGATCCAAATGCAGGGTATCCGCGGCGTCCCCCTGTTTATGTTCAATCACGAATACGCCATCAGTGGCGCTCAGGAAGTAAGCGCCTTTGAGCAGCAACTGGAGCAGTTGACTGAACCCACCGCCTGATGCGCCACCGTCCAGCTATTTCTTTGTAAACTGGCCTGAACCGCTTCGCTCTTCACTCAAAGGGATAAATCCGATGCACAGTCAGGCCTGCAAAACCCTTCTCGTTTTTCTCAGCGCCATCTTTACGGCCGCCTGTGAGCCACGCCCCGAGTCCCGGCATGCAGCCGATGACTTTCTCACCAATATCGCCGCGTACTGTGGCAAGGCCTTCGCCGGAAAAATTACCATCAACGAACCCCGCTCCAATACGCCGGATTCCTTCGAGGGCAAAACGCTGGTGATGCATGTACGCGGCTGCGAGAACCCCGCGAGCGAGATCCGTATTCCCTTCCATGTGGGAGAAGACCACTCCCGCACCTGGATTCTCACACGCACCGGGAACGGTTTGCGTCTGAAGCACGACCATCGCCACGAAGATGGCAGTGAAGATGCGGTCACCATGTATGGCGGTGATACCAGGAATGCGGGGACGCAATTCCGGCAGGAGTTTCCGGTCGACGAGGAGTCGATAGCAACGTTCAAGCGCGAAGGGTTAGATGCGTCACTGAACAATACCTGGGCGATGGAGATTCACCCCGGGGAAAACTTCATCTACGAACTCACCAGGCCGAATGGACGCGAGTTTCGAGTCCAGTTTGACCTGACCCAGCCCGTAGCCACACCCCCGGCACCCTGGGGCTATTGATCCCAGGACGCCAGGGTGCCGGCTGGCTCAACTGATCAATCGATATGCAGCAGATAGTCGGCGTGAAACCGCAGGTGCTGCTCGATAAACGTAGCGATAAAGTAATAGCTGTGGTCGTAGCCCGCATGAAACTCCAGTTTAAGCGGGTAGCCTGCCGCTTCGGCCGCGGCCTTCAGTGCATTTGGCTTTAGCTGCTCTTCGAGAAACTGGTCCGCTTCGCCCTGGGATATCAGTATCGGCAACCGTTCGGTTGAGCGGCTCAGCAAGACGGTCGCATCGTATTCCTCCCAAAGGGTTTTGTCCGGCCCCAGGTAGGCCGCCAGGGCCTTTTCTCCCCAGGGGCAGGCCATCGGGTTACAGATGGGACTGAATGCGGACACCGAGATATAGCGACCGGGATTCTTCAGCGCGATGGTCAGCGCGCCGTGCCCGCCCATGGAGTGCCCACTGATGGCGCGGCGATCACTCACCGGGAAAGTGTCCTCCACCAGCTCCGGCAATTCCTTCACCAGATAGTCATACATCTGGTAGTGCGATTTCCATGGCGTCTGGGTGGCATTCACGTAATACCCCGCGCCTTTCCCGAGATCATAGCTTTCATTATCCGGCACTGAATCACCGCGTGGGCTCGTGTCCGGAATGACCAGCACAATACCCAACTCGGCCGCCATGCGCTGGGCGCCCGCCTTCTGGGAAAAATTTTCGTCGGTGCAGGTAAGTCCGGAGAGCCAGTAGAGCACCGGGAATCGCTGCTCCTTTTCCGCTTGCGAGGGCAGGAAAATTGAAAAGCGCATCTCGCAATCGAGCACTTCCGATCGATGGGTGTATTGACACTGGCTACCATCGAAGCACTGGGTTTTGCTGACAAGTTCTAGCGTCATCGATATACCTTACTTGTAGTGAATTACACTGCGAATGCTCTTGCCTTCGTGCATCAGATCGAAGGCCTCGTTGATTTTTTCGAGCGGCATGGTGTGGGTAATAAAATCGTCGAGCTGGAATTCACCGGCCAGGTAGCGCTCCACATAATCCGGCAACTGCGAACGCCCCTTGACGCCCCCGAATGCAGTTCCCCGCCACACACGCCCGGTCACCAGCTGGAACGGCCGGGTACTGATTTCCTGCCCGGCACCGGCCACACCGATAATCACCGATTCACCCCAGCCCTTGTGACAACACTCCAGTGCCGAACGCATGACGTTGACATTGCCGATACACTCGAAGGAATAGTCCACTCCGCCATCGGTCAGCTCGACAATCACTTCCTGAATCGGCTTGTCGTATTTCTTGGGATTGATACAGTCCGTGGCGCCGAGCTTCTTCGCCAGCTCGAATTTACTTTCATTGATATCGATAGCGATGATGCGCGACGCCTTCGCCAGGCGCGCGCCGATGATGGTCGCCAGGCCAATGCCGCCGAGGCCAAATACCGCGACCGTTGCGCCTTCTTCTACCTTGGCCGTGTTCGCCACCGCCCCCATGCCGGTGGTTACGCCACACCCCAGCAGGCAAACCTCTTCCAGCGGCGCATTTTTGTTCACCTTGGCGACTGAGATTTCCGGCACCACGGTGTACTCGGAAAATGTCGAGGTACCCATATAGTGGTAGATCGGCTTGCCGTTAACAGAGAAGCGTGTGGTGCCATCCGGCATCAGCCCCTGCCCCTGAGTGGCGCGAATTTTCTGACACAGATTGGTCTTGCCTGACTTGCAGAATTTGCACTCACCACACTCCGGTGTGTACAGCGGGATCACATGATCGCCTACCGCGACACTGGTAACCCCCTCGCCTACGGACTCTACAATTCCGCCGCCTTCGTGCCCGAGAATGGCTGGGAAAACACCTTCCGGATCATCCCCGGAAAGCGTAAAGGCATCCGTATGACACACGCCGGTTGCGATCAGCTTGATCCGCACTTCACCCGCCTTGGGCGGCGCCACCTCAACTTCTTCGATCGAGAGCGGCGCTCCCGCCTTCCAGGCCACCGCCGCTTTACACTTGATGGTCTCTGCAGACATATCCAATCCTCTTTTGACTCTCTTCAGCAACCGCCGAACCTGTGCCACAGCTTAACAGATCACCGGCCAGCGACGCCCCGGATTTGCACACCCCTGGGGCAGCTGTCGCTTCATTGCACCCTACTGGTGCCAGTGTATCAATTCAAAGAATTGCGACAGGATTTGTCAGGCAGGTTCGATTCAAGCGGTAGGCGCGGGCAAAATGGTAGGCATTGGGAGGATGAGACGGGCTGCCCTGGAGCAAACGAGCAGCCCTGCCGGAATTATCTCCGAGCCAATTCCAGCAGGGAGTCCGCTTCCAGTGCATCCTCGACTTGATCGAGCACTTCTTCGGCAATCTCGGCCAACAGGCGCTCGGTCGCCTCACGGGTGGTATCTTCCACCACGCCGCCGCCCTTCGGCGCGCGGGTACGGTAGCGGGCCCGCAGGTCCAGATCTGACAGATCGATGGTGCCTTCGCGCAGAACCGGCGCATCCGCAGTCGCACCCTGCAGGCGATAATGGAACTTCCCGTATACCGTCATGGTTCCCTTTTCCAGGTCGTAGTCTTTGCTGCTGAAGATATCCAGGATCTTCTGACGAATCGCAATATCGAAATCCGTATGCAGGGTGAGTGGCGCCCTGCTGTCCACCAGGTGAACCCGCTCATCCTCAAAGAACGCTCCAAACCGCTGCTGGACCTCGCGATCGAGATAGGCCCTGAATTCCCGGCTCGCCTTTTCGCGCATTTCCCCCAGCCCGCCATCGCTACCGGACAGTGCCAGCAAAAGTTCCAGATTATTCCCGGTTAGGGGCGTCGGTGCCTCGATCCGGATCTCCACCGGCGTGACCGCCAGCCGGATAAGCGGATCCTCACTGCCTAGTCCCAGCCAGCTGTCCGAACTCTTGGCCATCGCGGTCACTGGCGAAAGGGCTGATGTCACGATGGATAGCGAAAAGAGAGATGCACGAGTGAATGCGTTTAGTGAAGGTAAACAGATAATTTTGTAAGGCATGGATTCCGCTCCCAATGGGTTCAGGTTGGCGAACCTGGCTGCGCTGCGGCACCAGCAAGCAAGTCATCAACCATTTAACCCTCAACCCCTTGCAACCAACGGGCCAGATAGCGACCAAACACCGGTTAGTGAGTCATTTCACAGCATATTTACCGGAGAGCTTACGATCAGGTTCTACGGCATAACCTGATTCGATTGTCGGGAGCACCGTGTTAAACAGAATCTTAATAACCAGAACAATAGGAACCCGGCCGACCCCGTCCTAACATTTGGGGGAAAGACTCAGCAAAAAAAGAGGTATACGGCCATGTCAAAAGCCTGGGTTCTGGTAGCCAACCATACTCACGCCCGCGTATTTGAAGCGGAAAAACGTGCGGGCTCACTCAATGAAATAGAATCTCTTGTTTATCCGGAAGGGCGCATGAAGGCGCATGAACTGGTCAGTGATGCCCCGGGAAGGGCCTTCGACAGCGCCGGTCAGGGTCGCCATGCGATGTCTGAACCCACCAGTCTGCGCAAACAGGGCGCACAAAAATTCGCCCGCGATATCGCGCACACTCTGGAAAAGGGCCGTCAGGAAGGGCGCTTTGACCGTCTGTACATCGTTGCAGAGCCGTCAATGGCCGGCAGCTTGCGCCAGTCCATGAGCTCACCCTGCCTCGCAACGATTGCCGGTGAGTCACGCAAAAATCTCGCCTCCTGCGACAGCGAGGAGATCCGGGCACAACTGCCCACCTGGTTGTAAACCGGCTGCGACAAGCCAGTTATGGGGAAGTAGTCTCAGCGCAGCCCCTTGCCGGTGGCGGCGATTGATTTGTTGTCGACAGCCTGACACCATTCCGGTCACTAACCTCCCGGGCAGCCCTGCCCGGGAGTCATTCTGACGACCAAGGAAGCGGTAATGCTGAGACTGTTCCAAATCCAGCGCGGCAAGATCAAAGAGACATACGCCGGCAGCGACTATCAGAGCCAACCCCTGTCAGACGCTGCGTGGATTGACCTCCAGGATCCGGAGGAGAACGAGCGCGACCTGCTGGAACAGCTGTTGCGTACCGAGCTTCCCGAATCCGAAGACGTCGAAGAGCTGGAATCCTCCGCCCGATACTTTATCGACGCCGCGGGCATCCATGTGCACTCCCTGTACCTTACCCAGAGTGAAGGTCGCCACGAAACCTCTACCGCGGCTTTCATCCTCCAGCCGCAACGCCTGATCACCGTACGCGACAGCGAACTGGCCGACTTCCGCCTGCTGCGCATGCGTGCCCGCCGCAACCAGGTGGAAGCGCACAACGCGCAGGAACTGCTGATCCTGCTGTTTGAACAGAAGGTGGAAAATCTCGCCGACGCGCTGGAAGACAACTACCTGAAACTGGGAGAAGTCAGCCACCTGGTGCTGGAAGATGAAGAAGCGGACCTGGAGGAAGCCATCGACCACCTCGCCAAACTCGAGGATTCCAACGGCAAGATTCGCCTGTGCCTGATGGATACCCAGCGCTCCATCGCCTTCCTGCAGCGCCATCTGAAAGATGACCCGGAGCTGCGTGAAAGCTGCTGGGGCATATTGCGCGACATCGACACACTGATGTCCCACACCACCTTCCTGTTCGAGAAGATCAACTTCCTGATGGACTCCACCCAGGGCTTTATCAATATCGAACAGAACAAGATCATCAAAATCTTCTCCATCGCCGCCGTGGTCTTCCTGCCCCCGACCATGGTCGCGAGCATCTACGGCATGAACTTTGAACACATGCCGGAACTGGAGTGGCTACTCGGCTACCCGTGGGCACTGCTGCTGATGCTGATGGCAGGCATGGCGCCCTACCTGTACTTCAAGAAGAAAGGGTGGCTGTAGCCACCAAAATCACCGCCAACTGCTAATCTTTAGAGGGTCAAAAGCACTACAGGGAAGCAGGGCAATAATGGCGACGGCGGGCGGTAACGGATCGGAAAAATCAGCAGGAAAACCCTTCCATATGCGGCGCTGGCTCAGCGTGCAGCAGGCCGTTGACCATCTGAGCGCCCTGTCGGAAGATCCCCTGACCAGCGACGACCTGGCGCGCCTGGCCGAAGACCATACCCTGGACCTCTACTGGTACCGCCCGGGCCAACAGCTTGCCTACATCGACCGTCCGGGCAAGCCGAAAACCGAACTCACCGAGCCGCTGCGGCTGTGCCCGGAATACAGCAGTGATTGGCGCGCCATAGTCGGCATACTGCGCCAGCGCCCCGCCCTGCCCGCGGAGGAAAACGACACCCCGACACTCCGCGACGGCAATGGAAATCGCCTGCAGATCACCTTCGATTTCAGCCGTCGCCCGGAGCCATTCAGCAGCCGCTGGTACCCGAACTACGCGGAACTGGTCGTAAAGCGCCGGGACCTGGACCGCCTGGAAAGCCATCTGTTCAAGGCGGACGAAGAACAGGCACTGGAACCGGACCTGTTACTCGACGTGATCTGGCAGCTGGAACAGCTGGCGATGGAAAACGGACGGGACAGCAGTGAATCCCCCCACGACCTGGAATGGCTCACCCATCAGCTCAGCAACCGCACCAAGCTGGAGCCGAGCCTGCTCGGCAAAGTCCTGAACGCCGCCGAGCGCCAGCACGCCAGCCACTACTGACCGCCAGCCACCACTCTCGCCGCGCGCTGAACCGGCGCGACTTCCCCAGTACCGGGCCTACCGTGCTACGCCCGGCAACGCTCAACCATAATTTCCCGCAAAGCTCGACTCACCCCGGTGCGATTTTTTCGAAAAATAGCACCGGCTTTTTGCGCTATTCCAGCGCCACAGAATTTTTATAATGCCCGCATCGATAGATCGTATTAAACCCATCGATCGAAACCATTATCCCAAACCACAGACGGAGTCCGTCGTGCAGACCCGCAACAGCACAACCCATTACGGCTGGGTGGCCGTACTCTTTCACTGGCTGATGGCGCCCGCCATCATCGGCATGTTTGCCCTCGGCTGGTGGATGGTGGGGCTGTCCTACTACGACCCCTGGTACCGTCAGGGTCCGGATATCCACAAGTCGGTGGGGATATTGCTGCTGATGCTGCTGGCTGCACGTCTGGTATGGCGCTGGGCAAATGTCGAACCGGCTCCGGAGCCGGCGCCGCGCTGGCAGCAGCGCGCGGCAGGCGCCGCACACGGGCTGATCTACGGCCTGCTGCTGGTGATTTTCGTTTCCGGTTACCTGATCAGCACCGCGGACGGCCGCGCCATCGAGGTGTTCAACTGGTTCAGCGTACCGGCAACCCTGCACGGGCTGGAAAACCAGGAAGATATTGCCGGATCCATTCACAAGTGGCTGGCATGGGCGCTGATGGGGCTGGTTGTGCTGCACGGGCTTGCGGCGTTCAAGCACCACTTCGTCAACAAGGACAGAACGCTGATAAAAATGCTTGGCCGAGCCCCACGCGGATAAGCATCAACGAAACATGTATTTACAGCCTTGACCTGACCGGCGACAGGCCGGCTCAACAACCCGAAACACAATCCATCTGTAAAACGACCAATAGGAACCTGAAACATGAAAAGACTTGCCGTATTACTGTTCGCTACCCTGGTAGGCGCTTCCGCACAGGCAGCGGAATACCAGATCGACACCAAAGGCGCGCACGCGTTCGTCCAGTTCCGTATCAAGCACCTGGGCTACAGCTGGCTCTATGGGCGCTTTGACAAGTTCGATGGCAGCTTTGTGTACGACGAAGCCAAGCCGCAAGATTCCTCAGTACAGGTGACCGTGGACACCACTAGCCTGAACAGCAACCACGCAGAGCGTGACAAGCACCTGCGTGGCGAAGACTTCCTGAACGTGGGCAAGTTCCCCACAGCCACGTTCAAGAGCACCAGCTTTGAACCGAATGGCGATGGCAAGGCGCTGCTAAAAGGTGATCTGACCCTGCACGGCGTTACCAAGCCAATCACCATCGATGTGTCCGAAATCGGCGGTGGCAAGGATCCCTGGGGCGGCTACCGTCAGGGCTTTACCGGCACCACGGAATTCAAGCTGAAAGACTTCGGCATAGACTACGACCTGGGTCCAGCTTCCCAGACCGTGGAAATGATTCTGGACGTGGAAGGTATCCGTCAGTAATCCTCCCCGAGAAGCACATCTCTATCTCACAGGATGGAGCAACAAAAAACCCGGCATTATGCCGGGTTTTTTGTTGCTCGAGACCACGCCAGTAACGCGTAAACCTGTCAGGCATTTACCGCTTTGGTCACCGGCTCTCTTTCCAGCAAGCGTCCAACGGCAAACACCACAAGCCCCATCAGGATTCCCGGCATACCTTCATAGATATGTGCATGCCAACCCAGCCAACGCCAGATCAGCGCGGTCGCGAGGCCGAGTACACTCATGGTGATTGCCAGTTTCTGTGATGGCCGCCCGCCTGCGGCCAGCACCATCAGTAGCGGGGCAAATGCCGAGGCGAGCGCGGACCAACTCATCACTACCAGGCTGAACACGCTCTGATCATTCGACAGCGCCCAGATCACCGCCGCCGCGGTGATACCGACGGTGGCCAATTTCAGCACCCGGGTGTCTTCCGTGCTCTTTGGCAGGATGTCGCTGGTAATAGCAGCGGAGCAGCTTAATACCAGCGAATCCGCAGTCGACATGGTCGCCGCAAATATACCCGCGAGAATCAGGCCTACGAACACCGGAGACAGCAGTTCCATTGCCATCATCGGCAGCGCCAGCTCCGCATCGAATGAACCCGGGTCGCTCAACATGATCCGTGACAGCATGCCCACACCCGTGGCCATAAAGTAGAAAATCGTAAACCACAGGTAATACCAGCAGCGCGCCTGAACCATGTGTCCGGCGTTGTCCAGTGCCATAAAGCGCACCATGACGTGCGGTTGGCCCACCACGGAAATACCCGCAAACAGCCAGCTCAAGGCAAACAGCACACCACCAGCAAGCCCTGGCAGCAGGAGGTCCTGCGGATACCAGTTGAGGAAGCCTTCCACCTGCCCCATCTGCTGCCAGGCCGCACCCAGGCCACCTACGGATTGCGTGGCGACATACAGCAACAAGCCCATGGCAACCACCATCACCAGTGACTGCGCCGCGTCCGTCCAGATGGATGCGCGGATACCGCCGGCGAGGCAGTATGCAGCGACGATCACACCACCGATCACCGCGCCACTCCAGATGGGCAGGTCCAGCACTACATAGAGGGCTTTACTACCGGCCACCAGCTGCGCGCTGGCATAGGCGAGCAGGAACAGCAGGGAGAGGACACCGGCAAGCTTTTGCCAGTTGCCGAAGCGCGAGCCCTGCCAGCAGGCCAGTACACCCGCATAACTGGATTCACCGCTGCGCTTGGCCGCCTCGCGAAGGTTTTTATGCATCCACAGGGAGCCGAGGAAATCCCCAAGAATCCAGCCGAGCATCAGCCAGATGGAGGCGAGACCGGTGGCGTAGGTATAGCCAATCACACCGATGAACATGTAACCGCTGTTGTTGGTGGCCACAGCGGACAACCCCACCAGCATGGGCGATACGTCCTGACTCGCGAGATAATAATCTTTTTTGGTGCCGCGGCTTTTGCGGTAGGAACTGATCCCCACCGCGGCAAATAAAGAAAGAAAAAACAGAAAGCTGATCAGCACGTCCATTCCCCTAAAGCAGTTTCAAATAGTTATTGGTTTTGTACAGCCGTTGTATTTATCTGGGCGGGCGCGGTCAGCGCGCCCCTTCCTGATCACCCTCGGCACGACCACCCGTGCTCTCGGGCTGAATCCCCATCAACTCGGCAAACTCTTCCAGTTCATACAGCCCGTTAAACGCTGAATCTTCCAGCGCCTCGTCGCGGTATGCCGTAGAGATATCCAGCGCCTTCCGCAAATAGCTAATGGACTCCTCCCACTGCTCCAGATAGGCGTAAGCGCAAGCCAGCTGGTAGTAGGCATTGCCGTTTTCGCTGTCGATCTGCAGTGCCTGCAGGCACAGGTTAATCGCCCACTGGGGCTCGTCCAGCTCCAGTACTGCATCGGCTTTGTAGGTCAGCGCTTCGCCGTCGTCCTGGCGCAACTTCAGGATCTGGTCGTAGACAGCAATCTTCCCGGTGGGGGTCTGCTCGCGTCCGGCCCGCAGCCACAGGGAGTGAACCTCCTGGGTCAATTCGATCTCATCCCGGTTGTGCTCGATATGCTGGGTCTTTTCAGAAAGCTGTTCTTCGATACTGCGCAGACGCTCTTCGTATTGCTCCACCAGGCTGGAAATTTCCTGATTGGCGAGGGTGTGTACCTTCTCCTTTACATCGCGAATGGAGGTCCAGCCCATGATCACCAGCAGGGAACTGAATCCAGCGATCAGGTAAAAGAAATAGGTGATGGTATCGGTGGCGTAGGTAATCGCCTTGTCGGCAGCACTCAGTTGGCGGTCGACAATGTTTTCGGTCAGAGAGACCTTTTGTGCCGCCATATCCACCCGCAGCTGCTTCAGTTCATCAAGCACATAGCGCTCGATAAACGGGCTGTAGAGCGGCTTGTTGATCTCGTCTACCGCATCAGACACCCGATCCAGCTCTTCCAGCTTTTTCTTGTTTTCCGCCGCCTCTTCAGCGGTAACAACCGGTGCCTCCTGAGTGTCGGCATCCTGTGCCTGCGCTGACTCACCTGCGGATAAAAAAGCACAGGTCACAACGAACACTGCCGCCAGCAAAGCTGGCGGCAGTCGGTGAGTCAGTGCCAAAATCAGGCTGCGCATATTGCGTCGCCGTGTTCGTGCACTTCGACCAGTGCGGCGTGCAGGCTTTTGACCGCACTTTCGTAATCGCTTTCGTCGATCACAAACTGCATGTCTACCTGGCGCATCGACTGGTGCACCGCGAGAATGCTGATGGTGGAATTGGCCAGCGCACTCACCGCCCGGGACAGCATCCCGGAGATTTTCATGTCACTGCCAATAGCGGAAACCACCGCCACTTTGCGCACCTGGATGTCGCAATCCGGGAACAACTCGCCAATGGCTTTCTTGATCCGCTTGACGGTCTTCAGGTTGTTGCCCAGGTAGTGGGTAATGGTGTTGGCGTTGGTATCCTTGGTCACCACACTGCCCTTGAAGCGCGCAATGATTTCGTTGATCGCCCGGTCGTAACTGGTCATGCTGCCCATCATATCCTGATCGAAACATTCAACAGCATAGATGTTTTTACGCCCCGCGATGATTTCCACCTGCGGTGTGTCGCTTACATAGTCGCCAGTGACCAGTGTGCCGCGGTGCTCGGGCTCAAAGGTGTTCATCACCCGCAGCGGGATCTCCTGCTGGCGCAGACCTTTGGCTGCGCGGGGGTGGATTGCCTCCATACCGAGATTCGCCAGCTGGTCCGCAACGTCGTAATTGGTACGACCGATCGGCACCGCCTGCTCTTCGCCTACCAGGCGCGGATCGGCACTGCTCAGGTGGTACTCCTTGTGAATGATCGCTTCGCTGGCACCGGTTTTCACGGCGATGCGGCTGAAGGTCATTTCACTGTAACCACGTGCGAAGGTCTTCATCAGGCCGTCAGCGGTGTGGGCATAGCCCGTTGCAATCGGCAACTCGCTGTCAAAGTCGACATCGGCGAAGGCACGCTCGATACGCTCGTCCAGGGTCATATGCTCGCCATCGCGCCAACCGGTCAGGTCGATAAAGCGCGCATTGATTCCTTCCTGCTTGAGCAGCTGCACCGTGTTCCATGCGCTGTGCGCCTCACCCAGGCTGGCGAGCATTTCGCTGACCACATCCAGGTGGCCCTCCAGGGCGAAGTGACCGTGCTGGCACACCCGCTCGAGGTCTCCAAGACAATTGGCCGCGTCGTCCAGTCGCTCGCCGATAAAGCCATTGGCCTTGGCCAGCGTCACATCGTCGTGGAACAGGGTTGCGTTGATTTCTTCCATGCGCGCACGCAGCCCGGCTACCGCATCCGACCATTCACGCTCGTCATCGGCACCGGCAAACAGGGCAAACACCCCCGGGCGTCCGGATTTTTTATGCTCCAGCAGCATGTCGGTAATACCGCCATAGGCAGATACCACGAAAACACGCTGGTACAACCCTTCCGCTTTCGCTTTGCCGTTTTTCAGAATGATGTTGTCACGTACTGCGCGGTAGTCACTCATGGACGTGCCGCCAATTTTTTCAACCGTATGTGTCTTCATGGGATCCTTTCGTTTACCGATTTCAGTAGGTTCGGGTGGAGCACCAAAATATTTGCGGGTAGTGCCCCAGAACTCCGCTGCTATGTTTGTCACAACCGGCTTATTTTTCGTCCTTTACCTCTTCCGCTTCCAGCTCGTAGGCGCCTTCCGCGTTATGCACTTCTTTACCGTGCAAAGGAGGGTTGAAAACACAGGCCATCTTCATTTCAGATTTGGCCTTGAGTACGTGCTTGTCGTTCTTGTCCAGAATATAGATGGTGCCCGGAGTGATCTCATGTACCACACCGTCCTCTTCCGCCATTACGGAGCCTTCACCGGAGATGCAGTAAACAGACTCCAGGTGATTCTGGTAATGCAGGTGCAGGTCAGCGCCTTCATAGATGGTGGTGATATGGAAAGAGAAGCCCATGTTGTCGTTCTTCAGCAACAGGCGAGTGCTCTCCCAGCCCTCGGAAACAATACGACGATTGGTTTGTTCGGCTTCTTGCAGTTTTCTTACGATCATTACTAACTCTATTTAAAATCAGTGTTTGAATTTCTGGTCTTGGAAAAATGCGGCCGTCAATGCGGCCGCATGTCGTTCAATACCTGGTCGATCAGGCTGCGCCCGCGAGGGTGCGGTTTTCCTGCTCAACATCGTCCGCGAAGAAGTCTTTTTCTTCCGGCACATCTTCGCCTTTCAGCACTTTGGCTACAGCGGCTTCCACAATATCCAGCGCCTTGGTGAGGTTTTCATCGCTGATGGTCAGCGGGCACAGGGTTTTCACAACGTGGTCATCCGCACCACTGGTCTCGATAACCAGGCCGTTGCGGAACGCTTCAGTGGTGATCTTGTCGGCCAGCTCGCCGCTTACGCAGTTCAGGCCACGGAACATACCGCGACCGCGGGTGGTCATATTGCCGTCGCCGTATTTGTCGACGATGGTTTGCAGGCGCTTCTCGATGTACTCACCTTTGCGCAGCACTTCCTTGGCAAACTTGTCATCGCTCCAGTAGTGGTCGATGGCTGCCTTGGCAGTGACGAAGGCCAGGTTGTTACCGCGGAAAGTACCGTTGTGCTCACCCGGCTTCCACTGGTCCAGCTCCGGCTTCATCAGGACAACCGCAAACGGCAGGCCGTAGCCACTCAGGGATTTGGACAGGGTAACGATGTCCGGCTTGATACCCGCTTCCTCAAAGCTGAAGTAGCTACCGGTACGGCCACAGCCCGCCTGAATGTCATCGACAATCAGCAGTACATCGTGCTTGTGACACACGTCCTGCAGGTTGCGCAGCCACTCAACGCTGGCAGCATTGATACCGCCTTCACCCTGTACGGTTTCCACCAGTACCGCCGCCGGATGGTCGATACCGCTTGAGGAATCGCTCAGCACCTTGTCCAGGTATGCCGTGGTGTCGAACTCGTCACCCAGGTAACCGTCGTAAGGCATACGCGCAACGCTGCTCATGCTCACACCGGAAGCACCGCGGTGGTGTGAGTTACCGGTAGCGGCCAGCGCACCCAGGCTACAGCCGTGGAAGCCGTTGGTGAAAGAAATCACGTTCTCACGGCCCTTGTATTTACGTGCAACCTTCAGTGCCGCTTCCACCGCGTTGGTACCGGTGGGGCCGGTGAACTGCATGACGTAGGTCATGTCGCGCGGCTTCAGGATGTTCTCGTAGAAAGACTCCAGGAACTCGCGCTTGGCCTTGGTATGCAGGTCCAGACCGTGGGTAATGCCATCCTGCTCGATGTACTCCAGCAGCGCTTTTTTGAAGATGGGGTTGTTGTGGCCGTAGTTCAGGGTGCCGGCACCGGCGAGGAAGTCCAGGTACTGGTTGCCTTCTTCGTCGTACAGGTATTCGCCCTGCGCCTTGTTAAAAACCCGCGGGAAAGCGCGGGCGTAACTCATTACTTCAGATTCGATTTCGTCAAATACTTTCATTGTGACAACCCTTTTTGAGTCGTTGATTTAAAGAGGTGAATTGGAAAAACAAAAAACAGTTCACAGAGCGGCATTAACCGCTCAGCCGGCGACCTTCCGCGAGGCGTCAAATGGACCGATGCGCAGCAGCATTTCGCTGTCGTGCTGGCCCCTGAAATGGCGCTCGCGATCAAACATCACCGAGTCGGCACAGTCCGCCTCGAGCTTGCGCGCGAGGCTGCGGAACAGCGCCCAGGATGCGTCGTTGTCCGGGGTGATGGTGGTTTCCAGGAAGCGCACGTCAGCACATGCCGGACGGGCGAGGATCTCGCGCAGCATACGGCCGGCAAGGCCCATGCCGCGGCCCTGTTCCGCTACCGCCACCTGCCAGATAAACAGTGTGTCGGGGCGCTCGGGAACGATGTAACCGGAGATGAAACCCACCAGCTTGCCATCCAGCTCCGCGGCGACACTGGTGCCGGAGAAGTGGCAGGCCTGCAGCAGGTTGCAGTAGAGGGAGTTGGTATCCAGAGGTGGGCAATCCGCGATCAGCTGGTGCACATCGGCACCATCTTCGCTGACCGGGCGGCGCAACAGAACCTGGGCACTCTTGTTACGAGTCTCCTCCTGCTGCGCCAGCTTCACCTTGTCGTCAGTCGAGTCGTCTTCTTTCAATTCGCTAGTGGCGCTCAAACCAATACCTTTAGTCATCAAATTGTTAGATCTGTATCAAACTTCCGTAACAAAAACGGCGGAGTGCTTACCCCGCTTAATTTCGCCTGAAATTTGACCTTTTCCCTAAAAAATTATTTACTGCTCTAAATATTTAAATCCATAGTACTCTAAACATTGTTGAGGGTGCAAGGCCAAACCTCATGCAACTTGATCAGAATATGAGCAGCGCAGCTTCAAATGAAGACGCGCAAACCGACCCGGAGCCCAATGATTACCGGGGCGCGCGGAACATCGGGGGGCGCAAAAGCCCACCCGGTGAACCCCGGGCGAAACAGTCGCCGAATCACACCCAGAGCTCGACTGACCGTTCAAAAAACGCGCACCGCGCACTTTCAGCCGACGACAGCGCCGGCTTGGTAATTGACAAAAACGACGCACGATCTAAAGTCGGCCGCAGGCAAATAAGCCGTCGCGAACTCGAGAGCCTGCTGCTGATGGACAAAATTGAAGAAGTATTGATTACCCTGCGCCGCCTGATCCGCGCCACCGACCTGCATTCCAAGCAGCTGGTAAAGACCGCGGGGCTAACCGCGCCACAGCTGCTGCTGTTGCAGGCGATCCGCGAGCAGGGCCAGGTCACCATCGGCGCCCTGGCGAAGGAGATCAGCCTGAGCCAGGCCACGGTCACTACCATTCTCGACCGCCTGGAAAAGCGCGGACTGGTCTACCGCGAACGCTCGCTGGAAGACAAACGCAAGGTGCACGCGCACCTCACCGACAAGGGTGCCGAGATCATCCGCGACGCCCCCACCCCGCTGCAGGAGCACTTCGTCAAACAGTTCCGCGATCTGCGCGAGTGGGAGCAATCGATGATCATCTCCTCGCTACAGCGGGTGGCCCTGATGATGGATGCCGAGCATATCGATGCGTCCCCGGTTCTGGATGTGGGCGATCTCGACCGCAAGGACAGCCGCAGCATCCCGGCGCACGACGACAAAAACGACCCGGAGCACCACGACGGAAGTTGATCCCGCCAAGCAATCGCCGCAGGTTTATTTGCGCGCCAAAGCAAGCTTTACCCTGATAGGTAGCAATTCACATCCAGTCATTGCATTCAGCCTGCAGTCCGGTATAAATAGCGCAATAACACTAAAGTGGACGCTCGCCCGTTGGGTTAGCGTCTACTGACTCAAGACAGCGGCAAAAAGCTCGGTTGCAGCAGCCAATATGAGACGTGGATCACGCCGGAAGGACCGGCGCATGGTGTACCACGCCACGCAACAACCGTGTCCAAATGAGAAGATTTGGCCCATACCAACCTCGCTCTCCCAGTGAGTTTGGCATGACCGTTGCGCACATGGCCGTGCGCGGCGAAAACCATTCCGGCCTTCCTGTCTTGATAACTTCTGCATCACTACCCGGTATGGGTAGCCGCCAAAACCTTCACCAAAAAGAGGCTTGGGCGGCAACGTGCAGCTTTATTGGGGAAGGGACTAAACATGGCCAGCTTGCAACATCCTGATCGGGATCAGCCCGTCTACCTGATGGCGCACCACACTATTGGCCGCCGCCAGGGGGTTGCCGATACACGCATCACCCTGCCGGAAATATCCGGCATACACGCCGCCATCCAATGGACTGGCAGTCACTGGATCATTCGCGACCTCAGCCGCAACGGCACCTGGGTC
Source organism: Microbulbifer hydrolyticus (assembly GCF_009931115.1). Classification (NCBI taxonomy): domain Bacteria; kingdom Pseudomonadati; phylum Pseudomonadota; class Gammaproteobacteria; order Cellvibrionales; family Microbulbiferaceae; genus Microbulbifer; species Microbulbifer hydrolyticus. The sequence continues at coordinate 890,590 of NZ_CP047491.1, read as the reverse complement.
AATGACCAGCAACTGATTCCTGCCAAAAACCAGCAGCTGCACCTGGGCGACAAGCTGGCCTTTGGCCGCGCCAATAACCCCGTGTGGCGAGTCGAAAACCTCGACCCGCCGGAAAATCTGCTGATCGACATCGACACCGGCGACAGCCAGCCGCTGGAGTCCTACCACCTGCTGCCGGACGAACACGAACCGATTGCCAGCCTGCACTTCAACCCGATCAACGGTGTATGGATCTACGAGCTGCTCGAAAGCCCCGAGCACGGCGAGAGTGCCAAGGTCGTCAATCACGGTGGCCGCGTAGACTGCGCCCACCACAGCTGGGAACTGTTCCTGGCCGCCAGCCAGAGCACCACTACCGAGCTCTCGTTCAAAAACCTGTGCGTATCGGATTTCCGTCTGCGATTTACCGTCAGCCACCACGAAGAGCACATTCAGCTGCAGCTGGCGAAAGACGATATGCGCCTGGACCTTGCGGCACGCACCCACAACTACCTGCTGCTGTATCTTGCACGGGCGCGCATTCGCGACATTCAACGCAACGTGGATGCACCCGATCAGGGCTGGGTCGCCATCGACCTGGCCACCCGCGAGCTCGGGATCACGGTAAACCACCTGAATACGCAGATTTTTCGCGCCCGGAAACAGATTGCCGACAGCCTGCCGGACGCCATCGACACGTCGCGGCTGGTCGAACGCCGAGCCTATGAAATGCGCCTGGGCTGCTATCAGCTGGACATCTTCAAGGGGTCCCAGAAAGAGGAGCTGGAGGCCAGCACCGGCGAATTCGCCGTAGCCCCGGAGCCAGCGTGAGCGGCTCGCGAGCAAGGTAGTCGCACGGAATACGCGATGTAACTTTACGCCCGCTCACAGCGGGCTTCACTATCCACGGACGGCGGTTTACCCGTAGATTTATTACCGCAGTCAATACCATGCAATCAGAGCAGTTACCTTTCTACATCGGCCGCTACCACGCCACTGCCAGGCTCGGCTCCGGCGGAATGGGTGTGGTGTACCTGGCAACCGATGAACGCCTGAACCGCAAAGTGGCGATCAAAAAACTGCTACGCAATCCCAACAGCAGCAACGCCGGCGAGCGTATTCGCCGCGAGGCCCTGCTGCTCGCGCAACTCAACCACAGCAATATCGTGCAGCTCTACGACGTGGTGGAGGACGCAAGCGGTATCGCGCTGGTGATGGAATATGTGGACGGCTGCAGCCTCGACCGCTGGCAGCGCGAGCGCACTCTGGACCTGCCGCAAAAGCTGCAGCTGATCAAACAGATCTGCGCCGGCCTGTCCCGCGCCCACGGTGCGGGCATCATCCACCGGGACCTGAAAGCGGAAAATATCCTGGTGGACAGCGATGGCACCATCAAGATTACCGACTTCGGCATTGCCAAAAACTGGCGGGAAGACAGCGGCCTCACCCGCGAGCAGCATGTGGCCGGCAGCTGGGGCGCCATGTCACCGGAACAGGCCCAGGGCAAACCACTGGACAACCGCAGCGACCTGTTCGCTCTCGGCGTGGTCGCCTACCGCCTGCTGTGCGGGCAGAACCCGTTCGGCGACAACAACAGCCCCTATGTGATTGTCGATCGCATCGTCAAAAGTCCGCACCCGCCGGCTTCGAAACTGGCCCCGGAATTACCCCTCGCGGTTTGCGAGCTGCTGGACCGGTTGCTGGCAAAACAGCCCGAGCAGCGCCCGCTGAATGCCGCCGAAGTGGCCGCGGAGCTGGAATCCCTGCTGCAGCAGATTCGCGGCAGCGGCACCAGCTTTACCCGCACCCACAGCCTCACCGCCACGGTGACGTCGGAAAGCTACTTCCATCGCCCCCACAAGCCGCGCCGCAAATTTGCCCGCGCCGCCAAAATAACCGCCGGTGCACTGGCGACCTGCGCCGCCAGCATCGCCGTGGTACTCGGCATTTCCCTGTACTCGCCGCCCGCAGAATCCCAGAAAGGCCACTATATTGCGGTGCTGGAGCCGGCTGTACGCGGGCAGGAAAGCCTTTCCCACAACCAGCGCCTGCTGATCGGCAATGTGCAGAATGCGCTCAAGCAAGGGCTGTCAGGCCGCCGCGGGCTGCACCTGATTTCCTATTCCGAGTCCCGCAAGCTCACCGGCCAGCCCCTCGCCAACCAGGCGAACTCCCTCAATGCGGACCTGCTGCTGATCCCGGATGTGGACTGCCAGGGCCGCAGCTGTGAACTGTCGCTGGAGCTGCTGGACAGCGACACCCTCGCCGTCATCGGCAGCCAGAGCACCCGCCTCTCCATGGAAGAGGGCCTGGAGAGCCGTGCCCGCACCCTGCACCAGCTTGACAGCCTGCTGTCCGACTACCCGGCAAAAGCGGCCAACCAGGCCAACCTGATCGGCGCCGAGGATTACCTCACCTACCTGGAAATCTACGAGCGCCGCCACGACTATCTCCATTTAGGCGATCTCCTCGATCAACTGGACAGCCTGCAGAAACGCGCACCCAGCTTTGCGCCGCTGTACGAGCTGTACGCCGAGATGGCCATCGACCAGGAGTTCAACACCCGCGCCGCGGAAGCCCACGAGCGCCTCGCCCGCCTGCTGCAAAAGGCCCCGGCCCGGCTCGATGACACCCCGGAGCTGCTGATCAGCGAATTGCGCTTGTCCATGCTGCGCGACAACCCCGGCCGCCCCGAGGCGCTGCTGGCAAAGCTGAAGCTGGTCCTGCCGGACAAGGCCAGCTACCACCAGCTGAGTGCCATGTACCACCAGCAGCGCGGGGACTACAGCCGCGCCCTGGAAAGTATCAACAGCGCCCTCGCCCTGCGTACCAGCTACATCTACCTCGACCAGAAAGCCCTGATCCTCACCCTCGATGGGGATATGCCCGCGGCCAACGAAGTACTCAGGGAGGCCATCGCCCTCAACAGCGAATCCATCGACGCCATCTCCCTGCTCGCGGGCAATATGCTCGACGCCGGCCGCGCCCAGGAGACCATCCGCCTGCTCACCGAGGCCGGCCTCGACCGCATCGGCCCCATGGACACCTACAACCTGTGCCTGGCCTACTACATCGAGAAGCAGTACGCGCAGTCGCAGACCTGCTTTAAACGGGTCTCCGAGCTGGCCCCCAAAGACGCCGACCCGCTGCTGTACCGCGCCGAGATCGCCCGCGAGCAGCAACAAACAAAACGCGCCCGGGATTTTGCCCAGCAGGCACTGCAACTCACCCAGGGCCGCAGCGACTGGGAAGGCCTGCTGATGCAGGCCCGCGCCTACGCCGAACTGGGTGAAGGCGAGAAGGCGGTGGAAAACCTGCTCAAGATCCGCCGCGACGCCCCGGACGACCTCTACACCAATTACGCCCGCGCGCAGGTGTATATCACCACCGGCGACCTGCTCTCCGCCAAGGCGCATATCCGCAAAACCCTGGAACAGGGGATCTCCCCCGTCTGGTATTGCACCGCGCGGTTTGTCAAAATCTGCAACATGCCCGCCTTCAACGATCTCCGGCAGCAATACCCGGGTCTCTGTGGCGGCGCCGAACACAACAATGAACAACAAAACAGCGCGGGCGATTCCCAGATCGCCCGCAGCGGCGAGACCAGCGCGAAGCTGTAACAGCAATTCCGCGAACCTCACCGCACGCCCGGGCCAGGGGTAACGGCCAGGGCGGTCTTTTCAGGCTCTAAAAAAGAACACACGCAGATGGATATTGCCGATCCCGAGGCCGGCCTCAAGGCCACACCCGATCCCGTAGCCAGTGACCGCTACCGCACCCAGAGCACACTGGGCGCCGGCGGCATGGGCATTGTGTACCTGGCCGAAGACCGCAAGCTGCACCGTCAGGTGGCGATCAAAAAGCTCAAGGACGACGCCGCCAGCCAGAACGCCCGCGACCGCATCCAGCAGGAAGCGCGCCTGCTCGCCCAGCTCAACCACCCCAATATCGTCGCCCTCTACGATGTGCTTGAAGAAGGCGACAGCATTGCGCTGGTGATGGAATATATCGAGGGCACCACCCTGCGCGCCTGGATGCGCGAGCGCCGCCCCAGCCTGCAGCAGAAACTCAGCCTGCTGATGCAGATCTGCAAGGGACTCACGGAAGCCCACAACCTCGGCATCATTCACCGCGACCTGAAATCCGACAACATCCTGATTGCCGAGAACAGCAAGGGCGAGCCGGTGGCCAAGATCACCGACTTCGGCATCGCCAAATCCCAGCAGCTGGACGAGAAAACCCTCACCGCCGAGAACCAGCTCGCCGGCACCATCACCGCCATGTCGCCGGAACAGATCCAGGGCAAACCCCTGGATGCCCGCAGCGACCTGTTCAGCCTCGGCACCATTGCGTTTGAACTGCTGTGCGGCAGCCGCCCGTTTGAAAAACACGAGGGCGGCGCCCTGGCCATGGCCAGCCGCATCACCAGCGAACCCCATATCCCGCCGCAACAGGCGTGGCCGGGTATCCCCGAACCGCTGGCCGTACTGCTGGACAAACTCCTCGCCAAAGACCCCACCCAGCGCCCGCAGAGTGCGCTGATCGTGTATCAGGGGTTTGAACTGCTGTACAAACAGGGGCTGGAAAGCGACACCGAAGACTTCACCGCAACGCTCACCGACCTGTTTACCCACCACAAAGTCAAAAGCCGCCGCCGCTGGCAGCGGGCACTGGCGGGTGTGGCCGCGGTGCTGGTTTTGAGTGCGAGTGGTTACTGGGGCTGGAAGGAAATTACCCGGCTGGAGCCGCAGTATATTGCGGTGATGCCGGTGGAAATCAACGGCGAGATTCGCGGCGAGGAAAATGCCAAGGCGCTGACCGCGACCATGGTGCGGCAGGCTTTGATGAATTCAGTTTCGCAGTTGAAGGCGAGTGCATTGGTGAGTTTTACCCCGAAGGAGGGGCAGGACTTTGAGACGCAACTTAAAAAACTGAAGGATAAAGGGGTAACCGATGCTCTCTTCGCACAGCTCGATTGTGCCCGAGCACGCTGCGAAATCTCACTGCAGCGCATCGCACCGGAGAACAATCAGATTAAACGACAGGAGAGTTTTACTTTCCTGACGGACAAGAAACAAGAGGCGCAGTATCGCACCAGCAATAGCGCTGCCCTGTTGTTCCCTCCAGCTTATCAGCGGGAGCTACTTAAACAGGTAAGCATGTCTGATGACGACTACAGAGTTTATCTCGACATTCTCGACCGAATGGAAGCCAAAGCTCTTGATGAAAAAGATCTCGGAGACCTCACATCACTGAGCGATCGATACCCACGCAATGCGCATCTCTACCAAAGCATATCTGACGTAGCCGCGCGACTATTTGTGCTTGGCGGCAATACAACACACTTGGAGTCCGCCCTGCGGACACTTGAGAAGGCAGATAACTTTGGGATTTCCAAAGTATTAACAAGCAGGCTCAAACTATTCATCTATGGCCTGGGTGACTACCCAGAGCAATACCAGCAGTTAATATCCACACTTGAAACGACGGACTTCCCACTCGCCGAACTGCTGAGTGAGCGCGCTCGAAACCACTACCGAAATGGGGATTATGAGTCAGGCCTAAAATATGCGAGAGAAGCTGCTGAACTCAATCCATCTGCTGATAACCTTTATCTTATTGCCCTGAACCAGATAGCCAGCGGTAACTATGACAATGGGCGCGTCACCCTGAACAAGACCATTACAACCTTTCCGGAGCACTGGTCTTCCTATTCCGCATTGGGTGTAATCGAACTGGAAAGCGGCAATCTGGAAACCGCGGAAAAAGCGATAACTTCAATTCCAGAGCAATTGCGCGGTTGGCGCACGAGCTCCAATCTCGGTGTCGTCTACTTTTTACAGCAGAAGTATCAAGAATCCCTGAACACCTACCAAAAAGTTCTTAGAAAAGTGCCAGAGGATGTTCCCACCCTAGGACAGGTTGCAGAAACCTATTTGATGCTTGATAACAATGGTACTGCGCAGCATACATTCAATAAAATTCTACATCTAACTGAAGAACAAGAAGACCTAGAATCCGCGCGTTATAGAGCCGTTGCGCTAGCCAACATGAACCATTCGAGTGAAGCTATACCTTTAATACTCGAGCTTTTAAAGAAAGCTCCGGAAGATACCGATATTAAATATAACGCGGCACAAATTTATGCCTTAGCAGGCGAAAGGAGTTCAGCCAATTACTATATTGAACAGTTATTAGTGCAGGGCATGAGCGCAGAGTGGTTCAACCTTCCGGCCTTCCAACAGCTCTGCCCCCAGCCCCAGATTTCAGAGCAGGTAAGAAACGCTATCTGCGACTGATCAGAGCGGTTCGAGCCGCGCATCAGGGTCAGCCGAATAGACCGTCTCACCGCTCTGATCCTGCCCTACCCACTTGAATGAAAAACCACTGGAGGTCTGCTTGTTGGCCTTCAGCACCATCTTCAGCTCCTGCGCGTTCTGGCTGTCGACCTTGCAGTTGGAGATCCCTTCGTTACCTTCGTTGATCACATCATAGATACTGATACCGTCGATATTGCCCGACAGCTTCTTGAATACCAGATCGGTGTTGACCATCTGGATCGTCAGCTCGGCCTTCCCGGATTTGCCAACGCCCCCGTTCTTCACTCCATCGAACTTCACGCAGATGGTGTCCCACTCATCACCATTGTCATCCTTCAGAATCCACTTCTGGTCGGCACCGGTGGGCTCGAGGGTGAAGTTCATCTCAACTTTACCCTGCGCGGGCACTTCAATGCAGGCTTCTACGGCTTCGGTTGCTTCGGTCATCTTTCTATCCTGTAATTTATGACTATTATCCCTGCAAACCGCCCAGGGTGATCGTTGGTCTTGAAACATTTTTGAAAACAAACACAGATTCAGAACGAGAACTGCGTCACACAGCTTACTGCAACCGCTTGGCATTTTTCTACACAAACTTCCGCAGATTTTTGCCAAAAAAAACCGGCAGTAAGCGAACTTACTGCCGGTATTAAAAAGATGGTCCCAGCCATCTACGGTTACAACAACACTATCAAGAGCGAAATGAGGCATCCTTGCCTCTGTCAGGCCCTTCCACGATCCCGGCTTCCTAGGCTCTGTGGTTACCGGGCCGGCCTGACGGTTCAGCTTGCGCCGAAGTCTTCCTGATTTATTACCCATCCCCAGGCTCATGCGGTGACAGGTAACTACCAATCCTTTGGCAAATATGGCTGAGAGGCGCTGTGCCGGATCCGGTGCGGAAAGCAGTTCCGTCGCTTTCCTTGTGCCACCTTCCGTGATGGTCACCGGTGCCGGGGTGTCTGCAATCCACCTTGCCGCGGCTCCTGTGATGGCCGGGCATCGCGTCCCCCTCAACCTTGGTGAGCACTTTACGCAGAACCCCATTACAGTTCGATCACAAGCCATTACACGCCATTACAGCAATCGGTAATGTCAGATATGGCGAGCGCTCTTACCGAAGCAACCACTCACATCACCGCTTGCGGGACCGTGAATTACACGGACCCGCGCGAGCTTCACTACACTCAACTGTCGATAACGGTTTTTAATCCGCGGCCGGCGCGCGCCCGGCTCGCTTGTTGGGTTGTGACCGATCCCGTACTATCGGCCGACATTTCGGCCACAATGAAATCAGCCTGTTGTGCCGTCGCTTTTTTCCTCTTTTGTGGACGCCGACTACTGGCGGGGAGCGCGGCTGTGAATTTTCGCTACCGATAAGCACCACAAAATATGTCCAACCTTTACAAGCGTCTGCTTTCACCCCTGTTGGCCCTGCTGCTGTTGTGCACTGCCGGCCCGGTGCTGGCGCAGAGTTACGAGCAGCTGTACAGCGATTACCGCGGCAGCCTGTACCAGATCCGCCTGATCGAGCTGTCGTCCAATTCCAAGGCGGGGCTGGGTTCCGGCTTCCAGATTTCCACCGACGGCCTGATTGCCACCAATTACCATGTGGTGTCCGAGGCGGTGCACCACCCGGAGAAGTACGCGCTCAAGTACCTGTCCGTCGACGGCAAGGAGGGCGAGCTGGAGCTGCTGGATGTGGATGTGATCAACGACCTCGCGATCCTGCGCCAGAAGGGCGAGTCGGGGAGCGACTTTCTGCGACTGGCATCAAAGTCTCCCAGCAAGGGCGAGACCATCGTCTCCATGGGCAATCCGCTGGATCTGGGCATGACCATTGTGCCCGGCACCTACAACGGTATCGCCGGCGGCAGTTTTTACGACCGCATCCATTTCTCCGGCTCCATCAACCCGGGCATGAGCGGCGGCCCGGTGATCAACCGCAATGGCCAGGTGGTGGGCATCAATGTGGCCACCGCGGGTAACCAGATCAGTTTCCTGGTGCCGGTGAACAAGCTGGTGGCACTGCTGCTGGACTACAAGAAAGAAGCCTCCGCCGGCAATGGCGCGCTGGAGCTACAGCCGGTGATCAACCGCCAGCTGCAGCAGAACCAGCAGCGCATCATCGACGAGGTGCTGGCCGCCGACTGGCAGCTGCGGCCGCTGGGGGATGCGCAGGTGGTGGGAGAGATAGTCCCGTCGATCCAGTGCTGGGGGAATTCCAGCGACGATGAAGACGAACCCATCAAGCAGGTGGCCAAGGGCTGCACCGGGCAGGATGTGGTGTACCTGTCGGAGGATTTTGATACTGGTCGGGTGGAATACGAGTTCTTCTGGCTGCAGGCCGACGACGACCTGCGCTCGTCGCGCTTTTACGCCGCCTATGAAGAGAATATGAGCGGCTTCTTCCCGGGCAACAGCGCCGGGGAAGACGATGTGACCGACTTCAATTGCAAACAGCAGTTCACCAGTCATCCGCGCAACGGTGATGCCGGCAACAAAGCGGGCAACGGCGACAACCAGCCAGGGGAAAGCCAGAAGCCTGTGCAGTCCAGCGGTTCCCGCAAGCCGGTTATCGCGCGCACTTCCTATTGTGTGCGCCGCTATAAAGAATTCCCGGACCTCTATGACGTGTTCTACGTGAGCCTCACGGTGGACCAGAACAACCGCGCCCTGGTGAGCCATTTCACTCTTTCGGGATTCACCCAGGAGTCCGCTACCGCCTTTACCAAGAAGTTTGCGAGCGAAATTCAATGGCACTGATTATCGAAGAAATCAATCGTGCCCACCGGGTGGGTACCCGTTACCGCATGGACGGCGAGCGCACCACCATCGGCCGCTGCTACGACAATGCGGTGATGGTGGAAGACCCCCACGCCGACCCGGTACACGCGGAAGTGGTGCGCGATGAGGACGGCTGTTATGTGCTGCGGGATCTGGACAGCCTCAACGGCATGCGCCTGATACGCAATTTCCGCGACAAGTCGGTAAAACCCACCAATATCCGCGAGCACCTGATCGAGAGCGGCGATGAAATCCAGATTGGCAAGAGCCGGCTGCGCTTTATCGACACCGAGATGAGCGTGCCGCCCGCCATTCCCCTGCACTCGGCGGAGACCGTGTTCGACCGTCTGGCAACGACACCCGTGGCCGTTGCTCTGTGTGTGCTGGTGGCAGCACTCAGCCTGTGGATGGCCTACCTCGGCAGCACCAGTGAGTTCAAGTGGACCGGTGCGGTCGAGGTGCTGACCGATGCGGTACTCGGCCTGCTGATCTACGCGGCAGCCTGGGCGTTTATCGGCAAGGTAGTGAAACACGAGTCACATTTCCTTGCGCACCTTTCCATCGCCGCCTCCGCCGCACTGTTGTACGCGGCGTGGCAGTGGTTCGGCACCCTGCTCAATTTCAACTTCTCACTGCATCAGGTGATGCCGCTGCTGAATATTCTCGTCCTCGCCATATTGATCCCGGTAATGCTGTGGTGTGCAGCCTATCTGGCGCTCAATATCGCCCCGCACTGGCGGCTTGTGGCCTCGATCCTGTTGCCGTGGTGCTTCCTGGGTTTTGCCGCGGCGGTGGAGATCGGCAAGATGGATGAGTTCAGCGGCGCACCAGAGGTTTCCAAGGAGCTGAAGTCGAAGGACTTCCTGTGGCGCAAGCCGGTGCCACAGAAGGAGTTCCTCGCCAGCACCCCGGCACTGTTTGATATTCCCATCGAGAAAAGCAAAAACAAGCGAGGAAAGTCCTCCAGCAAGACGGCTTCCGACAACAATCTGGAAACCCAGGGCGAATAGCCGTCGAAGTCTGCGTCCACAGCGCTTAAAATCTCCGCCCGCTGGACCAGTTTGCCCAGCCAAGGAGTGACAGCATGAGCGATCAAATGAGTGATCAGCCCCAAGACAACCCGTTCTGGAGCCCCGCGGTAGCGCGGCTCCAGCCCTACGTGCCCGGCGAACAGCCCAAAACCACGGCGCGCCTGATCAAGCTCAACACCAACGAGAGCCCCTATCCGCCCTCCCCCAGGGCCCAGGCGGTGCTGGGTGAAGCGGGCCTGGCGAGCCATCTGCGGCTGTATCCGGACCCGGAATCCACCGAGCTGCGCGAGACCATCGCCGAACAGTTTGCCCTGAAGCCGGAACAGGTGTTTGTGGGCAATGGCTCGGACGAAGTGCTGGCACACGCGTTTTACAGTTTCTTCAAGCGCCCGGAGCCGCTGCTGTACCCGGACATCACCTACAGCTTTTACCCGGTGTACTGCCAGTTTTACGAAATAGAAGCGCGCACCCTGCCGTTGCGGGACGACTTTTCCATTGCGGTGGAAGACTACGCCATCGACGGCGCTGGCGGCGTGATTATCCCCAACCCCAACGCGCCCACCGGCCGCTATCTGCCGCTCGCGGAAATCGAAAAGCTGTTGCAACTGCATTCCGAGCGGGTGGTGGTGATCGACGAAGCGTATATCGATTTTGGTGGTGAAAGCGCGGCGGCACTGATCGACCGCTACCCGAACCTGCTGGTAATCCACACCCTGTCGAAATCCCACGCGCTCGCGGGACTGCGTCTCGGTTATGCGATGGGTCAGGCGCACCTGATCGAGGCCCTGAACCGGGCCAAGAACTCGTTCAACTCCTACCCCATCGACGGTATCGCGCAGAAAGTGGCGACGGCGGCCATCGCCGACCGGGAATGGCTGACGGACAACTGCGCGAAGGTGATCGCCACCCGCGAGTACACTGTTGCCGCACTGGGCGAGATGGGCTTCGATATCGTGCCCTCCACCGCCAACTTCATCTTTGCCAAGCCGCCGAAGGTTTCCGCCGAGGAACTGTTCACGACATTGCGCGAGCGCAACATCATCGTGCGCTACTTCAACAAGCCGCGGATTAGTGAGTACTTGCGTATCAGCATTGGCACGGATGAGGAAATGGAAGCGCTGGTAAGCGCCTGTCGGGAAATTCTTTAGGAACCGTCGACACGTTTTACGAGATGTAGTCCAGAGAGGTTCCTCGAGGAACCTCTATACTTCCCCGGGCACTAATCTGTTAACCGACGCCATTGCTGTAAAAAATGCCTCCTTCCATCCGCCACTATTCTCCGTTCATCGCCACCGCGTGTGTCGCCCTGATTGCGCTTTGCGCTGCTGCCAGCAGTTTCGCCCAAAATCCCTGGGAGGCCGTAAAAAAGCCCTCCAACCAGCTTCCAGCCAGTATTGGCGGCTACAGTAACGGCTGCCTGAGTGGTGCGGAGCAGATGCCGTTGCGCGGGGAAGGTTTCCAGCTGGTGCGCACCGGGCGCGACCGGCATTACGGCAACCCGTACCTGGTGGAATTCCTCAAGGACTTTTCCAGCGCGGTGGAGGACAACAACCTCGGCAGGTTGCAGATCGGCGATATGTCCATGGCCCGCGGCGGGCCATTTAGTAGCGGGCACCAAAGCCACCAGATGGGGCTGGATGTGGATATCTGGTTCTCCCAGGACAAGCGCGCCGCCCGGCGCCCGCTATCGTCCTGGGAGCGCGACAATATCTCTGCGATTCCCATGGCAGATACACGCAAGCACGTTCTGCTGGAGAAAAACTGGGACCCCCGCATCCCCAGTATTTTGCGCATTGCCTCGGAAGACCCGCGTGTGGCGCGGATCTTTGTCCACCCCACCATCAAGCGAAAAATGTGCGATATTTCAGGCAGCGATAATGAATGGCTGCGCAAGGTACGCCCCTGGTGGGGACACAACTATCATTTCCACGTGCGGCTGAACTGTCCGCCGGGGGACAAGAACTGTAAACCCCAGAAGAAAGTACGCGGCAAACCCTGTGGTGGCGGCCTGGACTGGTGGTTTAGCGACGAGTTTTACGCCATCCTGAATCGCCCGGAGCCGGAAGAACCGGAAGAGCCACCAGAAAAACCAGAGATGCCCGCACAGTGCGAGCAGGTACTGGCAGCGCCAGCGGCGGTGTCAGAACGCGGCCGTGCCACAGTAACCGATTGATGAGAGCCCAATGAGCGACAAGGCCCAACAAGACATCCACGTACTGCTGATTTGTGGTGGTGGCGGCAGCGAGCATGACGTCTCCCTGCGTACCGCCGACTTTATCCAGGGGGAACTGGCGGGCGCACCGGGCATCCGCCTGACTCGCGTCACCATGGACGACAGCGGCCGCTTCCTGGATAGCAATGGCCAGGTTCAGGAGCTGCGCTCGGACAAGCTGCTCTACAGTGCGACCGGCAGCGCCCAGCCAGTGGATTATGTCGTCCCCTCCATACACGGCTACCCCGGTGAAACCGGCGACCTGCAGTCGCAACTGGAAATCCTCGGCCTGCCCTATTTCGGCTGTGGCCCGGAGGCCAGCAAGATCTGCTTCAACAAGATCACTACCAAGCTGTGGCTCACGGCGCTGGGCATCGACAATACGCCGTACCAGTTCCTGTGCACCAATACAGCGGAAGAATCTGCGAAGGCGCGGGATGCGCTGGCGAAGTGGGGGACACTGTTTGTAAAGGCTTCCAACCAGGGGTCGTCTGTCGGTTGCTACAGGGTGAGCGATGAGGAGGAGCTGGAAAAGGCACTACAGGAGGCCTTTACACTTTCATCGTATGTGCTGGTGGAGAAGTGCCTGAAGGTGCGCGAGCTGGAAGTGGCGGCGTACACCTATGAGGGGGAGTTGGTGGTTACTCCGCCGGGAGAGGTCTGCGCTCCGGAAGATACATTCTACAGCTACGAGGAAAAGTACGCGGAAGGCAGCCGTGCACAGACCCATGTGGTGGCGCAGGGTTTGTCAGAGGCGCAGCTGGGGTGGATTGCGGAAGCGTCAAAACGGGCGTTTGTGGGCCTGCAACTGAAAGACCTGTCGCGAATTGATTTTTTCCTGACCGATGAAGGGGAGATTTACCTCAATGAGGTCAACACCTTCCCCGGCATGACCTCCATCTCCATGTTCCCGAAAATGTTGCAGAATCAAGGACACGATTTTTGTGCCTATCTCAGCGCCCTGATTCGTAGCGCTGTTCGCTAGTTAAATACGAAAGCGCCACCCTCGCATCAAGCAACGCAGAACTCTCTGCTCAACAGGCCTGCGGTAACCCATCCCCCAGCCACCCTTCCTGCCGCTTGCGAGAAAACTGCCCGCGCAGAAACTCCATCTGATCCCCGCGAATCCGGGCGCTGTTAGTGAGCGCCAGATATTCCGCAGCGTTGGGGGCAAACGGCAGTGCGAGCAATTCCAGTTCGATATTCTCCAGCAGCCGGTTGCCCTTGTGCTGATTGCAGCGACGGCAGGCGGTGACAACGTTTTCCCACACGTCTTTACCGCCTTTCGACACCGGGTGTACGTGGTCGCGGGTGAGTTCGCGGATGGGGAACCAGCTGCCGCAATAGAGGCAGGTGTGCTCGTCGCGGGCGAACAGCGCGCGGTTATTAAGTGGTGGCCGGGTACGGGGGCGTGCCATACGGTCACCACCGCAGGCAATGATGGCGGCGAGGTCTAGGGTAGAGCGTTTTCCCTGCCGGTTAATGCCGCCGTGCACAGTCTGCACTACACCGCCCATGGTCCAGGTCACCAGCTCCCGTACATAGAGGCACGCCGCCTCTTCCCAGCTCAGCCACTCCAGTGGCTGTCCGGCGAGATTCAACCTCAGGATTTGCGCTTGCACGAGTCCACCTCCGGGTATTGCGAACGGCGAAAAGCACAAAGCCCCGCGGGCAACCGGACGGGGCTTTGCAAAAAAATTCGGGGAAAGCGTTGGAAAAGAGCGAGGAATAAAACGTAGCTGGAGGAAAGGGGCGAAATCTGGAGGCGACGAAGGCTTGACCACCAATGGAGAAAAGGTGGTTGCGTTAACAGTAGTAACAGCACTAAGTTACTGAATGCGTCATCCTCCGCGGTCACATTGTTGGACCGTCCTGTCCTGATTAAAGCGGAGGATTGTTACGATTTCCAGACACTTTTACCGCGGTGACGAAAAAGAGCGGCAAAAAAACCGAAATACCGGTTTGCAGGGAAAAATAATAATGGGGGGGAAAATGACTTGTAGAGATATCAGCAGACAGGCAGGAACGTCGAAAAGCGTGTTTTCACGACCCCACAACGTAAAACACCGCTTGAGCAATCCGGCCCAAGCGGTGCGTCTCACAGGATGGTGCCCGAATCCTTTCGAGCTTGGCAGCGCGGTCTCCATTCCTTGGGGACCTGTCCTTGCCGCCGTTGCAATCCGTTCTCCGTCCTTGCAAATACATTATGGTTGAATCAGGAAATTCGGGTAGTGGGAAAGTGCTGAATTTGTTGTAAGAGATGTCTTACAAGCATGTGACCGGCGTCACATTTAACCTGAACAGGTCTTAAAGAAGGGGTTGGCGCGTATCACAACTGGTACGACCGTGCGACATTAAGCGCCTTACTATAGTTACTTTTGTTACGAGATCAAGACAAACGTGAGTGCCTCGTCGAATAAAACGCTTACTTTTTATCGGGTGGTAGTTTTTGCTGCCATTTGCCTCATTCTCCTTATTGCCGCGGTGGCAGCGGGGCTGGTGCCCGGGATCAACGTGCCCTGGGGACAACTGCTCGGTGCCAGTACCAATGAAAAAACCGTAGGGCAGCAATTGCGACTGGCTCCAGGCTATCGCCTGCACCTGTTTAGCGACCAGGTGCCCAATGCACGCTTTATGGCGGTAACGCGCAGCGGCGATCTGCTGGTGTCACAACCGAAGCTCGGACAGGTGAGCCTGCTGCTCACCGACCGCAATGGCGACGGCAAGTCCGATGGGCAACGGGTGCTGATCGACGGCCTGCAACGGCCGCACGGCCTGACACTGTTTGAGGACTGGCTATATATCGCCGAAAGCAACGGCGTTGGGCGCGTGCCCTTTGATCACTCCGATGGCCGCATTGCTGGCAGCTACCAGAAAATCGTCACCGGCCTCGCCGATTCCGGCAACCACTGGACCAAAACACTGGATAGAGGTCCGGATGGCTGGATGTATCTTTCTAGCGGTTCTACCTGCAATGTCTGTATAGAAAAAGACCCGCACCGGGCAACGATCATGCGCTTTCGCCCGGACGGCAGCAATTTCCAGATTTACGCTACCGGCCTGCGCAACAGCGTAGGCTTTGACTGGTCTCCCAGGGATGGCGCCTTGTACGCCACCGACAATGGCCGCGACTGGCTCGGTAATGACTTTCCGCCGTGCGAATTGAACCGCGTTGAACAGGGCGGTTTTTACGGCTGGCCCTACGCCAATGGTGACCGGGTACCGGACCCGGACTTCGGTGTGGGCAAGGGGGGGGAGGTGCAGCAGAAAATTGCCGCCTCCATTCCCCCGGTGTTCGAGTTCCGCGCCCACAATGCGCCGCTCGGTATTCACTTTCTGCGCAGCCCGGAGCAGCCGGACGCGTATCGTGAGTCAGCACTGGTTGCCTTGCACGGTTCCTGGAACCGGGATGTAAAAGACGGCTACAAGGTGGTGGCGCTGCACTGGCAGCAGGATGGCAGTATCCGAACGGAAGACTTTATGTGGGGCTTTCTGGGCGCGGACAAGAGTACGGTGTACGGGCGACCAGTGGATATTGCCGAGGATGTACGCGGCAATATTTATATTTCCGATGATTACGCGGGAGCGGTTTACCGGGTACAGCCGGGGGAAGCCAGCCAGAATAATGTCGATGCCCCGGTCACCAACCGTCCGCCCATCAGCGCGCCCAAAAAGCCCCTTGCCATCGACGGCGGCGCGGCCCGCCAGGGTGCACAGATTTTCGAACGCCGGGACTGCGCCCGCTGCCATGAAAAGCTGCCTCTCAAAGAGTTGAGCCGCAAGTACACGCTAAAACAGCTGGCCGACTACTTCGATACCCCCACCCCACCCATGCCGAATTACGGATTCAGCGACAGTCAGAAGCGCGCGCTGGCGCATTACCTGATGGAACGGGAGATCAAGGGGGCCGGACGCCAGCTGGAGCATTATTTGCCGTGAGGCTTTGGTCCAAGCCCCGGGTTCCGCTTTGAGACCGGTTCGTTGGCGCACATGCACCGGGTAAGGCTTTTCGAAAAGAATCCGCCGATCCCGATTACTGCCCCTTCGGGCGCTTCTGCAGCTTCCGCTGGAGGGTTCGCCGGTGCATCCCCAGTGCGCGGGCGGTTGCGGAAATATTGCCGTGGTTTTCCGCGAGTACCCGCTGAATATGTTCCCAGGCAAGCCGGTTTACCGAAGGTGGCAGGCTGGAAACTTCCGGCAGGTCGGGCTCATCACCGGGGTTGCCCGATTCTCCCACCAGAGCCGCCTCCAGCTGATCGCCAGCGGCGGGTTTGCACAGGTAATCATCGGCGCCAAGCTTTATCGCCGCCACGGCGGTGGGGATGCTTGAATAACCGGTGAGCAGAATAATCCGCGCACGCGGGTTGGCGGACCGCAGCGGCGCAATCAGCTCCAGACCACTGTCGTGATGGATCTTCAGGTCCAGTAACGCGCAATCGAATTTCTCGCGCGCAATCAGTCCCAGCGCATCGTCGACCGATGCGGCAACACGCGCCTCAAACCCACGTCGGCTCATCCCCCGCGCCAGCATGTCGCGCGTGCTCGGCTCATCGTCCACTATCAGCAGGCGCTTGCTCACGTTCGCCGCTCCTCCTGCGGGTGCGGGTTTTCCGCGGTTTCCAGTGGCAACTCGATGGTGGCGATGGTGCCAGCCTGGTTCTCCCGCGTCGCCAGCGTGAGCCGCCCACCCAGCTGTGCCAGTGCGGTCTTGCTCAAGATCAGCCCGATACCAAAGCCCTCGGATTCTGTAGCGCTGTCCAGCCCGCCGCCACTGTCGGCAACCTGAATACGCAGATTGTCAGTACTCCAGTCCGCATTGATGCGCACCGGGCTTTGGTTGCCCGCGGCCTGCGAGGCATCGAGGGCATTGTTGAGGACATTGATCAGGGCCTGCTCCAGAGTCAGCGGCAGGCGCGCGTTGAAATCCAGCGGCCCCTGCCGGGTGAGATCAAAGCGCGCTTCCGGGCGCAGCAGTTGCCAGCGCTCCAGGCTGCGGTCGATAAATTTCGCCACCGGTTGCAGCGCGTCGCTGCCATCGGGGTCGCGCGCGCGGATTTTCAGTTGCTCCAACGCCTGCTTGCACAGGCCAACCTGCTGCTGCAGCAGAGCGAGATCCTCGGCCATATCCGGCGCAGCCTGCCCCTGCTGCGCCTGCAGTTCCTCCACCAGCAGGCCCATGGTCTGCAGCGGTGACGCCAACTCGTGGGCGGTGCCCGCGGCGAGGGTGCCGAGGGACAGTACCTGGTCCCGCCGCGCCTGCTCCTGGCGCAGCTGGTGCAGGTGACGGTCGCGGCTGCGCAGGGTTTCCGCCATGCTGTTGACGAAACCGGCAATCAACAGTGCCGAGAAGGTAAAGGTGGCCCACATGCCGATCAGGTGGCGGTAGAAGTCGCTGCTACTATTCGCGGCATGCCCCATATCATGCCCGGCATGGGCACTGTGACCTCCGTCCACACCGGGGAAAAACGCCATCAGGCCGGTATAGATGGCGATACTGATCGCGGCCATCAGCCAGGCGTAAATACGCGGCTGGGTGGCAGCGGCGATGGTTAACGGGACCAGCAGGTAGGTGACGAACGGGTTGGCGGCACCACCGCTGAACGCCAGCAGCGGCGGCAACCACAGCCAGTCCATCAGCAGGTGACCGAAGAATTCCAGCCGGCCCACCGCCACACTGCCGCGGGCGCGCCAGCCGCTGACCAGGGTGGTTAACACCCCCAGCAACACAAACACCAGCGCACCGCCGCTGAGGGCATCCGCCAGCCACAGGCTGACCCCGATATACGCAGACAGCGCAATAGCCCGCAGCGCGGTGAGGCGCCGCAGGTTGGTAATAATGGTTTTATCCCCCGCTGCCGGGGGCCTCACCATGGGAGTTGACGCTGTGGATGACACGGAGACCGACTCTTGTGGAAAACGAAAGAACCTTAGAGAGCCCTATTGTGTCGCCGGCGCGGGCACAGGGCCAGTACCGGCGGCCGCGGGATTGCGCCCGCGCGCACGCTTCTTGCGTCGGCCTGCCAGCATCACCCCGCCGATCACACTACTCGCAAGCAGCACCAGCAGGGTGGCGACGATCATCAGATCCCTTGCCTGGCGGCCGGTAAACGGGGTCAGGTGGTTCCATTTGTGCAGCAGGGAAAACGAGAGGCGCTCGGCGCGATCGATACTACGGGACTGGTCCGCCAGCACGCCGGTCACCGGATCCACAAACAACATGGTGTTTTCGTCATTCGCCACATCCACCTGCCATACCGGCAGACGCTTGTTGCGGAAGTCATAGCCGGGCCCGTAGCGGGTCACCAGTTTCATGTCCGCAATATCCTGCGACGCTACCCCGGCCAGACGGGCGGCGAGCAACTGAGCCTGCTCACGGTCACCGAAATCCTCCAGTAACCGACCACTGCGCGCATCCACAAACAGGGAGCCCGCTTCCGAGGGGCGACCATCAAAGCGCTGGTTGCGGGTGCCCGGCGCGGCGCTTTCCGCCGGCGCCAGCCCCACCCGATACAGGGGCACGCCATCGGCGCCACGGATCAGTGACAGGCTGTTGATGGCGCGACCATCCAGAGTTTTCACCCAGGCAAAGTCTTCGGTGAGGTTGCGGTATTCACCCGCTTCACCGAGGCGCAGCCCCTGCACCGGCTCGACCAGGGACGACTGCAGCAGATGGTAAAAACCGCTGGCGGACCAGCCCAGCAGTGGCAACCACAGCACATAACCCAGCAGGCGGTGGTAGCGGCGTTTGCCGTCTTGGATCTTTCTCTGCTTCAGAGCAAAAACCAGGGCTAGGCCGGTGGCGGCAAAGGCGGTGAGCGTCAGCATCAGCAGACCGATCAGGATCAGGCGGCCGTATTCCAGATCGTCCAGCCAGGCAAACGTGTGCAGCTGTCGGAACAGCCCCTGCAACAGGGTTTTACTGCTGTCGGTCATGGAAGCCAGTGCTGCGGTTTCCGTGTGAATAAACAGGGTCAGGTCGTCGTCGCCCTGGAACTGCACCCGGTATACCGGCAGCAGGCGGTTGACCGAGGGGTAGGCATTGTCGAACCCCGTCTGCAGGCGGATATCGGCAATCTGCTCCAAAGGACGGCCGCTGTAGTAGGCAGCGAGCCAGCGCGCCTGGTTCTGATCGCCATCGATGACTTCGCGACCGCTGTCGAGGCGGTAATAGCGGCGCGGGTCCGTCTCGGAATCGGTCACCTGCAACAGTGGCGCACCAGCACCAGGTACCAGCTTGACCACCCGCGCACCACTGACCTTGTCGCCGTCGGCCAGCAGCGCCGGCAGCTTGCCCAGTTCAGAAGCATCCAGGCTCACCGAGGGCGGGAAGAACTTGGCCGCGGACGGGCCAAACCAGGCCATCATCGGGTGGGTAATACCGGAGATGGCCCACACCAGAATGCCCGCCAATGCCCACCAACCGAGTTTGTTGTGCCAGTCCAGCCACTGTTTTTTCAGGTTCATACTGCTCTCGTTAAGCTCTTGTTCTTATTCGGGTTCAGAAGCGATAGCGCACACCGGCAAACAGGGAGCGCGGCAACCCCGGGCGGTAGCTCAGGTCTGCGTCGCCCACCTGGTTGGATGTGTAGGTGGAGTAGCGCTCGTCGGTGATATTGGACAGGCGCGCGTACACGGACAGGTCTTCGCCAACGTCGTGGGTGGCGCGCAGGTTGAACAGTTCGTGGCCGGCGTACTTCCGGGTATTGGTTTCGTCGGTGTAGTAGTCGCCCATATGGGACCACTCCAGCTCCATACGCAGCCCGGCGAGCCACTGGGGGGTGTAGGCCAGGGTGACGTTGGCGAGGGATTCCGGCGCGCGGCTGATATCGTTGCCGGCGAAGTTCAGGTTTTCGCTGACCATGCAGAAACAGCTTCGATCAAACCGGCCGAGCACATAGGAGAAGTCCTCATACTGCTGGCGTATGGCCGCGTAGGAAACACCCAGCTCCCACTCCTGCCCCACCGGCGCCTGCACGGACACCTCAACTCCCTTGTGGTTGGTCTCACCGGCATTGGTGGTCTTGCGATCATCACCTTCGATGTAACTGACGATGTCGTTTTCAGTGGTCATCTCGTACACCGCCACCTCGTAGTTCACGCGCTCGCCGACAATACCGCGCAGGCCGACCTCCTGGCTGACACTGGTAACCGGGTCCAGCTCGGTGGTGCCCGCAGAGGAACCCGGGCGGAACAGGGTGCCGACGGTGGGCGCGCGAAAGGCGTGGCGGTAGCTGGCGTAGAGCTGGTGATTGTCGCTGAGCTTGTACACTGCGCCCAGTTTGGGGCTCAGGTTGTCGTAGTCGCGGGACTGGGACGCGGGGCGGAAATGGGCGGGATCGGTATTGGGAGTGCCCAGCTGGTCCTCGTAATCCACCGCGAACACGTCGTAGCGCAGGCCGGCACTCAACAGCCAGTTTGCGCTGGGGGCGAACTCCGCATGCAGGTAGGGGGAGACTGAGGTCTGCTCCGCTTCAAAGTGGTAGGTAAGCTCGCCGGTGCGCGCGTAATCCACAAAGTACTCGCCATCACGGGACACGCTGATGCGTTCCTCGCGGTACTCCGACGGGGTGTAGTCCGCATCCACGCCGACAATCACTTCACCGCGGTCAAAGTTGCGACGGTACTTCAGCAGCAGGCCGTAGGAACTGAACTCGGTATCGCGGATATTCGGGTCGTAGGTCACCATCCAGCTGGGCATCATCGCCATGGTGTTGTGGCGCACAAATGGGGTGGCGGTGATCAGGCTGTCATCGCCCGGGGTAAAGGCCAGCTCGGAGGACAGGCGGAAGGCCTCCACTTCCCGGTAGCCGATATCGCCGTGGTAGAGGTTCTTGCGTACATCGTTGCGATAGTCCTCTTGTTCCAGCCCGGACACACCGCTCTGGTCGATGGTGGAGTAGGACAGCACCGTCTTGCTGTCCCAGCCCTCGGCGAACCGGCTGTCCAGGCGACCGCTCATGGAGGTGCGGGTGTACTCCGCCTCTTCGCGGAAGCCCTCGCTGGCGGTGCGGTTCAGGTCCAGGCGGAAGGCACTGTTTTCACCCAGTTTGTTGCCACCGCTAATCAACCCGCGCTGCCAGCCGTCTGCACCCAGCTCCCCGTTGATTGTGACCTCCGCCGAATCGGGCGCTGCTTTGGTCACCGCGTTGATCACCCCACCGATGGCGTCACTGCCGTAGAGCGCCGAGGCCGGGCCCTTGGTGACCTCCAGTCGGGCACTTTGTGGCACGTTGATCTCATACAGACCGTTGTGGTTGAAGAAGCCGGTTGGGCGGGTGGGAATGCCGTCTTCCAGGAACAGGTAGACGCCGGCGGTGGAGATGGGCTGGCGGATGGAGGTCATGTGTCCTTCCCCGCCCAGGTTGTTTATATGCACCCCCGCCACCCGGTTCAGGGCATCCGCCGGGTGCGCCGGGGCGATATGTTCCAGCTGCTCCTCGCTGATCACCCCGACGGATTCCGCCAGCTCGGAGCGGGCCTTGGCCTCACGGGTGGCGGTGACGATGACCTGTTCCAGAGCATTGTCCGGTTCCCGGGCGTTATCAATGCTGGCAGCGCCGGCAGCGCCGGCGGCTGTCAGGGCAATCAAGGCAGGCAGGGTTCGAAAGCGAGGTAAAAAGACAGCAGGGCGGGGCACAGCTTCTTCCTTGTGTAGCGTTATATCTCGACTGCAAATGCTACCGAAAAAGCCCCGCGCGCAAGTGCGCCATATTGTCGCAGGGGGTGTGGCAATTCGATCGTGTGCCGTACCGCCTTCGCGTCGCTGCCGCCACCTCTGTCACGTCCTCTGGTACACCAATTGACCGCCATACCTTCAACGGCTAAGGTTGCCCGCAATTGAATGGTATTGCAGAGATTCGGTCATGGCCGCCAAGAAGAAAGCCGCTACTTTCGAGAGCGCACTGGAAGAACTGGAGCAGCTGGTAGAGCGCTTGGAAAGCGGCGATCTGCCGCTCGATGAGGCGCTATCGGATTTCGAGCGCGGGGTGAAACTTACCCGCGAGTGCCAGAAGAAGCTTGCCAGTGCCGAGCAGAAGGTGAAGGTGCTGATGGAGGAAAACGGCCAGGTTCAGGAGCTGCCCTTCGACGCCGCAGACGACTTCGCCGGAGATGCGGAGTAAGTGAGCACGACCACATCGGCTGTTGCCATGTCCGCGGGGCTCAAGGTGTTCCTGCAGACCTCCGCCCACCGGGTAGAGCAGACCCTGCGCGCGGCGCTCTCCGACCAGTCCGCCGCAGACGCCCTGTTCGCCGCCATGAACTACGCTGCCCTTGGCCCCGGCAAGCGCCTGCGCCCGGCGCTGGTGTATGCCGCAGCCCGCGCCCTCGGGGGCGACGCGGCCATCAACCAGAGTCACGAAGCAGCGGCGGCTCTCGAGTGTGTACACGCTTACTCGCTGGTCCACGACGACCTGCCGGCCATGGACGACGATAACCTGCGTCGCGGTCGCCCCACCTGTCATATCCAGTTTGACGAAGCCACCGCGATCCTGGCCGGGGATGCGCTGCAGTGCCAGGCCTTCGAGCTACTCGCCGACGCCGCCCTGCCGCCCGCTCTCAAGGTACGGGTCATCGCCGAGCTTGCGCGGGCATCCGGCGCACGAGGCATGGTGGCCGGCCAGGCCATCGACCTGGCGGCGGTGGATCACACGCTCTCCCTCGAGCAGCTGAAAGAAATGCACCGCCTGAAAACCGGCGCGCTGATTGTGGCCAGTGCCAGGGCCGGCGCGATGATCGGCGGCGCCGACGACGCTCAGCTCGACGCCATCACCCGCTATGCCGAGGCCATTGGCCTGGCGTTTCAGGTTCAGGACGACATTCTGGACGTGACCGCGGATACCGCGACCCTGGGCAAGACGCAGGGCGCCGATGCCGCGCGCAACAAGCCCACGTATGTGTCCCTACTGGGGCTGGATGGCGCACAGGCAAAGGCAAAGGAACTGCACGAGGAAGCCGGCCGGGCTCTGGCCGAAATGGCGGCGGGAGCCGATACGGTCGATACGCGGGTACTGCGGCAGCTCGCCGATTACATCGTCGAGCGCAGCCACTGACGCAGCCATTCGGAAGACTATCGCTACTCCACTGCCACTTCGTAGGTAAAGATATAGCCGGTGCCCCAGGCGGTCTTGATGATTTCCGGGTGCTTGGCATCGTCACCCAGCTTGCGCCGCAGGCGGCTGACATGGGAATCGATACTGCGGTCAAACGGAAAGCTTTCGCGCCCCTTGGTCAGGTCCAGCAAGCGGTCCCGGGAGAGCGGTTCCTGGGGATGCTGTACAAAGGCCTGCAGCAGTTCGGTTTCACTGGAAGAAAGCGGGATGATTTTGCTCTGGGGGTCGAGCAGCTCCATTTGGGTGGGACAGAACCGCCAGCCGGAAAACGCGTACAGGCCGCGTTTGCCAGTGCGTGGCGGCCGGTTTGCCCGGCGTAACACGGCTTTAACCCGAGCCAGTAACTCCCGCTGGCAGTAGGGTTTGACGACGTAATCATCCGCCCCCATCTCAAGCCCCACCACACGATCTACCTCATCTCCGCGATCAGTCACGAAAACAACCGGGGGCAGCGCGTCATCGCCGCACAGGTATCGGCAAAGCTCGAATCCGTCGGTACCGGGCAGGTTCACCTCGAGCAGAATAAGGTCAACCGTAGATGCCCCCAGGCAGGCCAGCATCTGCTCACCATCCCGTGCGGTTTCCACACCATACCCTTCGGATTCCAGCAAACCTGCCAGCACAGCGCGGGCTTCGTCACCGTCATCCACGATCAGAATCCGGGCTTTGGAGAGCTCGAAATGCTCCATCTATCCCCCCTGTTGCTACGTTTTCGTGCCTAACCCCTTACATCGCTCTACAGCGCATCACATGCGGCTCATTAGAATTTACACGGCTCTGCACATTTTTTCACACTTTTGGCAATCTTCCGCACAATTAAAGTGCCAAAGTAAACGCAAGCATAAAAAAACACAAAAACAACGATAAAGACGACGAGTATGAAGCGATTATTGCTAAGAGCGTTCGCGCCCGCGGCATTGGCGACGCTGGTCCTCGGCCAGCCCGCAGTGGCGCTGGAACCACTTACCGGTACCGGACTGGTAGAAGCCTGCAGGGCATATCAGGTAGACCCTCTGGGTTCTGGCGCTACAACCTGCCGGGCCTATATTCAGGGCTATTTATCCGCCAGCACGGAAATCGTCGCCGCAGAAGATCGCCCCTCACAATTCGTTGCCCGCGCCATCCGAACCCGAGCCAGCCGCCTCTCCGAAGACGCTGAGCAGAGGCTGAGCAGTCGCTACTGCCTGCCCGAATCCGAAACCATTAATGCATTGATTACCAAGGTCGCAGAAGTTTCCCCGCCGCTGGCCGAAGAGGCTACGGCGGAGTCTGTGATGCTCACTGTTTTTGACCGTCATTACCGCTGTGAAGATGTTATCGGGAAATGAGCACGGACCGTTTCCGCGCACTCCCCGGTGTTCCGCGGGCCCCGTAAAAGCGGTACCCGTATAGATTGTGCAGTAGATAATTCATGCGTTACACCTTTTGCCTGTTTACCGTTCTGGCCTTTATCTGGCTATCCAACTCCGGTCATTACACGCCGCTGATTCTGGCGTTCGGGTTGGCCTCCATCCTCTTTGTCATCCTGATCGCTCGCCGCATGAAAGTGGTGGACCAGGAATCCCTGCCTCTGCAACTCTGGTCATCACTTCCCGGTTATTACCTCTGGCTGTTGCGCAAGATTGTCGCCAGCAACCTGCAAGTGGCGGCCTGCGTCTGGCGCACCCTGTTTTCCGGCAAAGCCGATGCGGCGAACGCAATCAGCCCCTGCTGCACCCGAATTAAAACCACGCTGAGCACGGACCTCGGTAAAGTGCTTTATGCCAATTCCATCACCCTGACGCCGGGTACGGTCGCAGTAGATATAGACGGCGACGGCATCCTGGTACATGCGCTCACCCGCGCTGGCCTGCAAGAACTGAGGCAGGGCGAAATGGAACAGCAAATCATCGCGCTGACCGAGAGCGATCGCACTCCCGTCACCCACAAACAGGCAGGTCTGGATACATGATGCTGAACGCAACACTGGTTGCCCTTCTGGTAGTGATGTCTCTGGCACTGGTCCGTGCGCTGCTCGGCCCCACGATTCACGACCGTATCCTCGCGGTGAACATGTTCGGTACCAAAACCGTCCTTCTGATCGCGGTCATCTGCTTCACCCTTGGCAAACCCGAATTCCTGGACATCGCCCTGGTCTATGCACTGATCAACTTTGTCAGTGTGATCGGTGTACTGCGGTATTTTGAATTCCGCAGCGCGAGCGCGGCAAACGCAGAGGAGGTAGCCCGTGATTGAATCGCTACTGACTTTTGCCAGTGGCCTGCTGCTGATGCTGGGCTGCTTTTTTGTGCTGACCGGCGCCGTCGGCCTGCTGAAATTTCCGGATTTTTACTCGCGCATGCACGCGGCGGGTGTCACCGATACGCTGGCAACCTTCCTGATTCTCTGCGGACTGATGCTGACAGCCGGCTGGAGCCTGGCACTGTTCAAGCTTGGGTTGATCATGTTGTTCATATTTTTCACCAGCCCTACCGCCAGTCATGCGCTCGCGCGCTCTGCCCAACTCAGTGCCCAGCGACTTTCCCCCGCACAGGAAGACGCGGACGGATCTCCCCGTCCCGAGAGCCCGCAACCACAACTGGCCTCTCCACCTGAAAGCGCCCCGAATGCAGAGATCGAAGCCGCAGATAGTTCTCGCGTCTAATCATTCCGTTCATTGAGAGCCATGCCATGAAATCCGAATTGGAAAAACAACTGGAGCGTGATTGATGGACCTGCTGCTGGATATCGCACTACTGGCACTTCTGCTCACAACCGCAATTTCCATTGCCTGGATCAAGGATCTGTTTGCCGCTGCCATGCTGGCAGGTATTTACGGACTTCTTTCTGCAGGCTTTTTCATGACCATGGGCGCAGTCGACGTTGCCTTTACCGAGGCCGCGGTCGGCGCCGGTATTTCGCCACTGCTTATTCTGTTAACCCTGGCCCTGTGCGGCAGGCGCCAGCGCGCTGATCGTAACCGCGCCAGGCTGGCAATATTTCTGGTCATTCCGGTGGGCGCATTGCTGGTCACCGCGACCGCCGATATGCCCGCGTTTGGCGCCGCCGACGCGCCGGCACAGGTACATGTGGCACCGCACTATATCCAGCAGTCCATGAGTGAAATCGGCATCCCCAACATTGTCACATCGGTATTGGCCAGCTATCGCGGGTTCGATACCCTCGGAGAAGTGGTGGTGATCTTTACCGCCGGGCTGGGCGTATTGTCACTATTGATGGCGAGTGCGACCAACCCCCTACAGACAAACCCGCAAATATCAGTGCGGGGACAATCCCGCGATATCGTGCTGCGGGTGGTCGCCAAAGTGCTGATTGCGCCCATAATGCTGTATGCGCTTTATGTTCAGTTCCATGGCGAATATGGCCCTGGCGGTGGCTTCCAGGCAGGCGTTATTTTTGCGGTCGGATTTATTTTATACGGACTGGTTTTCGGTCTTGAAGCCGTACGCAAAGTCGCCAGCCACGACCTGGTTCAGTTGTTGTCGGCGGTGGGCGTGCTTGTCTATGGCTGTATTGGTTTACTGAGCCTGGCCGAAGGTAAAAACTTTCTCGATTACAGCGCTCTCGCCGGCGACCCGGTCAGCGGCCAGCACATCGGCATCATCATCATCGAGCTCGGGGTAGGCATGACCGTCGCCTCGGTGATGATCATGGTTTTCTACCTGTTCTCGGCACAACTGCAACGCGGGCAACGGGAAGAAATATCAGAGGACGACGGTACGTCTTCGGAACCCGAGGCGACATCCATTGCCGTCACGGAATCTCTGCAGAGGGGGGCCAGCTGACGTGTTACTGGCATCGCATTACAACTACTGGATTGTTATCGCGCTGATGATGATCGGCCTGTATATGGTCATCGCCCAGGGCAACCTGGTTAAAAAAATCATCGGCCTGAATATTTTCCAGACCTCGGTTTTTATCTTTTACATCAGTGTCGGCAAAGTGGATGGCGGCAATGCGCCAATCCTGAGCGACAGCGACAGTCTCTACTCCAACCCCCTGCCCCATGTCCTGATACTTACTGCGATCGTGGTGGGTATTGCCACTACGGCACTGGCACTGGCGCTGGCGATTCGTATCAAACGGGCGTACGGATCCATTGAAGAGCGCGATATCCAGGCGGCCGAGGACTTGCAGGAGCGCACCCTGACACAACCACCGGCCGGGAAGGAGCAGTAATCATGTTGTCACACCTCCCGATACTGCAGGTGATCCTGCCTCTGCTGGCAGCGCCCTCGTGCCTGATGATCCGCCGGTCCACTCTGGTGTGGCTGTTTACTCTTATGGTCAGCTTTGCGGCGCTGACAGTGAGTGTGCTGTTGCTGCAGCAGGTGTATGCCACTGGCCCCATCACTTACCAGCTCGGTGGCTGGAATGCGCCCTGGGGAATCGAGTACCGGATCGACCTGCTGAACGCCTGGGTACTGTTGATCGTGTCTTCACTCAGCAGTGCCGTGTTGACCGCCGCCCATACCAGCATATCGCAGGAGCTGGAACCCAACCGGCAGACAGTTTTTTACGCCCTGTACCTGCTGTGCTTCGCCGGGATGCTGGGTATCGTGGCCACTGGCGATGCCTTCAATGTGTTTGTGTTTCTGGAAATCTCTTCCCTGTCCACCTATGCGCTGATCGCGCTGGGGAGGGACCGGCGCGCACTGTGGGCAGCGTTCCAGTACCTGATCATGGGCACCATCGGTGCCACCTTCATCCTGATCGGGATCGGCTTCCTGTACATGATGACCGGCACCCTGAACATGGCGGACCTGGCCGCGCGCATCCCACCGCTGAGTGAATCCACCACGGTGCTCGCGGCCTTCGCATTTATTTTTGTCGGCATCTGTCTCAAGCTTGCGCTGTTCCCACTGCACCTGTGGCTGCCCAATGCCTACAGCTGTGCGCCATCTATCGTCACTGCATTTCTCGCCGCCACCGCCACCAAGGTTGCGCTCTACCTGTTGTTGCGATTTACCTTTACGGTGTTCGGGGTCGATTTTTCCCTGTCGCACCTGCCGCTGGATACGCTGCTGATCGGGCTGGGGCTGGTGGGCGTGTTTGCCGCATCCACGGTCGCCATTTACCAGGCCAACGTCAAGCGGATGCTGGCGTTTTCCAGTGTCGCGCAGATCGGCTATATGGTGGTGGGTATCGGCATCGGAACGGCCACCGCATTGCAGGCCACCCTGTTACACCTTTTCAACCATGCACTGATGAAGGGCGGGCTGTTTCTGGCGCTGGCAGGGCTCGTATACCAGCTCGGCGGCTGCCGTATCGAACATTTCCGCGGCCTCGGCCGCACCATGCCATGGACCATGGCGGCGATTGTGGTCGGCGGTATCAGCCTGATCGGCATGCCGTTGACGGTGGGCTTTGTGAGCAAGTGGTACCTGATTGTTGCAGCCATAGAGCAACAGTTGTGGTGGGTCGCAGCGCTGGTGGTACTGGGATCATTGCTGGCGGCAGCCTACATCTGGCGACTCGTGGAAGCGGCCTATTTCCAGCACGCCGCCACTGATACGGTAAAGGAGGCCCCGCTGGGGATTCTCGTCCCCGCCTGGCTGCTCATCGCCGCCAACCTCTATTTCGGTATCGACACCCGCCTGCCGGTAGAAGTGACAGCCGCAGCCTCGCAATTCCTGCTCGGGGGCGCTGCGCAATGAGTGATTCCAACCTGTTACAGCTCGCGCTGTTGATTCCCCTGTTGGCAGTGGTGGGCATTCAGCTCACGACACGCTGGGAAAATGTGCGCGAAGCCGTGTCACTGATTTCGGCCAGCGCCCTGTTCGCCGTGGTCACCGAACTCTACCCGCCACTGCTCGCGGGGGATGTGATCGCGGTGCACTGGCTGGACGTCATGCCCGGTCTCGCACTGGCATTTCGCCTTGAACCGCTCGGGCTGCTGTTTGCGCTGGTGGCGAGCTTCCTGTGGATTGTTACCACCCTCTACGCCATCGGCTATATGCGCGGACACGGTGAAAAAAACCAGACGCGATTTTTCAGCCTGTTCGCCGTTTCCATTGCCGCGGTGATGGGCATCGCGTTTGCGGAAAACCTGTTCACGCTGTTTGTGTTTTACGAAATCCTCACGCTCTGCACCTACCCACTGGTCACGCACGCGGGCACCGATAAAGCGCGCCAGGGCGGCCGGGTTTACCTGAGCATCCTGCTCGGTACATCCGTAGGCTTCTTCCTGCTTGCCATCGTCGCTACCTGGTTGTTGGCCGGTACTCTCTCGTTCCGGCCCGGCGGAATTTTCTCGCCGGATACCTCGGCGGCACTGCTGTCCGTATTGCTGGTACTGTTTGTTTTCGGTGTGGGCAAGGCTGCGATCATGCCGTTCCACCGCTGGCTGCCCGCGGCGATGGTGGCACCTACTCCGGTTAGTGCGCTGCTGCACGCAGTGGCGGTGGTCAAGGCGGGAGTATTCGTATTGCTGAAAGTGTGCCTGCTGATCTTCGGCTTCGAGACACTACAGAGTATTCCCGCCACCAAATGGCTGCTCTATCTGGCAGGCGCCTCCATCCTGCTTGCCTCGATCGTCGCCCTGCGTCAGCAGAACCTGAAGAAGCGACTGGCCTATTCCACCGTGAGCCAACTGGGGTATATCACCCTCGGCGCCCTGCTGGCCACCAGCGCCGGCATCACCGGCAGTGCACTGCACATCGTGATGCACGCATTTGGAAAAATCACCCTGTTCTTCTGCGCCGGCGCCATCCTGGTTGCTGCACACAAAACGGAAGTGAGTGAGCTGCGCGGCCTGGGCCGGCAGATGCCAGTAACCATGACGGCATTCCTGATCGCCAGCTTGTGCATCATCGGCATTCCCCCCACAGGCGGCACCTGGAGCAAGTGGTACCTGATGCTCGGGACCTTTGAGGCCGACCAGTGGATTCTGATGGTGCTGCTGATGGTCAGCTCGCTGCTGAGTATTGCCTATCTGCTGCCAATCCCGCTGCGCGCGTTCTTTTCCAGCAATACTCCAGAAGCAGCGGGCACACTAGCAACGGACGGCGCCGTCGCCATCAAGGAGGCTCCGCTGCCCTCCCTGATTGCCCTCGGCATTACTGCCGCGGGCTGTATTTACCTGTTGTTGTTCCCCGATGCGTTCTACCAGCTGATCAAGGCCGGAATCTGATATGGGCACCTTTAACCAAAATACTGCGCGTGTGCCTGGCGGTGTCCGGCGGTACTCGGCTGTCCAGGTATCGAATATACACTCCGCGGCCTGCGCTCTGGCGGCCACCACCAGCCTCCTGCTCGCTACATTTTTAAAGGTGCCCAATTATGAGTGTTGAAAAACAGGCATTTTTTGATAACCCAAACAATATCCGCTGGATGCTGCGCATCTTTTACAGCATCTGCGCGCTGCTGTTCGCGATGGATTTCGTGATTCACCGTCACACCGAGTTTCGCTGGGAGAGCCTGCCCGGCTTTTACCCCATGTACGGCTTTGTGGGCTGTGTAATCCTGGTGTTCGCAGCGAAATGGATGCGTACCTTTCTGATGCGCCCGGAAGACTACTACGACAAACGCGAATTGACCGACAACACGGCTGATGAGCAGGGCCAGGGGCATGCGCCAACAGCGCCCGCCGCGGGAGGACCTGCGGATGTTTGAGATAGCCCCCTTCATCCCATTTTTTGTTGCCGCGGCGCTGGTACTGGTCCTGCGCGGCCGGGCGCGGGCACTGGTTTCGATTGCGGTGCCCATACTCGGTCTGGCCAACCTCTGGCTGCTGGGCAGTGGCAGCTTTGGCCAGTATTCGATCCTCGATTTTGACTTGCTGCTGTTCAAGGCGGACAGGCTGAGCCTGCTGTTTGGCTACCTGTTCCATATTGCCGCGCTGATTTCGGTGATCTACGCACTGCATGTACGCGACACCCTGCAGCAGGTAGCCAGCCTGCTATATGCGGGCAGTGCGCTGGGTGCGGTGTTCGCTGGCGACCTGCTCACCCTGTTCATTTTCTGGGAGTTACTGGCACTGACTTCGGTATTCCTGGTGTGGGCACGCCGTACCGGCCGCGCCTATGTGGCCGGGCTGCGCTATTTCACCCTGCACATCCTCTCCGGCCTTTTGCTGCTCGGCGGGATGGTTTTCTATGGCCAGGCCAACGGTACGCTGGAATTCGGCCGCATCGGGCTGGAGGGCGGGCCCGATGGCAGTCCTTATGGCTGGATGATCTTTATTGCCTTCGGTATCAAGTGTGCCTTTCCCTTTTTCCACAACTGGCTCACCGACGCCTATCCGGAATCCACCCCCACCGGCACGGTATTCCTGAGTGCCTTCACCACCAAGGTGGCAGTCTACGCCCTGGCGCGCGCCTACCCCGGCACCGAGTTGCTGGTATACATCGGCGCCACTATGGCCTGTTTCCCGATCTTCTATGCGGTGATCGAGAATGATCTGCGGCGGGTACTGGCCTACAGCCTGATCAACCAGCTGGGCTTTATGGTGGTTGGCATCGGCATTGGCACCTCCCTGGCGATCAATGGCGCCGTGGCTCACGCGTTCAACGATGTGATTTTCAAGGGGCTGCTGTTCATGTCCATGGGGGCGGTGCTGCACGTGACCGGCAAGATCAATGGTTCGGAACTGGGCGGCCTGTACAAGAAAATGCCGAAGACCACCGTGCTGTGTATTATCGGTGCCGCATCGATTTCCGCGTTCCCGCTGTTCAGTGGCTTTGTCAGCAAATCCATGGTGATGAGTGCCGCGATCAAGAACGGGCACGACTGGGTCTGGCTGATCCTGCTGTTCGCCTCCGCGGGTGTATTCCACCACGCCGGTATCAAGATCCCCTACTTCGCCTTCTTCGCGCACGATGCCAAGCTGCCAGCACGCGAGCCGCCGGCAAACATGCTGGTGGCCATGAGTATCGCCGCGGCCCTGTGCCTGACTGTGGGGATCTACCCGCAGGCCCTGTACAGCCTGCTGCCGTATGAAATGTCCTACACGCCCTACGACGTGACCCATGTACTGACCCAGCTGCAACTGCTGTTCTTCTCCGCGCTGGCCTTCGTGTGGCTGAACCTGCGGCACCTTTACCCGCCGGAACTGCCATCGGTCAACCTGGATGTGGAGTGGATCTACCGCCGGCTGGTGCCGGATGCCATGCGCGCGCTGTTCAACCGCCTGTTCGCCCTCGACAATCGCCTGCGCAGCGCTGCCGTTGGCGGTGTGGAGCGGCTCGTGGAAGGTGTGGCGAGCCACCACCGTGCCGATGGCGTCATGGCCCGCAACTGGCTTACAGGCAGCATGGTGGCTGGAGTAGTACTGCTATTGGGGGTCTACCTGGTACTCGGGTGGGTGTGACCGGGGCGCCAACGCACCGATCAGGATGCAATCTCCCCTCTGTGGGCATACAATTCGCTTCTTATATCAGTTGCAATTGATACGTTAGGCCGCCGCCAGAAGTGCGGGGCCCTGCAGCCCGAATCAGGACCCTTGATGTTCGACGAGATACCCCGCAAGCGCCCGAATACGCCGCTACTCGACCAGATCGACGACCCGGCCCAGCTGCGCGCCCTGCCGGAAAAACAACTGCCCCAGCTGGCAACCGAGCTGCGCGAATACCTGCTCTACTGCGTGGGGCAGACCGGTGGCCACTTCGGTGCCGGCCTGGGCGTGGTGGAGCTCACCATCGCCCTGCACTACATCTACAACACCCCGGAAGACCGCCTGGTGTGGGATGTGGGCCACCAGACCTACCCGCACAAGATCCTCACCGGCCGCCGCGAGCAGATGCTGACCATGCGCCAGCAGGGCGGCCTGTCCGGTTTCCCCAAGCGCAGTGAGAGCCCCTACGACACCTTCGGTGTCGGCCATTCCAGTACCTCCATCAGCGCGGCACTGGGCATGGCGCTCGGCTCGCCCGATGAGCGCAAGGTGGTGGCCGTGATCGGCGATGGCGCCATGACCGCAGGTATGGCTTTCGAGGCCCTCAACCACGCCGCGCATACCGGCAAAGACATGCTTGTGGTGCTGAACGACAACCGTATGTCCATCTCCAAGAACGTCGGCGGTCTGGCCACCTACTTCGCACGCATCCTCGCCAGCAAGACCTACCTGAACATGCGCGAAGGCAGTCGCAAGATCTTGTCTGCGATCCCCAAAGCCTGGCAGCTGGCACGCCGCACCGAAGAACACGTGAAAGGCATGATCACCCCCGGCACCCTGTTTGAAGAGCTGGGCTTCAACTACGTGGGCCCGCTGGACGGCCACAACATGCAGGACCTGGTGCATACGCTGCGCAACCTGCGCAATCAGCGCGGCCCGCAGCTGCTGCACATCGTCACCACCAAGGGCAAGGGCTTCGGCCCCGCGGAAGAGGACCCGGTGGGTTACCACGCGCTCAACAAGCTCGAGCCGGAACCCAAGGTGCAGGTGGCCGTATCAACAGAGAAGACGAGCGAACCGAAAAAGAAAGGGCCCAAATACCAGGATATTTTCGGCCAGTGGCTGTGCGATACCGCCGAGCAGGATGAAAAGCTGGTCGGCATAACTCCGGCCATGTGCGAAGGCTCCGGCATGGTCGACTTCGCCGAGCGCTTCCCCGAGCGTTACCACGACGTCGCTATCGCCGAACAACATGCGGTGACGCTTGCCGCCGGCCTCGCCTGCGAAGGCCAGAAGCCAGTGGTCGCGATTTATTCCACCTTCCTGCAGCGCGGATACGATCAGCTGGTGCACGATGTGGCGATCCAGGATCTGGATGTCACCTTCGCCATCGACCGCGCCGGACTCGTGGGTGAAGACGGCCCCACCCACGCGGGCAGCTTCGACCTGACCTTTATGCGCTGCCTGCCCAACCTGGTCATCGCCGCGCCCAGTGACGAGAACGAGTGCCGCCAGCTGCTCTACACCGCCTACCAGCACAATGGCCCCTCTGCGGTGCGTTACCCTCGGGGTACTGGCCCGGGTGTGGAAATAAAATCAGAAATGACCGAGCTGCCGGTCGGCAAGGGCCGTACTGTTCGCGAAGGCAAGGACATCGCCATCCTGAATTTCGGCACCCTGCTGACCCCGGCACGCGAAGCGGCGGAAAAACTCGGCGCGACACTTGTGGATATGCGCTGGGTGAAACCCCTGGATGAAGAGTTGATCAGCGAGCTGGCCGACAGCCACGAGTTACTGGTCACCCTGGAAGAAAATACCGTTGCCGGCGGCGCTGGCAGTGCTGTATCAGAGTACCTGAATCAGCGAATCGTTCCGGTGCCGCTGCTGCAGCTGGGCCTGCCCGATAAAATCATCGAGCACGGCAAGCACCCGAAACTGCTGTCAGAAATCGGGCTGGATGCCAGTGGCATTGAGGAACAAATCCGCGAACGCCAGACACAAATGCACCAGGCCCAATCAAATGGGCAGGCTGCGGCAATTTAAATAAGATTTAATAATCTAGTAAAGAACACGAGAACTCGAATCGAAGGCCAAGTGCCGGGGATTCGTTTTCAAAAGCGTCGGCGACAGGGACGTCGCCGACGCAGCGTACAGGGATGTATTCACAGCGGTTTTGAAAACGAATACCCGGTGCTTGGCCGCCACGGCACCTAGAACGGTGCTCCGAACAAACTTGGTGGCGGCAGATCACAGGGTGGAGCATTTGGAAACCGCTGTGAATACATCCCTGTACGCTCCGTCGCAAACATCCCTGTTTGCGACGGTTTCCAAATGCTCCACCCTGCACTCTGCCTTAGCATCAATGCTATGCGCCTCGAATACACAACAAATAATTCAGAGACAGGAAGTACGATGTCCTTTTCCATTTCAGTTAAAAAAATCCTGAACCCCAGGCTGCTCAGCTTATCCGCGGCAATCATGGCAACAAGCCTGAATGTGCAGGCCATGGACCACAAAGCCTTCGAAAAGGCCATGGATGCACTACCCAAGAAAGGTGCCAGTGAAAAACTTGAAGCGCTGCAAGACCTGCGCTACCGCTGGATCATGGAAAGCTACCCGGAAAACGCCACCTACCGCGGCTACCCCGGTGTAGAAAAAAACTGGACCGATCAATCAGTCAAGGGCATCGAACGTCGCAAGGGACAGACCCGCAAACTACTCGCAGCCAGCCGCCAGCTGAACGAAGACAAGCTCAGCGATGCGGAAAAACTCGACTACCAGTTACTTTACCAGGACCTGCTGCTGCAGGTGCGCGGCTACCAATTCCCCGATCACTTGCTGCCAGTGAACCATATGAGCGGTATCCAGCGCAGCGTTCCAGCCGTGCTGAACGCCATGCCCAAGCGCACTGCCGCCGATTATGAAAACATACTGGCCCGCCTGGACAAGCTGCCCGGCCTGATCGAGCAGAACAAGATCCTGATGGAGAAAGGCCTTGCCCAGGGCCTCACGCCACCGCAGATCACCCTGCGCGACCTCCCCGGCCAGATACGCGCACTGATTCCCGCGGACCCCACGCAAAGCCCGCTGCTAAAGTCGTTCTACGACATGCCCGCCGCGATCTCCGCGTCCAATCAGAACCGCCTGCGTGCACGCGCCGAGAATATTTACAAGAAGACCCTGATCCCCAATTGGCAGAGCTTTGCGGAATACGTTGAGCGTGACTACATCCCCAGTGCGAATACAGAAACCGCCTTCACCAAGAACGAAGACGGTATCCGCTGGTACGCTTACAAAGTCCGCGAAGAAACCACCACCGACCTTAGTCCGGAGGAAATTCACCGTATTGGCCTCGAAGAAGTGCGCCGTATCCGCGGCGAAATGGATGCGATCATCAAGAAGACCGGCTTCGACGGTGACTTCAAGGCGTTTACCGATTTCCTGCGCAACGACCCGCAGTTTTATTACGACGATAAAGAAGAGCTGCTGAAAAACTACCGGGATATCGCCAAGCGCATCGACGGTGAGCTTCCTGCGCTGTTCGGCACGCTGCCGCGTCTGCCCTATGGCGTCAAGCCGATCCCCAGCTATTCGGAAAAATCCCAGACCACTGCCTATTATCAACCGGGCTCCAGTGAAGCCGGGCGGGCCGGGGTGTTCTTTGCCAACACCTACAACCTGAAGAGCCGCCCCACCTGGGAGATGGAAGCGCTGACGGTGCACGAGGCGATGCCCGGGCACCACCTGCAGATCGCACTCGCACAGGAGCAGAACGAGATTCACCCGCTGCGCCGCAACAAGTTCTACACCGGGTTTGTAGAGGGCTGGGGCCTGTACTCCGAGAGCCTGGGTTACGACCTCGGCCTGTACAAGGATCCCTACAACGAGTTCGGCGCGCTGACCTACGACATGTGGCGCGCAGTCCGGTTGGTGGTGGATACCGGGATGCACCAGCTGGGCTGGAGCCGCGATGAGGCCATCCAGTATTTCATGGATAACAGTGCGAAGCCGGAACACGATGTGGTAGTGGAGATTGACCGCTACCTGGTGTGGCCGGGCCAGGCCCTGGCTTACAAGGTAGGACAGCTGAAAATCAAGGAAGTCCGTGCACGCGCCGAAGAGGCACTGGGGAATAACTTTGATATTCGCCAGTTCCACGACGCGCTGCTCGGTGCAGGCGCACTGCCACTGAATGTGCTGGAAAGCCGGATGAATTCCTGGATCGAATCCCAGGGTGGGGAAATCAGCCAGTCTGTACCACCTGCTCCGGAATCCGCAGGCCAGGCGGCACTCAACTAAGACAGTACGAATGAGCCTGCGAGGTGGCGGATTCCCGCCACCTCACTTCACCCGCAGAAATTTAGCGTCGGATTATTCCTCGCCACTTTTTCGCGAACGCGCGTGACTCTGCACCGTGCGGTACATCTGCCCCAGCGCCTTGTCGTCCGCCCGCGACTGCGCGAGCGTCTTACTGTTGCGCGCGACCTCCCGCTCCAGCTTGCGCCAATTGCGCAGGCGGCGCTCGTCCAGTTCACCGGAATCGATGGCCGACTGCACCGCACAACCCGGTTCGGATTCGTGTACGCAATCGGCAAAGCGGCACTTCGCGGCGAGCGCACCGATATCGGCAAAGGTCGCCGCCAGACCGTCACCGACATCCGCCAGACCAAGCTCGCGCATGCCCGGGCTGTCCAGTAACAGGCCGCCAGCGGGAATGGCATAGAGCGCGCGGTGGCGAGTGGTATGGCGGCCCTTGCTGTCGTCTTCACGAATACCGCTGGTAGCGGCCAGCTCGGTGCCGGCGAGACTGTTCAACAGTGTGGACTTGCCCACCCCGGAAGAGCCCAGCAGTGCCAGTGTTTCGCCACTGCGGCAGTATTCCCGCAGCGGTTCCACGCTCGACCTATCCAGCGCATTCACCAGCAGCAACGGCAGATCACGGTGGCCTTTGAGAGCCTCCCGGTACTGCTCATGGTTCTCGTCCTGATCCGCCTTGGTCAGCACCAGACAGGCGCGGCAGCCCGCTTCTTTGACCAGTGCCAGACACCGCTCCACCCGCGACAGATTGAAGTCGTGATTACACGACGACACGATCAGCACGTTATCCACATTCGCCGCAATCAACTGCGCCTGTTTGGCTCCCGGCGCCATGCGTTTGAACAGGCTGCTGCGCTCCAGCCGGCGCAGCGGTCTGCGTGTTTCCCGCTCCAGAAGCAGCCAGTCACCGACCGTGGGGCGCTCGGTAGCATCTTCAAACAGGGGGCCGTGCACCAACACCGCTTCCTCACCACGCTCACCAGTCACCTCGACCTGGCTGCGATGCACCGCCATCACCTTCACCGGCTCGCAATCGTTCAACTCGTCCAGGCTCAATTGCTGCTGGAAAAATGGCTTCCAGCCCAATACCTGCAACGGGGACATGCTGGCCTTGCGATCATTTTCCGTAGCTGCGCCAGCATTAGCACCAGCACCAACAGATAAACCGCGCCGGAATGCCGGGCGGCGTGAAATCAGGGATTTACTCAATGTCCTGAACCCTCAAACGTGCCCGGTACACAATCAAGTGACTTGCGGGCACAGATCATTCAAACCTCAGACAAGAGTCTGGGCACGATTGGGTGGGGTTTCCAATTGGGAGGGGAAACCCGACAAAAGGGAACTTGCCGGGCAATTGGCTGACCAGGCTATGGTCAGTCGCGGCTGGCCCGGCGGGGCTTGGTTACACTCATCAACAATCCTCCGCGGGTAGAATTTCACGAAATCTAACAGGCATTGGGGTAAGCCGCAATATCCCGGAGAGCCGCCCTGCCGGCAACACGGCCAGCATAAAAAACGAAGCAGCGAAAACGGGAAAATGGCGCGCAAACAAAAGCCGGCATAAAGCCGGCCTTTATATCGGAGCGCTGAGGGTACATCACCTTTCTCGACCTTCAGCATTCAGATAACACTGAGTATAGACACACTGGATGATCCCGCACTCCCTGAGTGACTGGTTTGCTCTTCCTGAGCTTTATGCGAGATCTGTATCTTGCTCACGTATAGATTGGCGTTTCGGCGTTTCTTTAGCGTGAAGCTTTTATGAAAGGTTCGTGACATTGAGAACTGCTCGCAGTCGCCTTGTCCGCTGCTATCCGTTATCCGAGCTATCCTCGTCGTCAAATAGATGCCCCAGCTTGCCCTTCTTGGTGGAAAGGTAATTCACATTGTGCGGGTTGCGGCCTGACTGGTGCGGCAGGCGTTCGGTAACTTCCACGCCAAGATCCTGCAGGGCTTTCACCTTTCTCGGGTTATTGGTCATCAGTCGGATGGACTTGATTCCCAGGTGATCAATCATCGGCTTCAGGATGGAGTAGTCCCGCATATCCGCGCCAAAGCCCAGACGCTCATTTGCTTCGACCGTGTCAGCACCGGCGTCCTGCAGGTGATACGCACGGATCTTGTTCAGCAGGCCAATACCACGGCCTTCCTGACGCAGGTAAAACACCGCTCCGCGCCCCTCCGTCGCAATCCGGTGCAACGCATACTGCAACTGCGCCCCACAATCACAACGCAGCGAGAACAGTGCATCCCCGGTCAGACACTCCGAGTGAATACGGGCCAGCACCGGCGCATCCGTATCCAGGTCCCCCATGCTCAACACCACATGCTCCTTGCCGGTTTCTACCTCCTCGAAACCGTGCATCTCAAACATGCCCCAGGATGTGGGCAGCTTGGAGGATTCCACATAACGAATGGTCAAACTGATACCTCGCGTACCATCAAAATTTGTCATCAATTGCGCGCGCGCAGCAGTAACAGGCCATCCTGTTGCTGCATGTCTACGCGACTCAAAAAACTGTTACCCAGCAGGGTGACCTGCGGGAAGTCGCTGCCCAGTACCGTCGCTTCCACGTTGTGCACCGTTATTCCACCGATGGTGACACTGGCAAGTTGCAACCGGTATGCCCGCTCCACGCCGCTGGCGGTGGTAACGGTCATTGGCCGCGCGCGCGCCAGATCCAGCCCTAGGCTCTTCGCGGTGGGGTAGTTGAACGCAATACTGCTCGCGCCCGTATCCACCATCACATTTACCCGCCGGCCATTGACCCACGCGGTCGTGCTGTAGTGGCCACGACTATCTGGATTCAGGCGCACTTCCGCCCGATCCGCTTGCGCGTAACTGGCGGCTACCGGTGCCGCCAGTGTCAGTTTCTGCTCCCGGCCATCAATAGCTATCAGCGCAACATCACTGGTAACCGAAACCAGCGTTACCCCCTCCGGGGAGGTTTTGCCGGACTTCAGCAGGCGCTGCCTGCCATCGATCTCGAACATGGCGCTGGTGCCGAATATGGCCTGCAGGCGCACGTCCTGTGCGCTTGCCAGTGGCGACAGGGCCAGCAGCAGGGAAAAAATGGATAGAAGGCGCAGCATCATGGGCATCCAGCCTCACAGCATGTGGATCAGGTAGGCCGTGCCCTGCAACACCAGCGCGGCATAGATTCCCGCCAGTATATCGTCGAGCATGATTCCCAGGCCACCATGCACCCTGCGGTCTGCCCAGCCAATCGGCTGGGGCTTGGCGATATCAAATATGCGGAACAATACAAACCCATAGAGGGCCCACAACCAGCCCGCAGGGGCCATAAACATAGTGAGCCAATAGCCCACAAACTCATCCCACACAATACCACCGTGGTCGTGTACGCCGAGCTTTTTCGATGCGGCGCCGCACAGGTAACAACCCAGTGCAAAGGTGACGGCGATCACCGCGAGGTAAGCCACCGGCGACAGAAACTGCAGACCGTACCAGAGCGGTATGGCGGCAACGGTGCCAAATGTCCCCGGCGCTTTCTTTGCCAACCCGGAACCGAACCCGAATGCGAGCAACAGGACCGGGCTGCGCAGCAGCTGGCCAAATGTGGGCGTGGCTATGGGTATATTGCTACTGGTCATGATTGTTGTTTTCCTGCCACTCAGAAGTGCCGGTAACCGGTGCCACGGGGCTGCCAGGGTTTCCCGCCCAGAAAGCAGTCAATGCCCCGCGCTTCGCGCATGCGGCCGACGGCGGTGATGGGTAACTGCAGCCCCTGTAAATGATCGAGATACTTGGCCGGTACGGTAAAACACAGTTGGTAGTCGTCCCCGCCGGTCAACGCCGTTTCCAGTGCGGCATCCGCACTCATGGATTGCGCCAGCTCGGCGATCGGGAAGGTATCCAGCTTCAGGTCGGCACCGAGTCCGCTCGCTTCGCAAATATGTGCGAGGTCTGCGAGTAATCCGTCGGATATATCCAGTCCAGCACTCGCACAAGCGCCTATGCTTCTGGCGAGCTCGAGTTGCGGCTCAGGAAAATAAAACGCCGCGTCCGCCTGTTGTTGCTGTACCTCACTGGGCTCATATTCTTCCAGCACAATGGGCAGTGCTGCGGCAGCGGCACCGAGCTGGTTGGATACGAATATATGATCGCCGGCACTGGCACCGTCGCGGCGCAGTGCCCTGTCACAACTGCCGGTGACCTGAACCGTGATGGAAAGCGGGCCCTTGGTAGTGTCCCCACCGATCAGGGTAATGCCATACAGGCGGGCGGTATCGGCGAGACCGCGGGCAAAGGGCTCAAGCCAGGCCGCGTTGCTCTCTGGCAGCGTGAGCGCGAGTGTGAACCACAGGGGTTCGGCGTTCATACCGGCAAGATCGGAAAGGTTGACCCTCAGCGCGCGGCTGGCGATTCGATAGGGGTCTGCGCTTGCGGGGAAGTGGACGTCCGCCACCAGGGTATCAACGCTGGTGGCGAGCATTTTTCCACGTGGGGGCGTGAGCAGTGCGCAATCGTCGCCGATTCCCAGTACCACACCACTATCCACACCGCCAGCTTGGGCTCCGGTCTGAAAACGGGAGGAAAAGTACTCGCGAATCAGCTCAAATTCACCCGGCCCGGCCATGACGGGGGTCAGCCTTTGTCGGCCTTTACTTCGACGCTGCGCTCTTTGGCCGCAACCTTGTCGAGGATACCGTTGATAAATTTGAACGCGTCGGTAGGGCCGAATTTTTTCGCCAGCGCGACCGCTTCGTTGATGACGACCTTGTAGGGTACGTCAACACGATTTTTCATTTCAAAGGTGGACATGCGCAGCAGGGCGCGGGATACCGGGTCCAGCTCTTCCACGTTGCGATCCAGGTACTGGCTGTACGCACCTTCGATTTCGTCGAGGTTTTTGGTTACGCCGTGGAGCAGTTCCCGAAAATAAGCCACGTCGGTTTTGCTCATGTCGTTGTCGGCATGAAACTCGGCTTCGATGGCATTCAGGTTGGCGCCGGTCATTTGCCACTGATACAGCGCCTGCATGGCGTAGTGGCGGGCCTTGCGGCGGGCGGATGCGGTTACGGTCATTTCAATCGTTTCTCAATTCAGATTTTGCCGAGCAGGGAGACCATTTCGAGGGCGGTTTCGGCGGCTTCACAGCCTTTGTTGCCGGCTTTGGTGCCGGAGCGTTCGATGGCCTGCTCGATGGAGTCTACGGTGAGGACGCCAAAGGTCACAGGGATGCCGGTGTTCATGGATACCTGGGCGAGGCCTTTGGTACATTCGCCGGCAACGTATTCAAAGTGCGGGGTACCGCCGCGAATGACGGCACCCAGTGCGATGACGGCATCGAACTTTTTGCTTTCGGCAATTTTCTGCGCGGCGAGCGGGAATTCGAAGGCACCGGGGGCGTAGTAGATGGTGATGTCTTCTTCTTTGATCCCCTTGCGACGCAGGGTGTCGAGGGCACCATCTTTCAGGCTTTCCACAACGAAACTGTTCCAGCGGCTCACCAGCAGTGCGTATTTACCGGTGCTGCCGACGAAATCCCCTTCGATGACTTTGATATTGCTCATGCTCATTTTTCCGTTTTCTATTTTCCACTTCGGGCCCCGACATCACTTCGGCCCTGGTACGGTGGCGGCGGAGCACCGGGGATACGTTTTCAGGACCGCTGTGAACCCATCCCTGGGCGCTGCGGCGCAAACATCCTGTTTGCGACGCTCCTGAAAACGTACCCCCGGCACTCCGCCTTCGCTTTACAGTTTTGAGTGTTTATTTACCGATCAAATCTCTTCCGAGTTCAAATACTCTTCCACTTCGAGATCAAAACCGGAGATCGCGCTGAATCGGAACGGCGCGCTCATCAAACGCATTTTGCGCACTTTCAGATCGCGCAGGATCTGCGAGCCGGTGCCGACCTGCTTGTACACCAGGTCCTGACTCGGGCGCTGCTGTTTACCGCTGATCAACCAGTCGATGCTCTCTTCGATCTCGTCGGTGGTTTCGTTGTGACAAATCACAACCACGACGCCTTTGCCCTCTTCAGCAACTTTCTTCAGCGCGTTGCGAAAGGTCCAGGGCTCGAACTTCTCGTCGCCACGGCGCAGGCTGAACACATCGCGCAGGGTGCTGGCAACGTGAACGCGCACCAGGGTCGCCTCTTCCGGCTGGAACTCTCCGAGGGAGAAGGCGAAGTGGCGTTCGCGGCGGGCCTTGTCGAGGTAGGTGCGCAGTTTGAACTCACCGAACTCGGTCTGCACATTGCGTTTGTTCACACACTCGACGGTTTTTTCGTTGAGAGCGCGGTAGTTGATCAGGTCTGCAATGGTGCCGATTTTGAGGTTGTGTTCTTTGGCGAACTTTTCCAGGTCCGGGCGGCGGGCCATGGTGCCGTCTTCGTTCATGATTTCAACGATGGCGGCAGCGGGCTCGAACCCGGCGAGACGCGCGAGGTCACAGCCGGCTTCGGTGTGGCCGGCGCGGCTCAATACGCCACCCGGCTGCGCCTTGATCGGGAAGATATGGCCGGGCTGTACGATATCGGACGGCTTGGCGTTGCGGGCGACGGCGGCGCGAATGGTGCGCGCGCGGTCGGCGGCAGAGATGCCGGTGGTGACGCCTTCGGCGGCTTCAATGGAAACGGTGAAGTTGGTGCTGAACTGAGCGCCGTTGTCACGGGACATGAGCGGCAGGTCGAGCTGCTCGCAGCGCTCGCTGGTCAACGTCAGGCAGATAAGACCGCGGGCATGCGTGGCCATGAAGTTGATATCTTCCGGGCGAACCTGCTCGGCAGCGATCACGAGGTCACCTTCGTTTTCGCGATCCTCGTCGTCCATCAGGATAACCATTTTGCCCTGACGGATGTCGTCGATCAGTTCTTCAACGCTATTCAGTTCCATAAAACCTCTAATTCGTTCGATCTACCTGTCGGGTAAATCTCGTATGTCACAGGCCGCAGATTACTCAGATGCGAGGGCCTGCCCAGGGGCCGGACCGTCGCCGGGGCATCAAGCCTTATAAAACCCGTTCTGGGCCAGGAATTCCATGGTCAGCCCTTCACTTTTGGGCTCAGCCGCAGCATCCCCCAAGAGTAGTCGCTCCAGGTAGCGGGCAATCAGGTCCACTTCCAGGTTTACTTTGCTGCCCGCGCGGTATCCGCCAATTACGGTTTCCGCAATCGTGTGGGGCACGATGGTCAGTTCGAACTCGGCACCATCCACGGCGTTTACCGTCAGGCTGGTGCCATCCACGGTAATCGAGCCCTTGTGGGCGATGTACCTGGCGAGGTCATCGGGGGCGCGGATGCGGAATTGCTCGGCGCGCGCGGTGGGCTTACGCCAAATCACCTCGCCTATGCCATCCACATGACCACTCACCATATGTCCACCTAGGCGGGTCTGGGGAGTCAGTGCCTTTTCCAGGTTGACCTTGTCGCCCAGTTGCCAGTCCTTCAGGGTCGCTACCGCAAGTGTCTCGGCAGAAACATCGGCCCAGTAACCGTCGCCAGGCAGATCGACCACCGTCAGGCACACGCCATTGGTTGCGATACTGTCGCCCAGTTTTACGTCAGACAGGTCTAACTTCCCGGTCTTTACCCGCAACCGCAAGTCGCCGCCTTTCGGCTGCAAGGCAGTAATCTCACCAACGGCTTCAATAATTCCG
This sequence comes from Microbulbifer hydrolyticus, assembly GCF_009931115.1. Taxonomy (NCBI): domain Bacteria; kingdom Pseudomonadati; phylum Pseudomonadota; class Gammaproteobacteria; order Cellvibrionales; family Microbulbiferaceae; genus Microbulbifer; species Microbulbifer hydrolyticus. Next base: position 845,875 of record NZ_CP047491.1, on the reverse strand, counting down.
GTAAACAATGCGGATACCTTTAGCGTTCGATATCGGTGGTTGCAGTGATGCGCCAGTCGTGACCGACCGCGCGCATATCGGTAATGGTGATCGGCAACATGGACCCCATGCGCTCGATGGGCAGCTCAAACAGCGGTCTGGCGCTGGAGCCCAAAATCTTGGGCGCCATATAGACGATGATTTCATCCACATGGCCCTGATACATGAATTCCCCCGAGAGGGTCGCACCGCTCTCTACCAGCACCTCATTACATTCGCGGCGGGCGAGTTCCTTCAGCAGCTCGCCCAGATGTACCCTGCCATCCTTGCCGGCCGGCAGTGTCAGCACCTCGGCACCAGCCTTCTCCAGGCGCGCGCGGCGCTCGGGATCGGCGGCTTCGGTTGTGACCACCAATGTTGGGGCGCCCCCCTGCAAAATAAAGGCCTTTGCCGGGGTGCGCAGCGTGCTGTCGACGATGACCCGCAGGGGCTGTTTTGCCGCCGCGGCGTCCGCCTGCGCCTGTGGCAGGGCCATTTCTTCCGCACGCACGTTCATGTTCGGGTTGTCGTGGCGCACGGTGTCGACGCCGGTGATCACGGCACAGCTGCGCGCGCGCAGGTTCTGCACGTCGGCCCGCGCGGCCGGGCCGGTGACCCACTTGGACTCACCACTGGCCATGGCGGTGCGGCCATCGATACTCATGGCCGACTTGGTCCGCACCAACGGCAGACCGAGTGTCATACGCTTGATAAAGCCGGGATTCAATGCACGGCAGGATTCTTCCAGCAACGGGCCTTCAACTTCAATGCCCGCATCGCGCAGTTTTTGTAACCCTTTCCCGCTGACACTGGGATTGGGGTCCTCCATACCGAACACGACTCTGGCGACGCCCGCAGCAATCAGGGCGTCCGCACAGGGACCGGTCTTGCCGCTGTGACTGCAGGGTTCCAGGGTGACGTAGGCAATGTTGCCCCTGGCTGCATCGCCCGCATCCCTTAAAGCTTCCACTTCCGCGTGCCCTTCTCCGGCCCGCTTGTGCCAGCCCTCGCCGACAATATTCCCTGCTGCATCGGCAATGATGCAGCCGACACGGGGGTTGGGCATGGTCGTGAAAATGCCGCGCTCGGCCAGCTGAATGGCGCGCGCCATCAGCTCCCGGGGAGAGAGGTTCATGGCTTCTCCTTGCGGGTGTTCAGGCGCTCGATTTCGTCGCTGAAGTCAGAGACGTCTTCGAAACGGCGGTATACGGAGGCAAAGCGAACGTAAGCGACCTGATCCAGCTCCCGCAGCTGTTCCATCACCAGCTCGCCAACATGCATGGCCGGGAGCTCGCGCTCGCCGGTAGCCTGGAGGGCATGCTTGATCTGGGCGACGGCGGCTTCAACACGCTCAGTGCTGACCGGGCGCTTTTCTACGGCGCGCTGGATACCGGCGCGGAGCTTGTCTTCGTTGAAGGGTTCGCGCTGGCCGTTCTGTTTGACCACCCGCGGCAGAACCAGCTCGGCGGTCTCGAAAGTGGTGAAACGCTCGTGGCACTGCAGGCACTCGCGTCGACGACGCACCTGATCGCCATCAGCGACGAGGCGGGAATCGACAACTTTGGTTTCGTCTGCGCTGCAGAAGGGACAGTGCATGGCAATTGGGCCCTGGGAAAAGTGGGCCGCAGTTTACCACACGACAGCAAATAAGGCCTGATAATGGGCCCCACCGGCACCCCACACCGGCCCCGATTACCGCTGCAGCACGCGCCAAGGCAGCGACGCGCGAATTTACAATCCTTCCCGCTCGATGATGCGCTGCCACAGCTTGTGCCGCAGTGCCAACACCTGACTTTTGGTGGCGGCGGGAATCCAGGTGCGCTCGATCTCATCCGGACCCGGGTAAACGATGGGATTGTTCAGAAGTTCCGGGGCCACCAGTTCCTGGGCCGCCATATTGGCGTTGGCGTACTGGGTTTCATTACTGATATTGGCAATGACACTGGGCTGCATCAGGTAATTGAGGAACTGATAGGCCGCATCCGTGTTCTGCGCATTGGCCGGCATGGAGACAACGTCGATCCACAGGGGGAAGCCCTCTCTCGGCATGATGTAGCGAATATCGAAGGTGTTACCGGCCTCTTTCGCCATCTGCTGCGCCACGAGGACATCGCCGCTCCAGGCATGGGCGATGCAGCGCTTGCCGCTGGCCAGGTCTTCGACGTATTCACCGGAGTCGAAGTCGGTGATGTGCAGGCGCACCTTGGAGAGCAGGTTCGCAACCATGTACTGGTGCGCGGTACTCATTGAGTTGGGATCTTTGCCCAGGTACTTGAGGGCAACGTCGAAAATCTCTTCCGGAGAACGCATCAGGGTAGCGTTACAGTGGTCGAGTTTGCCAAGGTTTTCCGGATCGAACAAAAGGTTCCAGCTGTCTTCCGGCAGGGCCCCGCCAAACGCCTTTTCCACCGCCTGTACGTTGTAACCGATACCGACGGTACCCCAAAGGTAGGGAATGGCGTATTCATTTTGCGGATCGAACAGCGCCAGACGCTGCATGAACTTCGGATCGTTCTGGGACCAGTTGTCGATGCGGTTGCGGTCCAGTTTCTGCAGCTGGCCAGCGGCGATGTACTTGGGAATGTTGTCGGAGCCGGGAACGATGATGTCGAAGCGGCGGCCCTCTTTCAGCCAAACCTCTTCCAGTTCCTCGATATCGTCGAATTCGAAATAGTGCACCTTGATACCGGTGGCAGCCTCGAAATCGGCGATGGTGTCTTCGGCGATGGATTCAGACCAGTTGGCGAAATGCAACTCTTCCGCCTGAGCGCTCACGGTGCCGAGACTAAGTCCGAAAAAGGCGGTCAGAGTGACCCATACGATGGCTATTGGACGCATGCTCTACTATTGCTCCACTGCGGATACCCAGAGTTCCCACCGCGCACTCCTTGCCACAGGTGAAAAACATCGAATCCTCAAACCGCTCGGACTCACTAGTTACGACCGCCCTCGCGAGCGGCTGATGCGCAACGCTTCCTTCGTGCTGCAAAAATCCGGGTGCAAATATCGGACCCGGAACCACTGTTTCCTTCAGGCTCTTCGCAAACCTGAATTCAAATTCGGTTTTCAAGGGCGCGTATTAAAACAGAAACCACGGCCTGATTCACAAAACGCCAGTATTTTTTTCGATTTTTGTGAGAGTACAAAGAAAAACGGCCCCTTAAAGGGGCCGTTTCAGGTACCGAGTCTCAGGCTCTTAGCTTTTGTAGACCGGGAATTTAGCGCAAATTTCGAGCACCTTCGCCTTAACCTCAGCGACAGTGGCATCTGCATTGCCCTTTTCCAGTGCATCCAGCACATCGCAAATCCAGTTGGTGAGCTGCTTGGTCTCTTCCACTCCGAAACCGCGGGTGGTGATCGCCGGAGTACCGACGCGCAGGCCACTGGTGATGAACGGGGAACGCGGGTCGTTGGGGACGGCATTCTTGTTCACGGTAATATTGGCGTTGCCCAGGGCTTCGTCAGCGTCTTTACCGGTGTATTCCTTGCCGATCAGGTCCACCAGCATCAGGTGGTCGTCGGTACCGCCGGAGACAATGTTGATGCCGCGATCGAGGAAGGTCTCGGCCATGGCGCGGGCGTTCTCGACCACTTTCTTCTGGTAGGCCTTGTATTCCGGGGTCATCGCTTCCTTGAAAGAAACCGCCTTGGCCGCGATCACGTGCATCAGCGGGCCGCCCTGACCACCCGGGAATACCGCGCTGTTCAGCTTCTTCTCGATCTCTTCATTGGCCTTGGCAATGATGATACCGCCACGGGGACCGCGCAGGGTCTTGTGGGTAGTTGAGGTCACCACGTCAGCATGAGGTACCGGGTTCGGGTATTCGCCCGCCGCTACCAGGCCTGCCACATGCGCCATGTCGACCATCAGGTAGGCGCCCACTTTGTCGGCGATTTCGCGGAACTTGGCCCAGTCCATGATCCGGCTGTAGGCGGAGAAACCGGCAACGATCATCTTCGGCTTGTGCTCCAGCGCCAGACGCTCGACTTCCTCGTAGTCCACTTCGCCGGTTTCGGGGTTCAGGCCATACTGCACCGCGTTGTAGATTTTGCCGGAGAAATTGACCTTGGCACCGTGGGTGAGGTGGCCGCCGTGAGCCAGGCTCATGCCCAGCACGGTGTCGCCCGGGGCACACAGGGCCTGATAAACGGCTGCGTTGGCCTGGGAACCGGAGTGCGGCTGGACATTGGCGTAGTCGGCGCCAAACAGTTTCTTGGCGCGCTCGATAGCCAGGGCTTCTACCTTGTCGACGTACTCACAACCGCCGTAGTAACGCTTGCCCGGGTAGCCTTCGGCGTATTTGTTGGTGAGGGTGGTGCCCTGCGCTTCCATCACCATCGGGCTGGTGTAGTTTTCCGAGGCGATCAGCTCGATGTGCTCTTCCTGGCGGCGGTCTTCGTCCTGAATGGCGGACCACACATCCGGGTCGTATGAAGAAAGGGTGACTGATTTATCAAACATGGTATTCCCTCGGATGATAAGGCGCGAATCGCGCAAGCATAATCTCGACAAGGGCAAATACCGACCCAATCTGATCGGCCCGCCCCCAGAAAGCGGCGCATTGTACACCAAGGGAGTGGCGGCGGTGCAAAGGGTGCACATGAAACAAATTCAATTCAGCGCCCCGCTCGGCTCAAGTTGGCAGCTGCGGCCCGATTCCCCGGAGCACCCCGGCCGGACACGGGGATACTCTGGTGCTCAGAAACGCAAAACGCGGCCATGGGGCCGCGTTTGCTACCGACCGCGACCGCTAGCTGCTGTAAGGCAACATCAGCGATCGCGGACAATCAGGAGGGCTTAGAAGCGAAACACCAGGGTACCGGACCAGAAGTCCACATCTTCTTCCACCAGGGTGTACTCGGCTTCCAGATTTACGTTCTCGGAGAAGGAAAAGCCGATACCCAGACCCGCGGACAGGCCGGAATCACTCTCTTTCTCGCCTTCAAAATCGACGCTCTCGTTCAGCACCCCCAGGCGCCCCTTGAAGTAGATATCCCCCTGGCTGCGGTAAGCCGCATACACACCGAGGGTGGAAATGGAGTAATCCCATCTGAAATCGCCCCAGCTGCCATTGTAGCGCGCTTCACCATCAACCAGGGACGTAGTGTACTCGCCCTCCACTGCAAACCCGGAGTTCCAGGCATACCCGGCGCGCAAACCGGCATTGAACGGGCTGTCGCCGCTGATCGACGTCTTCATCAGGCCTGCGGTGGTACCGAAGTAGCCCCCCTCGCTCGCCTGTGCAGAAATCGAACAACCCAGCATCACCGCTGCCGCCAAAACTTTTTTCATCATTTTAATACCCTAATGTGTAGTGCTTATTTTGCGGGCGGCATTCTATTGAAAAAAATACGGCGCAAATACCCCCTCTCCATTACACGCTATTACACCGCGTCAATTACCGGAGACCGGGCCAATGGCAATTCAGCCGCGCGACGATCATCACTGTCGGCACCTGACGCTACCGGATGTGGCTGTGGATTGACCCAGATCAAGCCGATTCCCCGGCAGCAGACAACAATGGAATGGACAATCACCACAACCCGTCAAGGAGGCACGCCATGCATGGTATCTATCGACAACTGTGCGATGACCACAAGCACATGCAGAGACTGCTGGATGTGTTTGAAGCGCTGTTAGATGAGCTTGGTCGTCAGGATAGGGATCCCGCTACCCTGAGCATGATTCTCGACGCCCTCGATTACTTTTCTGTGTACCCGGATCAGTGGCACCACCCGGTGGAAGATCTGGTATTCGGCCGGTTGCTGGACAAGCCTGTGGATATCCGTGATGTCCTCGGGGAAATCACCGTGGAACACAAGGCCATTGCCGCGGCCACGCGCAATATGAACCAGCTGTTTTATGCGGTTGCCAACGACGCGGCGGTGGAACGGGAGCACCTGTTCGCAACTGCGCGCGAGTACATTGCACTGCAGCGCGCGCACATGAAAAAAGAGAATGAGATATTACTGCCGCTGGTTGCGCAGCACCTGACGGATACCGACTGGGGAGAGATCGCCGACGAGCTCATGGAAAAGCAAAGCAGCCACTTTCACCGGGGCGTCAAGCGTCTTTACGAAGCCATTTATCAGGATCTTTCTGAAACGGCGCTGGCGGAAGCCTGCTAATCACCGGATCAGTGCCATCGGTTCAATCGTTTTCGTAACTGCAGTGGGTGCCGGCCAGCTCGCTGAGGGCAATCAGGTCCAGGATGGCGACCGCCCGACCCTGTGCGCGGATAAGCCCCTGCTTTTGAAAACGCGACATCAGACGGCTGACGGTCTCTGCAGTCAGCCCCAGATAGTTGGCGATATCAATGCGCTGCATCGAGAGTTTGAATTCGCTGGCCGAGTATCCGCGCTGGGCATAACGGCTGGATATATTGATCAGCAGAGCCGCCAGGCGGCTTTCCGCAGAGCGCTTGCCCAGTAGCAACAGCACGTCGTTATCCTGTTTCAGCTCTTCGGAAAAAATCGTGTACATCTGCTTCTGCAGCGCCGGCACCTGCTGCGCCAGGTTTTCCAGCTGGGTAAATGGCAGGACACAAACGCTGCTGTCTTCCAGTGCTTCCGCATAACCGGGATGCGCGCCACTACTGTAAGCATCCAGTCCCAACAGCTCACCGGGCAACGCAAAATGCGTGACCTGGGTGTCACCATCGGCACCGATCACCGCAGATTTGAAGCTGCCGGAACGAATCGCATAGAGGCTGGAAAACGGGTCGCCCGCACGAAACAGGCTGTCGCCGGCTTTCAGAATCTTCTTCTTGCGTGTCACCTGCTCGAGACGCTGGATATCGTCCTCACTCAACCCCACGGGCAGGCACAGCCTTCTGACGGAGCAATTTCCGCAATTGACCGCTGGTGAGGGTTTCGACATTGTCTTTTCCATTGCTCGGCGATTTATCCGGTGAACGATCTGGTAGTCGGCTTGGCGAACAGTTGCGCGTAAAGCGCGATGCCTTATTGCCGAACCTGTGGTGAGGAAATTGTATACCTACTGTCCACCTAAAGCACTCGGGAGTACTGCGCAGCCGACGCCCCGGCATGCAGGTGGCGGTCGAACGCCGCGGCTATATTGCGCAGGAACCAGCGGCCACGCTCGCTGACCACCAGGTCTTCACGGGACTCCAGCACCAGCCCATCCGCCACAAGTGGGCGCAAGCGTGCCAGATCCTGCGCAAAATAATCTTCAAACGGGCTCCCCAGCCGGCGTTCCACTTCGCGTTTGTCGAGCCGCAGATGGCACATCAATTCCATGATCACCCACTGGCGCACCCGGTCGTCGGTATCCAGCTGCCAGCCGCGGCAGATCGCCTCGCCGCGCTCGCCAATCGCGGTCGCGTATTCTTTCTGGCCGTGATGGTTCTGCCAGTAGCCATCGCGGCTGTAGCTGATCGCCGAGGCACCAAGGCCAACCAGCGCGTCCGCGGGCATCAGGGTATAGCCCTGAAAATTGCGCGCGAGACGGCCGTCTTTGGTGGCGCGCGCCAGAGGGTCATCCGGGCGTGCGAAATGGTCCATGCCCAGAAACTGGTAACCCGCGTCGGTAAGTCGACGCGTCGCTGCAAGCTGCATATCGATCTTTGCCTGCGGCGGTGGAATCAGGTCGGAACTGATCAGGCGCTGGGCCTTGAACCGGTGCGGCAGGTGCGCATAGTGGTACAGCGCGATACGGTCCGGCGCGAGCTCAACCACGGTGTCGATGGTGCGCTCCAGACTTGCCACATCCTGCCCGGGCAGTCCGTAAATCAGGTCATAGGAAATGGAACCAAAACCCCGCTCGCGGGCGGCTTCAGTGAGACCGCGCACCTGCTCCGGGGAACAGATCCGGTTGATCGCCCGCTGTACTTCCGGGTTAAAGTCCTGAATACCCATGCTCAGCCGGTTGAAGCCGAGTCCACGCAGGGTATCCAGTGTTTCCGGCTCAAGCACCCGGGGATCCGCCTCCACACTGTATTCCACATCGCCACCGGGATTCAGATCGAATATGTCGCCGAGCCCCTGAACCAGCCGAGTCAAGTCACCGTCATTCAGGTAGGTTGGCGTACCGCCGCCGAGATGCAACTGCGTCACCGGTACGCGGGCCACTTTTTCCCGGTACCACTGCGCTTCAGTGAGCACCCGGTCCAGGTAGCTCGACGCCAGCCCGTACTGCTGGGTTATGACCTTGTTACAGGCGCAGAAATAGCACAGCGAGCGGCAGAACGGGATATGCACATACAGTGAAAGGGTGTTGATATCTTGCAGCGCATCCCATGGCTTGCGCGCGTCAGCACCAGCGGCTGTTGCACTGCCGGCGCTCAGGTCCGTGAAGCGATCCGCCGTCGGGTAGGACGTATAGCGTGGACAGGGCCCCGCATAACGCGTGAGCAGGGCCGAAGATAACTCCCCGGACGACGCCCGGGTATTGGCGGTGGTATTGGAGTCGCTCTCGGAGAGCGGTGCGCTGTCCAGGGGGTTTACGGCCATTGACGAGGTAACCTGTGATCCAGAGCTGATAAGCGGGAAGGTGTTGGATCAGGTAAAGGTAGCGGGCCAGCGTTCGACGGCGCTTGATTCAGATCAAGCGCCGACGGGTTCGTCGCGGCGTCAGTCCCCCGCCGGGCGGCGGAACAGGTTCTGGATAGAGGAGAAGTCCAGCGCCTTGTTGATGGGGTCGCCACCGTGCAACTGATACAGGTTTTTTGCCAGCGCGCCCAGTGGCGTTGAAGATGCACTGCCAGCAGCGGTGTCCATGGCGAGGCCAAGGTCCTTCAACATCAGCGCCACAGAAAACCCGCCCTGGTAATCCCGCGATGCGGGTACATTCTCCATCACCCCCGGGTAGGGATTGTATTTTTCCAGCGACCAGTTGCCGCCGGAGCTGGCGCGCATGATCTCTGATAGCACAGCGGGGTCGAGCCCGTTATCCACCCCCAACTGCAGCGCCTCGGCGGTACCGATCATATGGATCGCGAGCAGCATGTTGTTGCAGATCTTTGCCACCTGGCCGGAGCCAGCCGGGCCGGCGTGGAAGATATTCGCTCCCATGGCGCCAAGCACAGGGCGCGCTCTCTCGATCGCCTCCTCCGAGCCACCGCACATAAACGAGAGCGTGCCCGCAGCCGCAGCGGCGGTGCCACCGGACACCGGCGCATCCAGCGCAGCAATTCCGCGCTCACTGGCCGCGGCGATGACCTGACGGGCGTCATTGGCGGAAATAGTGGAACAGTCGATCAGCAGGGTTTCCGGTTTCATCGCCTGCAGCAAGCCGTGCACCCCCAGATACAGGGAGCGCACCGCCTCCCCGCTGGGCAGCATGGAAACCACCGCGTCCGCACCCTCGATTGCGGCGTGCGCACTGTCGGCCTTGTTACACCCGGCGGCGACGGCGCTCTCCAGCACTGGTGCAGACAGGTCAAACGCCGTCACGGTAAAGCCCTTCTCAACCAGGTTCGCGGCCATTGGACCACCCATATTACCGAGACCGATAAATGCAACGCTCTCCATCAAATCATCCTTTTATATTTTTTGCCCTTGGCCCCGGCAAACTCCTCCGCCAGGGAAACTAAACAGCATACTACTCAATCCTGATCATGAGTGAAGCCGGGTGCAGAAAAACGCCACAGCGCGAAAACTGCCGCCAGCAGCCGGCAAAGAGGACTCCCTTTTTACAATACTACGCCCCGACAGGGGAGGATGCGCTCCACTGCAGCGGGCCCCTAGTCTCAAGCCTGTGGTTCATTTCGTCGAAGCCACAGCCGTATCGTGACATTCGACCCATAACTCCAATAAATAAAAAAACGGTACACAGCGATGAAAAAAACGAACTGTGGGAGCCCCTCCAGGCTTCCTGTTGTCGCCGGCCTGTTCCTGGCCAGCCTTTCCTACAGTGCATCGGCAGAATGGTATTTCCGCGGCACCCCCAACGACTGGTCTGCCGAACAGATGACCCACCAGGGGGGCAGCGTGTTCCGGTCCTGCCAGACATTTGCCAGTGGCGATGCCAGTGGCGGACCCCGCTTCAAGGTGGATCGACACGGCGACTGGAGCGAAAACTACCCAACGGCTGATTTTTCGGTTGAAGCAGGCAAGACCTACACAATCACCTTTGATAGCGCCAACTACAGTATTTCCACCACCGAGGTCGCAAGTTGCGACAGCGGTTACCTCGCCAATCTGCCTTCCCTGTTCTTCCGTGGCACAGCCAATGGCTGGGATGCCAGCCCCATGGTGCTGGTCGCAGACAACACCTGGCAGCTGCAGATCAGCCTGGACGGCCAGGCCGACCAGCGCTTCAAGGTCGATGTGTTTGGAGACTGGAGCCAGAACTACGGCGACACGAATGGTGATGGCACGCTCGAGCAGAGCGGTGCTGACATCTATACCAGCGCCAACGGCGATTACCTGCTCACGATCAATGATGCCAGCCTCAACTACTCACTGGAGCCGGTGGAGTGCACGGAGAGCTGCGGCAGCCGGGTGGAGGCGCTGGGTGCAGTGTATTCCCCCACGGAAACCACATTTTCCCTGTGGTCGCCCGACCACGATAACGTGCAGCTGGTGCTCGATGGGCAGAGCCACCCGATGCGCAAAGTCTCTTCCAGCGCGCTGTCAGGCACCGGCCTCACGGATGTCTACTCGGTAACCGTCAGCGGCGACTGGCGACTGAAGCCCTACTATTTTGTCGTCAACGGCGTGGTGGTACGGGACCCATACGGGAAGATGGTCGAGCCCGATACCGATAACAATATCGTAATGGATATGTCGCGTACCGAGCTACCCAATGGATGGTCGGTGCGCCCGGTTCTCAATGAGCGCGAGGACGCGGTCATTTACGAGGTACACGTGCGCGACTTCACCATCGCACCCGAGTCAGGTGTGAGCAGTGACAAGCGCGGCAAGTTCCTCGGTATGGTTGAAAGCGGCAGCACCTACAATGATGTATCGACCGGTATCGATCACCTCAAGGAACTGGGTGTTACCCATGTGCAGCTTTTGCCGGTGTACGACTTCAACGCCTGTGCCGACCCCGCTGACAGCACCTGTTACAGCTGGGGCTATGATCCGCGCAATTTCAATGTCCCGGAAGAGCGCTACTCCCTGACCCCTACGGACTATGAAAACCGGATACGCGAGTTCAAGACCATGGTGGACGAGTTCCACAAGGCGGGCCTGCGTGTGGTGATGGACGTGGTGTACAACCACACGTACTCCAAGTCGGTATTCGAGCCCATCTCCACCAGTTACTACACGCCGACCGATTTGTCCGGGACCGGCAACAGTATTGATGCCAACGTACCCATGGTCAGCCGCATGATCCGTGACTCTTTGGAGTACTGGGTCGAAGAGTACAATATCGATGGATTCCGCTTCGACCTGATCGGCATCTTCGACTATGACGAGGTTGAAGACTGGGCCACCCATCTGAACAACAAGTTCCCGAACAGAAACCTGCTGGTTTATGGCGAGCCCTGGAACGGCTTCGCCGCAGACCCGCGTCAGCCCGGGCGTGTACGCCTCGGCACCATCGGCCGTATTCACGAGTCCCACGCCGGTGTGTTCAACCCCAAATTTCGCGAGGCAATCAAGGGCCAGAATGATAATGGCAACTGCAATCCGGGGGATTGTTTTGCGTTTAACAGCAACCCCGATAGCTGGCGCATTGAAGCAGGTAGTCGCGGCGGTATCCGCTATGCCAAAGACAAGGACGCGGTAATAGATACCTGGGACCCGATGTTCGCCATGGACCCGGAGCAAACCATCAACTACGTATCTGCCCATGACAACCTCACCTTGCGCGACAAGGTCCTGCAGTGGGCAGACCTGAATGGTGTGAGCCGGGACAGCGGCTACCTGCGTCGCATCCAGATGTTCGCCAACGGTATCGTGCTGACGAGCCAGGGCATACCGTTCCTGCATGGCGGTGTGGAACTGATGCGCGACAAGCAGGAGGATCACAACAGCTACGACTCCCCGGATTCCATCAACCAGTATTACTGGAACTGGAAAGTCGACAACGCGGATGTCTACAACTACTACAAGGACGTGATTGCATTGCGTCGCGCCCACCCCGCTTTTCGCCTCACCAGCTGGGATGACATTGACCAGCACATGACCAGCAATCGACCGCGCTACGGGGTGGTAGTAAATCACATCAATGGTGCTGCGGTGGGCGACAGCTGGAGCGAGATCATCGTGATCTACAACAGCGCGGACAACTACACCTACAGCCTGCCGGCGGGCGAATGGAAAGTGGCAATGGAGAAATCCGATCCGACCGCGGGCAACGGGCGAGTGGTCAGCGGATCCGTGGTGGCCGAGGGCACCGCGGTTACGGTGCTCTATCGCGAATAATTGACTGCATTGTGGCCCTTTGGGCGGTACCTCTACAGAGATACCGCCCTTTTTTGTACCTGAACGATAAACTGCCGGCTATTTCAGGTCGGCCAGCGGGCTTTGAGCCCAGGGCATTGAGAAACAACCTTCCACATTCTGTGTAGCTGCCCGAGGCTTTGTGCAGCGCCACGACGTCGCCACCGGCACACAGGGCCTTGTCGCCGGCGCCTTCGATCCAGATACAGGCGATGCTGTCGTCTGCTTCCCATTCGTCCAGCTGGGCGGCCATAAGGTCGATCATTTCCAGGTTGAGGGCGTTGTGGGCTTTGGGCAGATTGAGCGTCAGTTTGCCGACGGGGCCCTGACGTTCGACGATAAGGGGTGATTCCTGGGGCATACTGGTTCCAGGCTGGTGTGTTCGGAGGCAAAGTTAAACACAGATGGGGGACGGGTGGCATTACCCCGGTTTTCGTCCGGATTCACCGTAGCGGGCGGCCGCGGGGGGATTCATCATCCAGCGGTTGAAGTTTTCCAACAAACTGCTAACTTGCGCCCAAATTCCGACCGACTGGATTAGAGCTCTAATGGCTGAATACGTATATCTAACCTATTAGAATTTCGTTACGTTTTGGCGACTGGGTTAGAAAAGCAGTTAAATCAGGAGGTTAGCTCCTCCCATGGAAATCAGAAGTGTTAGGGTAGAAAGGAAGGCAGCATATTTAGTTAACATGGCCTATTTTGTATGCCAAAAGTTAACTTTTTATGGGCTGAAATCCAGCCGCACCAAACTGAACCGCCCCGGGTATCGCGGAGGCCGATTAGTTTGAGTCAGGCGGCTTGCGGGAGGACAGTTGGCGGGAATGCCGCAGCGAATGGTTTAGTAGGCGGCGGTATCGGCGCTACTTCGACTGTAGCTAATAACTTGATAAATGGAGAAAGTTGGAACAAGGATATTTTAAAGGGGGCGTTAGTGGGAGTTGGTGCGGGCGCTGGAGGGTCAATAGTTGGTGACGGATTCGAATTGCTTAGGGTTGCTGCGGTTAACCGAGCAGTTTCTTCGGCAACATCTGCTGATAGAGTTATGGCTCAGCATCTAGCTGACACGACGAGACCGGCTTTGCCACCGACACAACCTGCAATGGTGGGCATTGCTGATACGCTACTAAGTAATTTTATAAGTGGCGCGGGCTCTAGAGCCCAAAATTGTTCAGATTACGATACGCAATTAAGAAAACCGGGCTGCCAGTAAAAATTCTGGGCACTCTTTGGTAAGCGTGCGCAGTTATATTTAAGAAAGATGCTAATTTTGATTAAGCCATGTAAAAGAATGATCTTTCGCTTTCTTTAGATTCCCTATATTTTCTTTTCGATTGTGGCATTTTATCTTTTCACATAAATCACAAAAATATTTTTTATTTTTAACGGTTACATTGATGTCTATATTAAAAAAAATTGAGAAACTTTTAATTTTCGCAATTATAGTAAATCCTGGAGCGATCGCTTTCGCGACCCTTGGAATTTTAGCGGAACTCTTCTATCGATTGGGAGTTCATCTTAGTTGGTTTCCATCTGGAAACGAGTTCTTTTTCATTGAGTGTGGATTTGGCTTAGCGGTAATTTTAGTGTTTTGGCAATACTTAGTTTATCTCTTAAAAAATGATAGATTTCGAGGCATATAACGCATAACTACTTTAAAATGCCCCAGCACTTACACTGTAGTGGTTAACTCTTTTTGGCCACTGAACCCTGAGTGATCTTCTCCCGCTTTAGTGGACATAGGATTTCCAGTCGATCCTCGCAGCTGAACCATCCCGACTGCTACCTAAGCGATGAAACGGGTTGCTCTAACTTTTCCAGCGACACCCCGTGCATATCGGCATTGGCTTGCCAAATCAAAAAGCGCTGCAAGAGCTGTTGGTTCACCATTTGTAGCTGTTGCAGGGTTTTTGTCAGCGCCTCAATCTTTTCGTTTGCCTGATGGATATCTTTGATCCAATCCGCCTTTTGAGTCGTATTTCTCAGCGCTGCCTTTCGGTCTTTGTAAGCCATATTAATAGCAGGAATTGCGGCCAGCGCCTGACGAGTGCGGCTAATATTTAGCTTGCTCTTGCAGGCTTCCACTAGCGACGGCCAAGTGAGCTTGGGGTCGGACCAGTTGTTGATAATCTTGACGATTTTAACCACATCTTTGTCAGTTAAGTGTCCCACTGTTAACCCCCAAACCGGTTGTTAAGTGCAATCAGTTCATCGAGCGACGGCAAGGCTGTAGATTTGTTCTCAGCCTCGATTGTTTCGACATCTATCAGACCTGTCATGACCGCAGCATTGTTGGTCAGATTCCAGCCATTGTCTCGATTCCACACAATAGAGCCGTTCTCAAGCTCTGGGCTTTCCAGCAACGTAATGAGCGCATCACATTTAGCCAGGTCTTCCGAAGACTTCTTGAGCCAAATTTCGGCCCCAAGAACCCTCATGGCACGCTCGAGCAGACCGGTGCTGACATCTATACCAGCGCCAACGGCGATTACCTGCTCACGATCAATGATGCCAGCCTCAACTACTCTCTGGAGCCGGTGGAGTGCACGGAGAGCTGCGGCAGCCGGGTGGAGGCGCTGGGTGCAGTGTATTCCCCCACGGAAACCACATTTTCCCTGTGGTCGCCCGACCACGATAACGTGCAGCTGGTGCTCGATGGGCAGAGCCATCCGATGCGCAAAGTCTCTTCCAGCGCGCTGTCAGGCACCGGCCTCACGGATGTCTACTCGGTAACCGTCAGCGGCGACTGGCGACTGAAGCCCTACTATTTTGTCGTCAACGGCGTGGTGGTACGGGACCCATACGGGAAGATGGTCGAGCCCGATACCGATAACAATATCGTAATGGATATGTCGCGTACCGAGCTACCCAATGGATGGTCGGTGCGCCCGGTTCTCAATGAGCGTGAGGACGCGGTCATTTACGAGGTACACGTGCGCGACTTCACCATCGCACCCGAGTCAGGTGTGAGCAGTGACAAGCGCGGCAAGTTCCTCGGTATGGTTGAAAGCGGCAGCACCTACAATGATGTATCGACCGGTATCGATCACCTCAAGGAACTGGGTGTTACCCATGTGCAGCTTTTGCCGGTGTACGACTTCAACGCCTGTGCCGACCCCGCTGACAGCACCTGTTACAGCTGGGGCTATGATCCGCGCAATTTCAATGTCCCGGAAGAGCGCTACTGCCTGACCCCTACGGACTATGAAAACCGGATACGCGAGTTCAAGACCATGGTGGACGAGTTCCACAAGGCGGGCCTGCGTGTGGTGATGGACGTGGTGTACAACCACACGTACTCCAAGTCGGTATTCGAGCCCATCTCCACCAGTTACTACACGCCGACCGATTTGTCCGGGACCGGCAACAGTTTGGGCGGTACCTCTGAAGAGATACCGCCCTTTTTTGTACCTGAACGATAAACTGCTGGCTATTTCAGGTCGGCCAGCGGGCTTTGAGCCCAGGGCATTGAGAAACAACCTTCCACGTCATCTCTGGAAACCTCAGCCAGGGTTGCCGGCTGCCACTGCGGGTTGCGATCCTTGTCGATCAGCAGTGCACGCACGCCCTCTTTCACCTGGCCGTTGTTGCACATGTTCACGGCCAGGGCCAGCTCCATGCGCAGCACATCCGCCAGCGACATATGCCGGGCGCGACGCAGCTGCTCCCAGACAATCCAGGCCGTGAGCGGACATCCCGCCAGCATGG
This sequence comes from Microbulbifer hydrolyticus, assembly GCF_009931115.1. Classification (NCBI taxonomy): domain Bacteria; kingdom Pseudomonadati; phylum Pseudomonadota; class Gammaproteobacteria; order Cellvibrionales; family Microbulbiferaceae; genus Microbulbifer; species Microbulbifer hydrolyticus. Next base: position 829,792 of record NZ_CP047491.1, on the reverse strand, counting down.
TGGCAGAGGCGCGTTGCAACCATTTGTCGTCGCCGCTGTAGTTGGCGATCGTTGCATACACCTCCGGCAGCGTGGCGCCGTCGGTGAGTTCCTGAATCACGTCGTAATGGGTGCGCAGGTTGGGGGCTGGCTGATCCGCGGCGGGCAGTTCGCGGGACTGAATAGCCTTGCTGACCAGTACGTGGTTCTGATTCGCATCGTCGGTAAGTGCCAGCGCCGCCAGTCCCGCCAGCAGGTCATCTTTACCCGCAGCGGGTAGCAGGCGATCGGCCATGCCGCAGTAAAGGGCATCGGTGCCGTTGAACTGGGCTCCGGTGAGGCCGAGGAACAGCCCGGTGCGGCCGGGCATGCGGTTCAGGAACCAGCTGCCCCCAACATCCGGGAACAGGCCAATGGTGATTTCGGGCATGGCCATGCGGGTGGTTTCGGTGACGATGCGGTGGCTGGCACCGCTCATGATGCCGATACCGCCGCCCATGACAATACCGCTGCCCCACACCACGACAGGCTTGGGGTAGGTGTGGATGCGGTAGTCGAGACGGTATTCGCGGGTGAAGAAGTCTTCCACAAACTGACCCGCGCCCTGTTCTGTGTAGCTGCCCGAGGCTTTGTGCAGCGCCACGACGTCGCCACCGGCACACAGGGCCTTGTCGCCGGCGCCTTCGATCCAGATACAGGCGATGCTGTCGTCTGCTTCCCATTCGTCCAGCTGGGCGGCCATAAGGTCGATCATTTCCAGGTTGAGGGCGTTGTGGGCTTTGGGCAGATTGAGCGTCAGTTTGCCGATGGGGCCCTGACGTTCGACGATAAGGGGTGATTCCTGGGTCATACTGGTTCCCGGCTGGTGTGTTCGGAGGCAAAGTTAAACACAGATGGGGGACGGGTGGCATTACCCCGGTTTTCGTCCGGATTCACCGTAGCGGGCGGCCGCGGGGTGATTCATCATCCACCGGTTGAAGTTTTTCAACAAACTGCTAACTTGCGCCCAAATTCCGACCGACTGGATTAGAGCTCTAATGGCTGAATACGTATACACAATGAACCGCGTGGGCAAGGTTGTTCCGCCCAAGCGTGAGATCCTGAAAGATATCTCCCTGTCCTTCTTTCCCGGCGCCAAAATCGGCGTACTGGGCCTGAACGGCGCCGGTAAGTCCACCCTGCTGCGCATCATGGCCGGGGTCGACCAAGACTATAACGGCGAAGCTCGCGCCATGCCGGGTATCAAGGTCGGCTACCTGCCGCAGGAGCCGCAGCTGGATCCGGCCAAGAATGTACGTGGCAACGTGGAAGACGGCATGCGTGAGGCCATCGACGCCCTCGCCGGCCTCGAACAGGTCTATGCCGACTACGCCGAGCCCGATGCCGACTTCGACGCGCTGGCGAAGAAACAGCAGCAGTATGAAGACGTGATCCAGGCCTGGGATGCCCACAACCTGGAGCACCGTCTCGAAGTGGCCGCCGACGCCCTGCGCCTGCCGCCGTGGGACGCCGACGTGAACAACCTCTCCGGTGGTGAGAAGCGCCGTGTGGCCCTGTGCCGCCTGCTGCTGTCCCGCCCGGATATGCTGCTGCTGGACGAACCCACCAACCACCTGGACGCTGAATCCGTATTCTGGCTCGAACGCTTCCTGCACGACTTCGACGGCACCGTGGTCGCCATTACCCACGACCGCTACTTCCTCGACAATGTCGCCGGCTGGATTCTGGAACTGGACCGCGGCCACGGTATCCCCTGGGAAGGCAACTACACCACCTGGCTGGAACAGAAAGAGAAGCGCCTGGAGCAGGAGCAGAAGGGCGAGCAGGCCCGCGCCAAGGCCATGCAGAAAGAACTGGAATGGGCCCGCCAGAACCCCAAAGGCCGCCAGTCCAAGAGCAAGGCGCGCCTGTCCCGCCTGGAAGAAATGCAGTCCCAGGAATTCCAGGCCCGCAACGAGACCAACGAGATCTACATTCCGCCGGGTGAGCGCCTGGGCGACAACGTGATCGAGCTGAACCATGTGAGCAAGGCATTTGGCGATCGCGTACTGATCGACGACCTGTCCTTCCGGGTACCCAAGGGTGCCATCGTCGGCATCGTCGGTGGTAACGGCGCCGGTAAATCCACCCTGTTCCGCATGATCAACGGCAAGGAACAGCCGGACTCCGGCGAGATCAAGATTGGCGAGACCGTAAAGATCGCCAGCGTCGACCAGAGCCGTGAAAACCTCGACGACAACAAGACCGTGTGGGAATGTATTTCCGACGGTCACGACATGCTCAAGATCAACAACTACGAAGTGGGCTCGCGCAACTATATCGGCCGGTTCAACTTCAAGGGCAGTGATCAGCAGAAACGTGTGGGCGAGCTTTCCGGCGGTGAGCGCGGCCGCCTGCACCTGGCCTACACCCTGAAACAGGGCGCCAACGTGCTGCTGCTGGACGAACCATCCAACGACCTGGATATCGAAACCCTGCGCGCCCTGGAAGAAGCCCTGCTGAGCTTCCCCGGCTGCGCCATGGTGATCTCGCACGACCGCTGGTTCCTGGACCGGGTTGCGACACATATCCTGGCGTACGAAGGCGACAGTAATGTGGTGTTCTTCGAGGGCAACTACACCGAGTACCACGAGGATTTCGTGAAGCGCAATGGTGAAAATGCCACGCCGCACCGGATGCAGTACAAGAAGATCAAGACCTGATCTTCAGTTACGGCAAAACAAAAGGGCGGTCACTGACCGCCCTTTTTTGTGGGTTTTGGCAAAGACGTCCTGAGGTTTACTCGCGCCGCTCGTAAGCTTCCAGCGTTGCTTTCAGGTAGCGCGTTTTTGCGGCCTGCCCTGGCAACTGTTGTGCAAGCGCGGAATAAAATCCGATATTGCCCTGGTTCAGGTAGGGCCCCAGGTTTTGCGCCAGCGCGCGGGACGCAGAGAGGGAACCAGAGCGCAAGGTGTACTCATACAAATCGCGAACCTCCGTCTCCAAAGACGGGTAGCGTGCGAGTTCCGGCAGCGCCTTGGCGAACAACTTTCCATCCGCGGTATCCACCAGCGCCGAGATCAGTGCCTGCGCACTCCGCCTGTTGGGTTCTTGTTGCGCCATGAAATCGACCGCTTCTGCCTGCACGTGACCATTCTTATGGGCAAGCAGCTCAGCGATCAATTCTGCCAGCTGTGCATCGAATCCCGCAGTGCCGGCAAACTCCCTGTCGAAATCACGTAATTGCGCTATCAGCATTTCGCCCTGTAAAAAGAAACCGGCCCGTGGGTCGCTGTTATCCTGCGGACAGCTATCTGTTTCGTCACAAGAGAGCAGGCTCAGGATTTCAGCGGCGGCACGCTCGCGCTGCTCAATGCGCGCATTTTGCTCTGGTGCCACTGCCGCGAGTGCCGTTGAGCTTTCCGTCGCTACGCGCTGGGGCGAGGGTTCGGCAGCTGCAGGCTGGGCGGCCTGCGTGGGCTGGCCTGCAGATTCTAACTGCGCGGCGCCGTGCCCCAACCAGAACGCTGCACTACCGAGGAAACCCAGTACAACCAGGGAGAGTAAAATACGCTTCATAATTACTTACCCTCCCAGATCCGCAGGCGGCGCAAGCCCCATGCCCCGCAAAGTATCAACAGTAGCCAGCTAGGCGCACCGCCGCTGCTGCCACCGGACGCTTGCTCCGGTGCAGGCGTGGAACCATTATCCGTTGAGGTACCCCCGGTGCTGCCAGAGCCGGAATCGGAGGATGCCGACACATACTCCGCCCAGTCAGCCTGGGTATTTCCTCCGAGCAGCTGCCCGCCATAAATGTACCCGGTGATTCCCGCATCGTTGATCTTGTAATAGATATGGTTTTCCACCCCCTGCACCAGTACTTCATCTACCAGGTGCTCGGTGGCTGCCTCGACCTTCCCTACCTCGGCACCTCCGGGTGCGTCCTCAATTTTGATACCGTCACTGTTCAGCACACGCAGGGTATCACCGGGCTGCGGCACTATAACGTCACCCAGGTTCGCGTGTTCCGCTGCAAGCGCCCACTCGTCTTTGTCACTTGCGTCGCCGCCATAGATATAGCCCTCGACATCACCGACGCGCACCCGATAATAGCGGTGCAGCTCAACCTGGTCGCGCACCACCATATCCAACACCTGATAGAACTGACCCACCTCGGTATCGGCACCAGTGTCGGTACCCCCTGGTGTTTCTCGCAGGTTGATACCCTGCACAGTCTGGATGGTCTGCCCCACCTTGCGCAGCTCACCCAGAGCGGTGTCCCAGCACTGGTGGCGATCCTGTATGCTGCGATTAATGCCGTCCGTGGCTGCGGCGCTAGGGTAAATAGAGCTAATTGCAATTACATCGTTTTGCAAAGCGACACAGATAAAGTCTTCCATCTGTTCTACACAGTCGAGTACGCTGCCGTCGTAAAGGCAGGACTCGCCGGACTCCAATCGCACGACCCGCCCTTCCCAGTTAACACTATCGTCCGGGTCGATTGCCTGAATACCAGAGCAACCCTCAGCTGCCTCTACGAAACAGACAACATCCAGCGCAGTGACATATTCCGGATTCGACATCAGGTTGAGCCAGCTCTGGTTATTGTACTTTTCGATGTAAGCCTCATCGTTGCGATACCAGACATCACTCGAGTCGGTCCAGCGGCAACCCTTGCTCGGCCCTCCGTTGTACATGGAGTAAGCCGAGCGTGCGCGAGCGACCCAATCGCCGTCTGGCACACAGGCCTCGGTCGCTGCGTCCTGCCAGGCAGTGTAATAGATATCCATGGCGTAGCCGAGATTGGCAAATATCTGCCAGCCTGCGCCATTTTCCAGCGCATCAAAATGCCAGCGATCATCCACCTGCATCATGCCGTGTCCGTGGCCGCTATCGCCTCGGATCATTTTAAGCCGCGCGTCTTCCACCGCTTCACGATAATGGCTCCAGAAGGTTTCCTGCTGGGCCACCGCCAGCATCGCATGCACCCAACTCTCGGCCTCACCCTCCGCCGGGTCCTTGCGCTGGCTCAGGTAATACAGCGCGGACTCGCGGATCACTGAATGCATCTCGTCCATATAGCGCGCGCGCTCACTGGCACGATCCAGGCCATCGTTGAACACCAGTGGACCAAAATTCTCATAGGTAAACCGTGGATCCCCCCACGGATCCAAATCACAGCCTGATGGCACGCGGCCATAGTTCCACTCGCCACCCACGCGGTTCTCGCAGAGGTAGTAATCGGGCGTGTTCCAGGGAGCAGCCTGTGCTGCCGCACTAACCAGCAACAGCGCGCCAGCGAGGAAACCGAGGTAAGGGTTTATTTTCATTATTTGCCTCCAGAGACAAGCTAGCGGGGTGCCTTGCACCCCGGGGTACCGCTGACTGAAGCGCTAATTTCCCCAAACACCCGGGAACATATCGCAATGGAATATTTTATTCTCGTGAAGGCATTTTGCGCGACTCTCAGGAATAATTCGAGAAAAAATTATGGAATCTGCGAAAAAACGAGGATTCGAGATGAATTAGGCGCCAAGGTTTGCCGTGCGGTGCAATAGTTTGCCGGCAGCGACCGCCGTGGGTAGCGTTATAAACCCAACTTCCGCTGAAGAGCCCTGCGATGCCCCGAGCCACTGAGCCGTTCCCGCTCACGCGCTACTACCTGCCGGTCGGTCTTGCCATCGTGGTTCTCGTCGCCGTCAGTGAGTGGCTGCTCGCCTCCTGCGTATTGCTGCTGGACGAACCGTCCAACGACCTGGACATCGAAACCCTGCGCGCCCTGGAAGAAGCCCTGCTGAGCTTCCCCGGCTGCGCCATGGTGATCTCGCACGACCGCTGGTTTCTGGACCGGGTTGCGACACATATCCTGGCGCACGAAGGCTACAGTAATGTGGCGTTCTTCGAGGGCAACTACACCGAGTACCACGAGGATTTCGTGAAGCGCAACGGCGAGAATGCCATCCCGCACCGGATGCAGTACAAGAAGATCAAGACCTGATCGGTCTTCGATAGAACGAAAAAGCCCGCAACGCTTCAGTGGCGTTGCGGGCTTTTTTATACCCCGGGACCGAGAAGCTTCAGCTCCGCAACCCCGCTATCAATTACTTCCCCCACGGCGAAAAAAGGCAGCCCGAAGTCTGTCGGCGAGAAAAGTTGCAGTATTAGATCGCCGTTCACATAACGTAAAACTAAAGGAAGGCTGAATGCTCCCCTCACGATAGTGTGTCACGAGTGTATATTGCCCTGCCCTACCGGTTTGAGTAGGGTAACAGGTTCAGAATAGCAAGGCAGACCGCGCAATGATCCCTCCTCCCGGCACGCAGTTTCCACTCAAACGCTACTACCTGCCGGGTAGCCTGGTTGTGCTGGCATTATTGGGTGTCAGCGAATGGATCATCACCACCTGGCTGTCACAGGACAGGCTTCTACTGGGCTCGATCGCCAGAATGTTACTGGCTACTGCACTGGTAGGCATATGCTGCTATCTCCTCTATTGCCGGCATCGGCGACTCACCGATCATCTCTCGTCTATGCTGACCCACCAGGAGAGGCTAAATACCCAGTACCAGCGCGAGCTACTGGAGCGGGAGACTACGGAATTGGCACTGTCTGACCAGCTACAGTTCCTCCAGATCCTGATCGACGCCATCCCCGCACCCATTTTCTACAAAGATGCCAACGGCATTTACACCGGCTGTAACCGGGCATTCGAGGAATTCCTCGGCAAGCGTCGCGAAGAAATTGTCGGCCGCTCGGTGTATGGCGTCTCGCCGGGACCACAGGCACAGGTGTATCACGAGAAAGATATCGAGCTGATGCGGCAGCGCGGACAGCAGGTTTACGAGTCGCAGGTGGTCTATGCGGACGGCACCCTGCACGATGTCATCTTCAACAAGGCCGCCTACGAACTGGAAGATGGCCGACTCGGAGGGCTGATCGGTGTGATTCTGGATATCACCGATCGCAAGCGCCTGGAGCGGGACCTGATCCAGGCCAAGGAAAAGGCCGAATTTTTCAGCCGCTCGAAAACCGAATTTCTGACCAATATGAGCCACGAAATCCGCACTCCGCTCAACGGGATCGTGGGTTTCAGCCAGGTACTGCTCAACCGCAGTGCCGGCGGCGGGCTACCGCAGGAGTTTCGCGATTTTCTGGAGAAGATCGCCATCAGCGGCCAGGGGCTCGCAGAACTGGTCAACGACGTGCTGGATATTTCACGCATCGAGGCCGGGAAAATCGAAGCGGTTGCAGAAGATTTTCAGCTGCGCGGCCTGATCCAGTGCATTCTCATTTCCTGCGAATCCCAGGCTACCTGCAAAGGACTCCACTTCCACTGCGAAATCGACCCGGTCCTCCCGGAGTTCATCTGCAGCGATCGGGGCAAGCTTTCCCAGATACTGATCAACCTGATTGGCAATGCCATCAAGTTTTCACCCGCTGAAGGCACTATTGAAATCCGGATTCGCTCTCAGCGGAAAGACCATCAGAAAGAACAGATTCAGGATCTGATCTGTATCGAGGTCATCGATAGCGGCATTGGTATTCCTGAAGAGCAGCAGGCAGTGGTCTTTGAACCCTTTGAGCAGGTGGACAAGTCATCCGACGGACAGGCGCGCGGCACAGGCCTGGGGCTTCCCATCACCCGCAGTCTGGTGGAGCTGCTCGGTGGTGAAATCAGCCTGCAGAGTGAACCCGGAGTGGGCACCTGCTTTCGGGTACTACTACCATTGCGAGAAGGTTGCCCGGTCCCAACGCTGGGCAGCACCAATGACGCTTCGTTGGTGGGCCTGCAGGGGATAAGCGCGCTTATTTTCGAGGACAACGCTCTCAACCAGACACTGATGCAAGCCTTTTGCGATGACCTAGGGGTAAACGCCACCTTTGTGGCCAATGGTCGCGAGGGAATTACATTAGCGCGGAAACTACGCCCGCAACTGATATTCATGGACGTACAGATGCCCGGCCTCAGCGGTCTGGAAGCCACCCGGGAAATTCGCCAAATTCCGGAAATCCGCAATACACCAATTATCGGGCTGTCTGCGGCCGCTTTCAGCGAGCAGCGAAACGCGGCGCTGGATGCCGGTATGAATGAGTACCTGACAAAACCCATCGTACTTCCGCAACTGATTACCACCATGCAGAAGCACTTGGGGCTACATACGCCGCCGGTGCAGATTGATTAGGGGGCGAAACCTCACCCCCTGATAGTTGAACAGACAAATCGTTTACTGACAGCTACCGCTAAAACAGTCGTCCGAGTGGCCGAAGCCAATCACACCGCTGCAATGCATGACTTCGGAGTAGGAACCTCCACCGCACTCGCCATTGCCATAGGTGGCAGTGTTGTAATCCATGTCTTCCGCCTGGCGGATTTCGCCATTGACCTGGATGTAATCCAGAATCACATCGCGACCGTCACCATCGTTGGTAAATTCCACATCCACATTACCGAACGCGCCGCCGATATAGGTGTAGTCCTGGGCACTGGTACTCAGGGTCCAGTTCGCAACCGCGGTACCACCGACAATCAGGTTGATCTGTTCACTGCCGCTGGTGCCGCGGGCGCGAACCACAATATTGTCGGACGAACCACCAGAACTGCCGCCAGAACTGCCGCCAGAACTGCCACCGGATGAACCTCCGCAGTCGCCACTGAAACAGGCACCGGTACCGCCAAAGCCGATTACGCCGCCGCAGTGCATGGTTTCAGAATAGGAACCGCCGCCGCATTCGCCGTTGGCATAAGTGGCGGTGTTGTATTCCATATCTTCCGCCTGACGGGTTTCGCCGTTGACGTACACATAGTCGAGAATCACATCGCGGCTGCCGCCGTCATTGTCGAATTCCACCTGCAGGTCACCGGCGGCACTGCCGGAATAGGTGTAGTCCGCATTGCTGGTGGCCAGGTTCCAGTCGGCAACCACATTGCCGCCGATACGCAGATTGATGTGCTCACCACCGGCCACACCCCGGGCACGCACGACGATGTCCGTACTGGAAGGCGTGCTACCGCTTGAACTACCGCCAGAACTTCCGCCCGAGCTGCCGCCGGAACTTCCACCACTGGTGCCCAGCGTGATATTGGAATTACCGCTGCTCTGGTAACCCTCGGTAGCCATCACCATGTAGTCGTGGGTACCCAGGTTCATACCATGACTGGCCCAGGCGTCGAAGTGGTTACCCGCGGTGATGGTGCCGCCAGTACGCTTCTGCTGACGCACACTCCAGTACTGATAAAACGTGGAAGAGTCACCTTCGATAGACGGCTTGTTGACCCGCTGGGTACGGTAGATATCGTAAGTGCCACCGTCGGTATTGACGGTGCCGTAGTAGGTCCCGCTTTCGCCGGGACGATAGGAGCCCCAGTTATCCACAATGTAATACTCGACCAGCGGATTGCGAGTCCAGCCGTACAGAGTGAGATAACCGTTGCCAGAAGGGTTGAAGGTGCCGGAATAATTCACGGTGCGGCGTCCGCCCGGGTTCCAGCCCTTGCCGCCCACCCAGTTGCCGGTGTTGCTCCAGGAGGAGCTGTAGTTACCGCCGGCACCCAGGGTCATCGACACGGTGCCGGGGGCATCGGTCCAGAAGGAATAAAAATAGCCGTTGTGGTTGCCGGTCTGGTTGGAGGTCAGGGTCTGAGCGTCGACAGCGGAAAATCCGAGCGAAGCAATTACGCCAAGGGCAAAGACGGACAGAGTACTCCTGCGCCGACGCTGATCTTTGGGTGTGTTTTTTGGGTACATCCAGTCAAACGGTTTGCGTAGATTTCTCATCTAGTCGCTTCTCCATGTTGTGGGTCTTTATTGTTTTTGGGAGAGGTCCCGCTGCGCGCGATCGCGGGAAATGCCATCTCTTCGAGCCAACATGTTAGCGCTACCAAAAATGAGCCCAAGACAACGGCAAGTCAACACGTGAAGACAGAAAGGCGTTAATAACCACCACGCGGCACGCTAAGCCACGGTGAAAAGAGACGCGATTCACAGGCTGGAAAATTGGTGTGGGGGAGGAGTTATGCGTATTACCGGACTCTGTCCCTCGAAACAGGATCAGGGCGCCACGTTAAATGGCTGCGCTCAGACACCGAGGGAAAGACAGGTGAGCAAAGCTGTTATGATCTTTTTCATAGAAAACCGAACTCAGTCAATCTCAAACCGCCCTGGCGACAAGTATCGAGGCCTCACCGCATATGAAAACCGTGGCGATTTTTATTGATGTTCAAAACGTGTACTACACCACCAGGCAGGCATTTAGCTGTAATTTTGACTACAACGAATTCTGGTCGAGAGCGACCAAAGGCCGGCAGGTTACCAAGGCAATTGCCTATGCCATCGACCGGGGCGACAGAAAGCAACGTGAATTCCAGAACATACTCCGGGCGATAGGATTTGAGGTGAAACTGAAACCTTTTATCCAGCGTGCCGATGGCTCTGCCAAGGGAGACTGGGATGTAGGCATCACCATCGACGCGCTCGAATACGGGACAGACGCCGATGTGGTCGTTCTGGTATCCGGCGATGGGGACTTCGACCTGCTGGTGAAGAAATTGCGATCCGATGGTAAAAAAACCGTAGAAGTCTATGGTGTCGCCGCACTGACGGCGGGCTCATTGATCGATGCGGCGAGCGAATTTATCCCGATAGAGAATGATTTACTGTTGCGCTGAAATGGTTCAGGCAACCGTCGTATCCCCTGGCTGTCGCGCCCTCACTTTATGCCAGTTCTACCTCATCTTTATGTTGCTGTTGACCCCGTTGAGCTACGCCCTTTTGTGCTATGCCCTTTACAGCAGTCTCCGCAAGATTTCCGACGACCACACGATTCCGTCCGTCCGCCTTGGCCTGGTAAAGTGCCTTGTCCGCGGATTCGAATAATTGTACAGCGGCGCCAATACGGCTGTTTTCGGAACTCGCGACACCGATGCTGATTGTCAGCGGAACGCCGTCAAAACCGGCTTGTGCCACTTCCCGCACCAGTCTTTCTGCCACCGTTTGTGCGGCCTCGATACTTGTGCGCGGCAGCAGCACCGCAAATTCCTCTCCGCCATAACGACAGGCGATGACCGGTTTGCGCACCTGTCGCTTGATCAACTGGCCCACCGCACGCAGTGCCGTATCACCACTGGCGTGGCCCAGGCAGTCGTTAATGGTTTTGAAGTGATCCAGGTCGAGAATCAGAAGTGCGAGGGGAGTGCCATTGCGCTTAGCAAGACCGAACTCCCGCGGTAACTGTTCGTCGAAGTAGCGCCGATTGAAAAGACCGGTCAACTCGTCGATATAACCGCGTCGCTGAAGTTCGCCGACCCTGGCACCCAGCGCCAGGGAAAGTAAAACCATTTCGACCAATGCGCCGACCTGGAACGCGTTATGGGTAAAGCTGTTGTGTGGCACCAGGCCAAATGTTTTCAGCATATAAATGACGACGCTCACCAGTAGTGCCGTCCAGCCCACCAGGAAGTAGCGCGCAGGAACGGACCCCTGGAGCAGGCTGATCACCCCCATCACCATAAACAGAATGGAGAGTAGCAGCGTCAGGATAGCCAGGGTGAGGATCATCGGGCCGTAACTGACAAAAGGTGCGATCGCGGTCAGGGGTAGCAGTACATACAGGAACAACCGGGCAACTCTATCGATGCGCGGCGCGAGCCGTGGGCCGGAGCAGACGGTGCGCACAAACTGGATGCCAAAGATCAGGGTAAAACCAAGCAGAATCACCAGGCTCTGGTTGGCCAGCCATGGACTCCCCGGCCACAGGTACTGGAAAGAGACACCATTGTGTACGCCAAAGTAGAGGCCGTAGCTGATGGCGTACCCCATGTAATAGGCGTAGGCCCGGTCCCGCACCGCCAGAAACAGGAACAGGTTATAAATCACCAGCACCAGAAATCCGCCGTAGTAGATTCCCAGCAGGATCTGCTCCTTGCCCAGCTGGGGCAGAAATGCGGTTTTGCTGCTAACACTGAGACCGATATTCATCGATCCTGCGGTCTGGTAGCGCAGATAGTAGGTCTGGGTTGTGTTGGCCGGCAGGGTAACGGGAAAAACGAAGTCGCGCAGGTTTAGCGGGCGAGACTGGAAAGGCCGGCGGTCGCCGGTCGCAATGTGTGTCCAGCCACCCTCCGGCGCCGGGTGCCAGAAGTCCAGCTGGTCAATCAGAGGATAATCCTGGCGTATGACCAATCCCACGGGCTTTGCCGTGGGATTCTGCAGGGAAAAGGCCACCCAGTAGGCGGCGTTGCTGAAACCGAAATTGGCGCCCTGACGGTCAAGCGGTTTCAGGCGCTGCTGAGATTTCGCCGTGCGCACCCCCTGGAAATCAAGGGTACCCTGCTCGTCTGCAAGAATTCTCAGGTGCTCGGTCAGACTCTGGGCCGCCTGCGCCTCCCCGATGACAAACGGCTCGGCACGGATAACCACTGAAAGGGAAATCAACACCAGACCCCAAATCCACCTTGAGAAATGCATCGCAGTCGCTTCCCCGTATTTATTCTTCTGATAGATACGGGGAGCTTACCACAAAGGGCATGAATGCCCGTGAGATCAGCACGACATCAGTTTTTTAGAGCGACCACCAGCACCGATTTTGCCGGTACTTCAAGCTGCAATGCGCCGCTGCCTTCTGCTTCCGCCTGATAATCCCCCGGTACAATCTGGTTCGGTGCGACAAAGGTATTGTGGGCATCCATCGTGTCCGCGGTAATCAGCCGGCCGTCTGCGCGCGTCAGCTCCAACCCTTTCACGTCCACCGAGATATTTTGTGACTGATTCGGGTCCAGGTTCACTAGAGATAGGTATATCTGCCCATCCTTTCCACGCGCGGCGGAGGCGCTGATGCCGGGCAGTGACTGATCACCCACGCGATAGCTGCTCGGATTCTCGATTTCAAATGGCAGCGCCGTTGCATCCTGAAATACCTGGTAAAGATCATACACATGGTAGGTGGGGGTCAGGACCATCTTTTCCTTGTCCGTGAGAATCATCGCCTGCAGCACATTTACCATCTGCGCAATGTTGGTCATGTGCACACGGTCCGCGTGCTCGTGAAACACGTTGAAGTTCAGCGCCGCGACCACGGCGTCGCGCAGGGTATTCTGCTGGTACAGGAAGCCGGGCTCGCGGCCCTCTTCCGGGTTATACCAGGTGCCCCACTCATCTACATAAAAGCCAAGCTTTTTCTCCGGATCATTCTTGTCCAGAACCTTTTTGTTCAGGCGGATAAACTCATCCATGCGCAGGGTCTGCCACAGGGTCGCAAACCACTGATCTTCCGGAAAACCGGTGGACTCCCCTTTATCGTCCCAGTTAGCGGTGGGCAGGGTATAGAAGTGGAAACTGATTCCATCCATCTGACGCTGGACATTCTTGCTCAGCACGTCGGTCCAGGAAGTATCGGTGGTGTGGCCACCACTGGCGACAAACTTGGGTTCGCTGCCACGCGGGGTCTTAAGAAAGGTGGCGAAATGGTTGTACAGGTCCGCGTAGTACGCCGGGCGCATATGGCCCCCACACCCCCAGGCCTCGTTGCCGACACCGAAGTAGGCAATCTTCCACGGCGCGTCGCGGCCGTTCTTGCGCCGCTCTTCCACCACCACGGAGTTGCTGGTTCCGGTCATGTACTCCAGCCACTCGGCCATTTCCCGCGGGTTGCCCGTGCCGAGGTTGCCGTTAACGTAGGCCTCAGCACCGAGCAGCTCGACCAGTTCGAAAAACTCATGGGTGCCGAAGGCGTTGTCTTCTTCCACTCCGCCCCAGTGGGTGTTGACTCGCACCGGGCGCTGATCGCGTGGACCGATGCCATCGCGCCAGCGGTATTCATCGGCAAAGCAGCCGCCTGGCCAGCGCACCAGCGGCACATTGATTTCCCGCAGCGCCTCGATCACATCGGTGCGGAAACCATTGATGTTTTCGATTTCCGAGTCTTTGCCGACCCAGATACCCTCGTAAATCCCGCGCCCCAGATGCTCTGCAAACTGCCCGTAGATATCGCGGTTGATCGTGGCCCCCGGCCGGGTGCTGTCGATGGTGATTTTTGGATTATCTTCCGCGGCAAATACAGAAAACGTAAGGCTGACCGCGACAACGGCAAAATAATGTTTCAGCTTCATGCTTTTCTCTCCATTATTCTTATTAATAAAAAAGTTCACATAAAAAGGATGGCCGCCGTGCGCGTGTGTTTGGTGCGCTTCCGGCGCTGCCGCTGCGATGGACGTAATCCAGCGGCAGGCGCAACCGAGCGCCCGGGTAATCAGTTTGCGAATGTCATCGCTAATATGGTTATCGTTGTAATCGTGTCTGTATTCGGAGCGTCTCGAGTGCAATTGCCCCCAAGCCTGCTGCCAAGTCGAAAACAATACTATTATACTACTAATAACCTAACAACTCCGCCACACCGTTTCCGGCCGCCTCCCGCGATGAGCGCGTCTGGCTCTGCACCCGTGAAAACATCGACAAGGTGCCCACCGGTGAACAGCGGCCGGAGGCGGACCATTTCTTTGCCGGCACGAGTCCTGTCCGCCTCTGGGCCCTTTTTGCCTGTAACAACCTTCACGCATAAAAAATCCCCGCGCGGCGTAGCCGGGCGGGGATCCTTGCTGTAAGCGGCGTCTTTCAGGCTGGCTTCAGCTCCTCGACCTGTTCCAGTATCTGTGTCGTTGTAAAGCGGAATCCCATTACTCCCTTGAATGGCGTCTGGAACACGAACAGGTTACCCGCCTGCCACTCGCGATCCAGGGTCCACTCGTTGAGGGATTCTTTCGCAGTGGTCACAAACATCATATCCATATTCGGTCCACCAAAGGTGACACAGGTGGGCTGACTGACAGGCACGGGTACCGCACCGTCCAGCTTGCCATCGGGTGAATAACGCTGGATGCGCGCGCCACGCCACTGTGCGGACCACAGGTACCCATCGGCATCGACCGTGGCGCCATCGGGGTAGATACCAAACATGGTGCGGGCAAACAGTTCGCGCTTGCCGAGATCGCCACGACGGGCGTCAAATTTGTACCGGTAAATGCTTCGGCGGGGTGAATCGGCGAAATAAAAATGGCTGGAATCCACATTCCAGCAACAGCCATTGGAAATAAATACATCCTTTTCATGCTCGCTGACCACGCCATTCGGCTCCAGGCAATAGAGCACACCGGCAGCTTCCTCGCGGCCATCTTCCGCCATGGTGCCCGCCCAGAAGCGGCCCTCGCGATCAATTTTTCCGTCGTTGAAACGCAGGCCGCAGCCTTTTTCCAGCAGGGTTTTCTGCCACAAGATCTTGCCGCGACGGTAGTCAAACAGGGCGAAACCGGTTTCGAAGGCAGCCACGATGCAGTTTTCACGGTCGGTAAAGCCGAAGGCACACAGGCGCTCGGGGGTGTCGAACACCTCCAGTGCTCGCCCCGGCCAGGTGAGGCGGTAAAGCTTGCACTCGTGGATATCGGTCCACCAGACACTCTGTTCTTTGTGATTCCACAGTACCCCCTCGCCAAGGGTATTGCCGACTTGGATTGCATCTATGCGCTGTACTTCGAGCATGCGCGCCCTCTTTTATTATCGTCTTTCAATATCAAGGCAATTTGTGTGCCGCCCGCGGTCAATGGGCCGCGGCACTCGCCTGGCGCCGGGTCAACAGGCGCTGCATGCCAATAAAGGCAAACAGCAGCAGGCCAATCACGATCTTGGTCCACCAACTGTTGAGGGTGCCATCAAACGAGATATACGTCTGGATAACCCCCATGATCAGCACACCAATCAGGGTGCCCACCACATAGCCGGAACCGCCAGTCAACAGGGTACCACCAATCACCACCGCCGCAATGGCATCCAGTTCCATTCCAACCGCGGCCAGAGAATATCCTGAGAAAGTGTAGAAGGAGTAGACAATTCCACCAAGCGCGGACAGAAACCCACTGATGGCGTAAATACTGATCGTGGTACGGGCCACGGGCACGCCCATCAGCTGCGCGGACTGGGCACTGCCGCCAAGGGCGTAGATGAAGCCCCCGAGACGACTGAAATGGGCCAGCACAATGGCCGCCGCCAGTACCGCAAACAGGATCAGGGTAGAGGCGCCCACCCAGGCGCCACCGGGCAGCAACCAGCCGAAATCCGCCACCGTATCGTAAAACGGGTGATCGATAGGGATCGACTCCTCGCTCAGCGTGGTCGCCAGGCCACGGGCCAGAAACATACCGGCAAGGGTGACGATAAATGGCTGCAGCTTGTAGTAGTGGATCAATGTACCCATGGATGCGCCGAACAGACCACCGCCGATCAACACCAGCGGGAATACAACCAGCGGGTGCATCTGCAGTTCGCCGATCAACAGGCCACATACAACGCCGGTGAGCGCAATCACCGCGCCCACTGACAGGTCGATACCACCGGAAATGATCACGAAAGTCATACCGATGGCGGTAATTACCAGAAATGCGTTATCAGAAAACAGGTTGGCCACCACGCGGGTACTGCCAAAACCGTCAAACTGAAAGGCACCCACCAGGAACAACAGCACAAACAGCGCGGTGGTCACATACAGCGAGGTGAATCTGGAGTTGGCCAAGGAGTTCATCATGCCTGCGCTCCCCCATTGTCTTTGTTTTTCTTGAACTGCGAGAAAAGCGCGGCCATCTGTTGCTGGAACAGCGGGGACTGCAGCAGTAACACAAAGATCACCACCACCGCTTTGATCAGCAGGTTAAACTTCGCCGGCAGGCCACTCATGATAATGGTGGTACTCAGGCACTGGATCACCAGCACACCGATGATGGACAGCAAAATCGAGAAACGACCACCCATCAGCGAGGCACCTCCAATCACCACCGCGAGAATCGCATCCAGTTCAAGCCAAAGGCCCGCGTTGTTGGCGTCCGCCCCCTGGATATCGGCTGCGGCAATCATGCCCGCGAGAGCTGCGCATACGCCGGCAATGCAGTACACCATCATCTTTACCGCACGCTGATTGATACCGAGGTAATAACTGGCACCGGCATTGCAACCAACGCTTTCCACAAATAGTCCCAGTGCGGTCTTGCGCATCAGCAGTTGCACCAGCGCAAACACAATCAGCACCAGCACAATGGGGAACGGCAATCCGAGAAATGAGCCGGTCCCGAGAAACGCGAAGGCGTCATTCTGGAAAGTAACGATCTGCCCGGAGTTGATCAGCTGGGCAATACCGCGCCCGGCCACCATCAGGATCAGTGTCGCCACAATGGGCTGAATGCCCATATAACTCACCAGCCCACCGTTGACCGCGCCGGCAATGAGACCGGCGGCAAGGCCCGCCGCAATCAGCAGAAAGATACTGTCCACACCGCCGACTATCAGGTTGGCACATACGGCACCGGCAATGGCCATGGTCGCTCCCACCGACAGGTCGATACCGCCGGTCGCAATCACCAGGGTCATGCCGATGGCCAACAGCGCCACCGGCGCACTGCGGTTCAGTACATCGATCAAACTTCCGTAGAGTCGGCCGTCATGAATCTCGATATGGAAGAACTCCGGCGCAATCGCCAGGTTGATGGCCAGTAGGCAGAACAGCCCCAATGACGGCCACAGGTAACGCCCGGAAATATTCGAGAACCGCTTCTCTCTGGTTGGAGATACAGGCTGCGCTATCGCAGCGGATTGAACATTACTCACTTTACGCCTCCGCAATCGCCTGCATGATGTTGCCTTCGGTAATATCGTCGCCCTCGATCTCCGCCACCTTGCGGCGATCGCGCATCACCGCGACCCGGTCGGAGAAGGCCACCAGCTCGTCGAGCTCGGAGGATGTCACCAGCAGCGACATACCTTCACTGCAGAGTTTTTTGATCAACTTGAGGATTTCCGCGTGGGCACCGATATCCACCCCGCGGGTTGGCTCGTCCAGCACCAGCAGCTGTGGATTGGTAGCCAGCCAGCGGGCAAGAATCACTTTCTGCTGGTTGCCACCACTCAACTGTTCGATGGGCTTTTCTGCATCCGGGGTGGCAATCTGCAGCTCGGCGATAAACTTGTCCGCCAGCGCCTGTTGCTCTGCCCGGCTGATGGGGCGCCACCAGCCGCGGCGGGCCTGTACTGCCAGGGCAATATTTTCGCGAATGGACAGGGGGCCCACGATACCGCTGGTTTTGCGATCTTCCGGACACAGCGCCAGGCCTTCGGCAATGGCTTCCGACGGCTGACGAAAATGTTGCTCGCTGTTTTTGAAGGTAAGAGTACCGCTCGTTTTTTTGTCTACACCGAATACCGCTCGACAGACCTCTGAGCGCCCGGCACCCAGCAGGCCGGCGAGGCCTACCGCCTCACCGCGGCGCACGGTCAGGTCGGTGGGGTGCAGGGAACCGCGCACTGCCACCTGTTTCAGGTCCAGCAGCGGTTCGGCAAGCGCGCTCTGCTGCCGTGGACCGTCAGCCTGTGCCTTGGTTTCCGCCTGCAACTCCTTGCCCAGCATGTGTCCCACCAGCGCACTGCGGGGCAGTGTGGCGGCTTCGAACTCCCCCACCAGCTGGCCGTTGCGCAGCACCGTGATGCGGTCACACACCGCGTACACCTGATCGAGAAAGTGGGTAATGAATACGATCCCGATGCCCTTGGCCTTCAGCTCGCGCATCACGCCAAACAGCTGCTCGCACTCATCGGCATCGAGACTTGCGGTGGGCTCGTCCAGTACCAGTACCTTTGCGGACATATCCACACCGCGGGCAATGGCAATCAGTTGCTGTATCGCCACGGAGAAGCTCGACAGCGGGCGGGTCACGTCGATATCGAGATCAAAACGCTTGAGCACTTCTTTCGACTGGCGATTGATGCGCTTCCAGTCGATCAGCCCGAACTTCTTCGGCTCGCGCCCCAGGTACAGGTTCTGCGCCACCGTAAGATTGGGTAGCAGATTCACTTCCTGGTACACGGTGCTGATACCCACGGTTTGCGCATGGGCAGTGCTTTTCAGTTTCAGCGGCTTGTCCAGATAAGTCATGCTGCCGCCGTCGCCTTCCAGCGCACCGGTCATGACTTTTACCAGCGTGGACTTGCCGGCCCCGTTTTCACCCAACAGTGCGTGGACTTCGCCCTCGCGCAGCTGGAAGTCGACGCCATCCAGGGCTTTCACACCCGGATAGTGCTTTTCGACTTTGCTCAGACTTAACAACGTCATGGCTCACACCCGTTTGTAATCTCGAGCGCTAGTTAATTGCCGGCGCGCTTGGCGTATTCTTCAGCGGCGGTTTCCTGAGTGAACAGGTCGCCAGTCGTGGTAATCAGCTTCTCCACCTTGCGGTCGCCTTTCAGGTAGGCCTCGATCACATCGAATGCCGGCGCACCCAGGTGCGGATTGAGCTCTACGGTGGCATTGGCATCGCCATCCGCCATGGCTTTGAAATAGTCCGGCACGCCGTCTACGGACACCACGAGCATATCTTCACCCGGCTTCAGTCCCGCTTCCTTGATCGCCTGAATGGCACCGAGGGCCATTTCGTCGTTGTGGGACCAGAGTGCGCAGATACCTTTACCGCTGTTCTCGGCCTTGAGCATGGCTTCCATCACTTCTTTACCCTTGGTGCGGGTAAACTCACCGGTCTGGCTGCGCACGATCTCGGAGTTGGGGTATTTGGCGATGACTTCGTTGAAGCCCTTCATTCGGTCGATAGCCGCGGTCGCACCGACGGTACCCTGCAGCTCGAGGATCTTGCAGTTGCCTTCGGTTTCATCCATCAGCCACTGGGCCGCGCGACGACCTTCTTCGACAAAGTCGGAGGCGATGCGGGTAAGGAACAGAGACTGGTTTTTCACGTCGACATTGCGGTCGAGGATGACCACCGGAATACGCGCGCGCTTGGCTTCGCGCAGTACCGGCTTCCAGCCGGTTTCCACCACCGGGGCGATCATGATGGCATCGACGCCCTGGGCGATAAAACTGCGCACGGCTTTGATCTGGTTTTCCTGCTTTTGCTGGGCATCGGAAAACTTGAGCTCAATACCACGCTTTTCGGCTTCGGCTTTTACCGATTCGCTGAAACTGGTACGCCAGCCACTTTCCGAGCCGACCTGGGAAAAACCGATGGTGGTTGCGAGCGCGCTCTGGCTGGCACACAGGGCCAGTGCAAAAGCGCCGGACAGGACTCGAGAGATCTTCATATCGGACTCCTCATCACTTTGGATTGTTTATATTTATTGTTGAGAGCTGAGCTCCCATTTTTGCTCCGTCCAGTTTTTCTGAACGAACACTAGGTACTGCAATGCGAAGCTCCCGGTGCCGGGGAAC
The DNA here is from genome assembly GCF_009931115.1 of Microbulbifer hydrolyticus. Lineage (NCBI taxonomy): Bacteria > Pseudomonadati > Pseudomonadota > Gammaproteobacteria > Cellvibrionales > Microbulbiferaceae > Microbulbifer > Microbulbifer hydrolyticus. The sequence continues at coordinate 809,590 of NZ_CP047491.1, read as the reverse complement.
TGTTCGCGAGACCTTCCGCGAGAGGGACCTCGCGGAAGAGCCCCCAGGGATGGGTTCACGGCGTGTCTCGTGAACAGTTCCCCGGCAGCGGGTGCGCCACTAGAGCCCGATGGCCTGTACCCCGGGCCAAAATTCAAATCGTCACTCAGCAGAAAACTGATACACCGTTGTCTGCCGGTACTCTTCTCCCTTCTTCAGAATGACAGAAGGGAAATTCTTGTGGTTGGGTGCGTCCGGAAAACCGTGGGTTTCCAGGCACAGGCCTGCGTACTGACTCATAGGGGAGCCGCTGTCGCGGTTCCGGCTGCCGTCCAGAAAATTACCGCTGTAGAACTGTACACCGGCTTCGCTCGAAATAATTTTTACCGAACGACCGGATGCGGGATCTATCAGGGAGGCGATCGGCTTCAGCGTCTTGCCTGCGGTCTCGTCGACTACCCAGAAGTTATCGTAGCCACCCGGCCACCATTCGATATCCGCACCAATTTTCTTGCGCTTGCGGAAGTCTACCGGCGTGTCAGTGACATCCAGCAGTTCTCCGGTGGGGATTAACTGCTCGCTCAAACGCAGCAGGTGATCCGCATGGATTTCCAGCTCGTGTTCCAGAATGCCGTCGCTGCCTGCCAGATTCCAGTAACAGTGATTGGTCAGCGCCACCGGTGTATCCGCATCGGTAACCGCGCGGTATTCCAGTGTCAGTGCATCGTCCTCATCCAGACAATAGGTCAGCTCGATATCCAGGTTGCCCGGGTAACCACCGTCACCATCTGCACTCACGCAGCGGAAAGTGACCGACTGGAAGCGCGCGGCCGACTCGCTCTGCACTACTTGCCAGCGCTTGGTGTGCAGTCCTTCCGGACCGCCGTGCAGATGGTTTTCGCCATCGTTCGCCGGCAGCAGGAAGGTTTCCCCATCCAGCTCAAAGCGCGCGCCACCAATCCGGTTGGCGACGCGGCCAGCGGTTACGCCCAGGTACCATAAATTGTCCAGCCAGTGCTGGGGGTCCGCATAGGTCAGCAGGATATTATCGCTGTGACCGTAGCGATCTTTGGTGTGGATTGAATACAGACTGGCGCCGAGATCACACAACGTGACCCGGGTACCGCGGTTGTTCTCCAGAGTAACCAGTTGCAGCGGCCGGTTGCCGCTGCCGATCGACAGCTCCGAAGTTTCAATCCCTCTGGGCATAATCAGTTCAGATTGCATCACTGGTTTTTTCACCGTTAACAAGACGGGCAATATTCAGCGGGTTGCTGTTTTTCAGTGCGTCCGGCAGCAGCGCTTCCGGGTAGTTCTGGAAGCAGATGGGGCGCACGAAACGGGCGATTGACATGGTGCCTACGGAGGTGAAGCGCGCATCCGTGGCCGCCGGAAAAGGACCGCCGTGCATCATGGAGTGGCACACTTCCACACCGGTGGGGAAGTTGTTGCATACCACACGGCCCACTTTCTGGCGCAGGACCTCCACCAGGTCGTCATAGTTGGCCAGTTCGGACTCAGTACACTGCAGAGTACCGGTCAGCTGACCTTGTAGCGCGGAAACCGCCTGCAACAGCTCTGCGTGATCGCGACATTTCACCACCAGAGACATGGGACCAAATACTTCTTCCTGCAGCTCTTTGTTGGCGAGGAAGTTTTTCGCATCCACAGTCAACAGGCCAGCCTGACAAGTGAAACCCTTTTCACTGCCGGCGGCTTCACCCGCAGCAACCTGCTCGACACCTTCCTGGTCGCGCAGGCGGGCAACACCACTCTGGTAGCCTTTCAGGGTGTTCTCGTTCAGCATCACACCACAGCCCACTTTGGCCAGGGCATCGCTGGTGGCACTGATGAAACGGTCCAGCTCTTCGCCTTCAACCGCCAGCACCAGGCCGGGGTTTACACAGAACTGGCCGGTGCCCAGTGTCAGGGAACCGACAAAGCCCTCAGCAATGGTTTCGGCCTTCTGTTTCAGGGCTTCCGGCAACAGAACCACCGGGTTGATGCTGCCCATTTCCGCGAATACCGGAATCGGCTCGGGACGGGCATTGGCCAGGTTAAAGAGTGCCATGCCACCCTGCAGGGAACCGGTGAAGCCAACCGCTTTGACGCCAGGCGCCTGGACCAGCTCGGCGCCGACACGACGACCGGAACCCATGATCAGTGAGAATACGCCGGCGGGCATACCGGTGCTCTTTACGGCCTTGTCGATGGCCTGGGCCACCAGCTCGCTGGTGCCCGGGTGGGAATTGTGTCCCTTCACAATCACCGGACAACCGGCGGCAAACGCCGCCGCGGTGTCCCCGCCAGCGACGGAGAACGCCAGCGGGAAATTGCTCGCACCGAAGACCGCAACCGGTCCCAGGGCCTGATTGAATGAACGCAGATCCGGGCGCGGCAGCGGCTCGCGATCCGGCATGGCGGTATCGATGCGCGCATCCAGGTATTCGCCCTGGACGATCCAGTCGGCGAACAGGCGCAGCTGACCACAGGTACGGCCGCGTTCACCCTGGGCGCGGGCCAGCGGATATCCTGTTTCAGCGGAAACACGCTCCAGCAATTCATCACCAAGGGCCATTATTTCGTCGGCACAGGCATTGAGAAATTTAGCGCGCTTGGCCGGGGCCAGGTTGGCAAACTCGGTGGCACAGGCGCTGGCGGCGTTGACCGCTTCAATGACCTGGAATTCATCGGCGGCAGTAATCGCCGGCTCGAGATTTTCGCCAGTAGCCGGGTTCACGCCGTAAAACGAGTCAGCGCGGCCATCGGTCCAGTTGCCTGCGATCAATTGCTTTCCGGTAATGGTCATTCAACTTCTCCTAAAAACATTTTCGATTCGAAATGGAATTGTGGCGATCACGTCGTAGCCACAGGCCATTTCTAGATCCAGCCGCCATCTACGATAAAATTCTGGGACGTACACATGGACGCGTCGTCGGAAGCCAGAAACAGCGCCATGGCACTGATACTTTCCGGCATCAGTGGGTCTTTCACGCTCTGCCCCTTGTCGATGGCTTCGCGGGCGCTCTCGTCTATTCGTTCGCTCAGCTGCTTTTCCGTCATGACCCACCCAGGCACCAGGCAGTTCACACGGATACGATCCGGGCCCATGTCGCGGGCGAGGCCGCGAGTCAAACCTTCGATGGCGGCCTTGGAGCTGGTGTAACCGGGCATACCGCCCTGGCCCGCGTGCCAGCTCATGGAACCGAGATTGATAATGGAGCCAGCGCCCAGTTGTTTCATATACGGGTACACGGCCTGTGCCGCGAAGAAGTGGTGACGCATATTGACCGCGAGACATTTGTCCCACTGCTCGGGGGTCACTTCGCGGAAATCGTGACGGGTATCGTTGGCGGCGTTGTTGATCAGCACCGAAATGGGCCCCAGCTCTTCGGCAGCCTGGGCAATCACCGCCTGCAGGCGCTCAACATCCGTCAGGTCACAGGGGTAGAAACGTACTTCACCGGACTTGTCTGCACTGCGCAGGCGCTCAACCAGCACGTTGGAGACTTCTTGCTGGATGTCCACAAAAGCGACCCTGGCACCCTGTTGAAAAAAGGATTCCACCAGGCTGGCGCCGATTCCGGAGCCACCGCCGGAAACAAAAACTGTCTTGCCTTTGAGGCTCGGGTATTGATTGGTCAGCGTCATCATTCGCTCGCTTTATTCGTTGTTGCACTCACCCTCTACGGGGAATTGCGTGGGTTCATGGTGAACCCTGCCTACAGATATAACCAGAACGCCCGATGAAAAAAGGCGCCCCGAGGGGCGCCGGGAGTCAAATGTGATAAACCGGATTAAGGGTTACCTGTAGAAAATCTTAGACACCTTTTCAAGTGCTCCGCACCAGCACTGCTTGCCAGAGATCAGTGAGAGTGCGGCGGCACTTCCGAGCCACGGCAACCCACCAGGAAGTCGAAGTCACATCCTTCGTCCGCCTGCATTACGTGATTGCGATACATGGCTTCGTAGCCACTGGTGTTGGCAATGATCTGGTTAGATTTGAGATTTTCCAGGCGCGCGGCGATCTCCTCATCGGAGACCTCCAGATGCAGTACACCATTGTGCGCATCCAGGTGAATCATGTCGCCATCCTGGACCGCAGCCAGCGGGCCGAACTCCATGGCCTCCGGCGCGGTGTGCAGCACCACGGTACCGAAGGCAGTGCCACTCATGCGCGCGTCGGAAATACGCACCATGTCTTTGACACCTTTTTTCAGTACTTTCGGCGGCAGCCCCATGTTGCCCACTTCCGCCATGCCCGGATACCCCTTGGGACCGCAGTTTTTCAGGACCATCACACAGGTTTCATCAATATCCAGATCGGGGTCCACCACGCGGGACTTGTAGTGCTCGAAGTTCTCGAACACCACCGCGCGGCCGCGGTGGTTCATCAACTCCGGGCTCGCCGCGGACGGCTTCAGCACCGCGCCACGAGGCGCAAGGTTGCCACGCAGGATACAAATACCACCGTTCTCCACCAGCGGATTGTCCAGCGGGCGAATAACGTCATCGTCGTAACAGGGAGCATCCTCGACATTCTCACCAATGGTCTTGCCATTGACGGTCAGGCAGTCCTTGTTCAATGCGCCTGACTCGCCCAGGCGACACAGCACCGCGGGCAGGCCACCCGCATAATAAAACTCTTCCATCAGGTACTTGCCGGACGGCTGCAGGTTCACCAGGGTTGGCACTTCGCGACCTTCTTTCCAGTCGTCCAGGTCCAGGTCCACACCGATGCGACCAGCGATGGCCTTGAGGTGGATGACCGCATTGGTGGACCCACCGATGGCAGCGTTGGTGCGAATGGCATTAATGAACGCCTCTTTGGTCAGCACCTTGGACAGGGTCAGGTCTTCGTGAACCATGTCCACAATACGCATGCCGGAGAGGTGCGCCAGCACATAGCGACGGGAGTCCACCGCCGGAATCGCGGCGTTGTGCGGCAGGCTGGTACCCAGGGATTCCGCCATACACGCCATGGTGGAGGCCGTACCCATGGTGTTACAGGTGCCGGCGGAACGGGACATGCTCGCCTCGGCGCTCAGGAATTCATGCAGGGAGATATTGCCCGCTTTGTATTCTTCGTGAGCCTGCCACACCAGGGTGCCAGAACCGACGTCTTTGCCCTTGTGCTTGCCATTCAACATCGGGCCACCCGTTACCACGATGGTGGGCAGGTTACAGCTGGCAGCGCCCATCAGCAGGGCCGGTGTGGTCTTGTCACAACCGACCAGCAACACAACGGCGTCCAACGGGTTGCCGCGGATCGCCTCTTCGGTATCCATCGCGGCAAGGTTGCGGGTAAACATGGCGGTTGGGCGCAAATTGGATTCGCCGTTGGAGAACACCGGGAACTCCACCGGCACGCCGCCGGCTTCGATCACGCCCTTTTTGACGTGCTCGGCGATTTTGCGGAAATGGGCATTACACGGAGTCAGCTCGGACCAGGTGTTGCAGATACCGATGACCGGCTTGCCCTCAAAATGATGCTCGGGGATCCCCTGGTTCTTCATCCAACTGCGGTACATGAAACCGTTTTTGTCTCGAGTTCCGAACCAATTGGCCGACCGCAGGACCGTCTTTTTCTTATCACTGGCCATTACCAAACCCCACCTATTCCCTCATAGGTATTATTGTATGATTTATTAATTTGAGGGACAACTCCCGACTGCTCAATAGCGACGGAATTGCCAATAAGGACCGGCGCTTACCTCTTATTTCTTTTCAGGCTCGACTCATGCGCTGGCAGCAAGAAAGCCATTCACACTCAGCCAGTGCATAAAAGCATCAAACCAGCGATTGCTGGTGCGGTTGGGATTGCCCAGACCGAAACCGTGTCCGCCATTCTGGTAGAGATGAAACTCCACCGGCCGCCCCGCTTCGAACCAGGACTTGACCACATCGAACTGGCCGCGAAAGAGAAAGTCATCCGTGGCGATCACATTGAACATGGGCGGAGCGTCCGCTGGCACTTCGACCGGTCCCATACCACCATAGACAGGCCCGATAAAGGCCAGATCCATGGTCTTGGAGTTGAGCGCAGAGTGCATGGTGAGCCCGGCCCCGGCCGAGAATCCGATCATACCCAGGCGATCTGTATCCACTCCCCACTCCGCGGCGCGTTCAACAATCAGGGCATAAGCAGCCTCGGCATCCTCAAGCTGATTGGACAGGTCCCAGCGCGGCGGCGTCGCCGGCTTTTCGTCTTGTTTCTCACCGTCCGGGGACGCGCCCGCTTCGGCGAAGAGCTGTTCCATTGACTCCCGGAAACCATCGAGCGACTCCGGTGTCGGCTGCAGGCGGTACTTCAACACAAAGGCCGCAATACCCTGCTCGGCAAGTGCCTCCGCCACCTCCCAGCCCTCATTGCCGAGGGACAGCCACCTGAAACCGCCGCCGGGCGCAACGATGACCGCCGCACCATTCGCTTTGTCCGGTTCGGGCAGAAACGGAGTGAGGGTTGCGGTGGAGATATTTCTCGCCATCGGATCGCCCCACTGGCGGAACCAGGTCTCGGGCGCAGTCTGCCCCTCGACACCGCCCGTCCCCAGTGGGATCGCCTTGGGCTCTTCGGGAGCTTCCAGTGGATAGATTGTCCCGTCTTGTGCCATCGAGTTCGTAGCAAAGGCGAACGAGGCTATAGTGAGCAAGAGTAGTGAGGCGAGCGTTTGCATTCTTGTAAGATTCATAAAAGACATAGGTAATGATTGTGAAATGAAAAGTTGTGTTCTCAGTCTTGCCGCTTTTCCCCGTATAGCGCCAATAGAAAATCGCCAGCTGCTGAAGCATCCTGAATCAGTGATCGATCCCGATAAGCCGCACCATTTAAATAGGAATCCGATTTTGTCCTGCGCCAGAAAAGCGGGGCCGACCCACGCTCTGCCTGCAACTCCAATACATAGCTTTTTCCCGCTATCAACACAGGCTGACGGGACTTGTTCAGTTGCAGCTGAAGTAACCCCGGCGCCTGGGGTTTGTAATTAATTCTCAGCCTATCCGCCGATCCCAGAAGATTTTTTCCCACCGTGTAAGAGTGTGCGCGTCCTTCACTCGCGCCGTCTTCGTCGAGCTCATACAGTGCCAGAGTCAGGGGTTGATCTGCCGTAGTTCCAAAGCCATCCCCGACATACAAGCTAATTTCACGCAGCTTGAAATCCGCGTCGGGGCGGAATGCCTGGCCGAGCGTTGTGGCCCCGTTCTCATTACGGTTAAAGCTCTCTGAGGCAATTGCCATCTGGTAAGGATTGGTGGTGGTCTGCAGTATCGGTGCGCCTTTCCACTGCTTGGCAGCAACGCCTGTATTCTGGGTGACAGACAGGTCGCTCGTTACCGAGACCAATGGGCCCGCGGGGTTGAACACTGGCGCTTGAAAGGTTTTGGACGGATCAGGGGCGACACTGATCCCTTCCTTTGTCTGGGTAATCGGCTTGATGGTCCCGTCGTCGTTGTAATGAAGGTATTCAACGGCAACCGACCGCCTGCCCATGGCTCCAGGCAAGCCATCTATCGAAAGCTTGGCGTCGTGATAAAAGAAGTACCACTGGTCCTTGTATTCGACGATACCGGGATGAATCGTAAAACTGTTCTCCGTGCGATCGGTGAGAATGCCCTGGTACGTCCATTCGGCCGCGATATCGGAGGCCGTGGCATAGCACATTTTTTCAAACATATTCTGATGCGCGAAACAGGGATAGGTCAGGTAATAGTGACCATCACGCTTGTGCAGCCAGGGGCCCTCGGTATAGTTGGGCAAATATATTTCCCGGATGGGCCCGTCGAACTCGATCATGTTGGGCTTTAGCCTGGCCAGGTACAGGTGCATATTGCCCCAGGCAATCCAGGTGGTTCCGTCGTCATCCGTAAATACCGTCGGATCGATATCGTCCCAGTCGTGTGGATCCTCCGGTGTCGGGGTAATTGCGTCGTGAGCCAGGGCGGAGCCTTTCGCATCCTTGAACGGCCCCAATGGGTTATCCGCAACCGCGACGCCTATGGCTTTCGAATTGTGCGGGGGGCCGTGCTCCACTGTGGTGTACAACCAGAATTTCCCGTCTTTTTCGATCACTTGTGAGGCCCAGGCGTCCCGGACTGCCCACGCAAAATCCGTGGGTTTCATAACCGGACCGTGATACGTCCAGCTCTCCATATCTGTGGTGGAATAGACCACCCACTCGGTAATGTTGAACATCTGGCCTTCGCCGGCTTCATCGTGGCCGACATACAGGTACAGGGTATCGCCGACAACCAGAGGCGCCGGATCGGCGGTAAAGATGTTTCGGAAGATCGGGTTTTCGCCAGGCTTGTACTCTTCCGCAATTGCGGAGGTTGCCAAAGCGGCAAGCACTGACAGCACGAATAACTTTCTAACCGCTTCTATTTTTTTCATAGTCATACTCGTACAGCGCCATCGAGATCCATACAACCTCGGCTGCCAAAACCAATGTCTGCCACCAGAGAATCGAAGATCACCATCCTGCCGGAAGGGAGCCGATACAGGGCGTCGTGCAGGAGAAACAACCCCTTGCCATGCGGGGGAGCAGAGATGTGTATAAGGGGGCCGGAAGCGTGAAGCGGGCGTTTGTTATTCATATTTACGGCAGCCACCGACAAGACGGCCCGATGGCATGCTTCTCCTATATCGCTATTTGCCGCTGCCGCCCCCTAACGTAATTACCGGGACGCTGCGCAACGGCATGATTATTTTTCTATTTACCATCAAAATGGTAGCGTTACCATTTATAGTTACAAAGCACCCCGGATGAAGTCAATCTTATTGTATGAAGCTAGTGTGATCGATACGACAGTTCTCGAGACCGTGCGCTTGTATCCACCGCTAGCGAAAAAGTGGGGTTTGCACCTACCCTGCCTCCAGGTAAGCAATTACAATAAGTAGTATCATACTATATAAAAATCACCTACCCGTATTCCAAAGGCGAAACCTTGGGCTCGTGCATATAATCAAGGGAAAAAAGCGATGAGACTTATCCAGTTCACCACCGAGTCCGGCCAGCGCGCAGTGGGCGCCGTAGTCGACAGCAACACCATCGAACAGCTGAAAGACGTCGAGACCATTTACCAGCTGGCACACCGCGCGATGGAAAGCGGCTCCGGACTGGAAGCGCTCGCCAGCTCGCTGCTGTCCGACCAGCGCCAGAACTACCAGAAGATCATCGATGACGGTCGCCTGCTATCCCCGATCGACCACCCGCAAGCCACCCAGCTGATGGTGGCGGGTACCGGTCTCACCCACCTCGGCAGCGCCGACACCCGGGCCGCCATGCACGCGCAGAACTCTTCAGGCAAACAGGAAGAAATGACCGACACCATGAAGATGTTCAAGATGGGGGTCGAAGGCGGCAAGCCGGCGAACGGCGAAGCGGGCGTGCAGCCGGAATGGTTCTACAAGGGCGACGGCGATTGTGTGGTAGCCCCGGAGCAGGCCATCCCCAGCCCTTCCTTTGCACTCGATGCCGGTGAGGAGCCGGAGATCGCCGGGATCTACATCAATGACAGTGAAGGCAACCCCTGCCGCATTGGCTTTGCCATCGGTAACGAGCTGTCCGATCACATCACCGAGCGCCAGAACTACCTGTACCTGGCCCACTCCAAACTGCGCCACTGCTCTTTCGGCCCGGAGCTACTGCTGGGCGAGCTGCCTGCACACATCGAGGGCACCTCCCGCATCGTGCGCAACGGGAAAGTGATCTGGGAAAAGAATTTCCTCAGTGGCGAAGACAATATGTCCCACACCATCAAGAACCTGGAACACCACCACTTCAAGTACAACGCCTTCTGCCGCCCGGGCCACGTTCAGGTGCATTTCTTCGGCACTGCCACCCTGAGCTTCGGCGACGGCATCAAGCCGCAGGAAGGTGACCGCTTTGAAATTGAGTCCGCGACCTTCGGCCGCGCCCTGCGCAACCCGCTGAAAGTGGTGGAGCGCAAGATTCCCACGGTAAAGGCGCTCTGAATCGCCCTCGGGCCTCAACCCTCACAAGATGGGGGCCCGATAACGAAAAAAGGCAGTCAATGGACTGCCTTTTTTGCGTTAAGCGGACCGAGACCACTCAGGCTCGATGCGGGAACCCTGGTCAGATCGCCACATCCACCTTGCCGCCCTCATCCTCCGCCAGATGGTCCAACGCCTTGTGCACCGACTTGGACAGCAGCGACTTCATTTCAAAACGCGCGCGCTCCGGATCGCGATCGCGAATTCCCAGAAACACCGCGTAGTGACCGGGCAGCGACGCCTGATAGGCCGCTTCTTTGGAACTACTGATGCGAAACAACCCCATCAGCGCGGTCTTGATCGACTCACCGAGGGACACCATAAACTCGTTGTTGGTACCGCGCAGGATCGCCATGTGGAACTCGATATCGGTCAGGATCACCTGCTCGGTACCGGGCTCTGCACTTTCCATCGCCCGGTAGGCTACCTCCATGGCCGCTATCTGCTCGTCACTGGCACGCTTGGCGGCGAGCGCCGCCGAGTTGGGCTCAATCATCTCGCGCACTTCGAACAGCGCGCGCAAAAATTCCGGCGTCGGCGTAGAGTCAAAGCACCAGCGCAGCACGTCGGAATCGAACATGTTCCAGAATTCCCGCGGCCGCACCCGGGTACCCAGCTTGGGCCGCGACTCGATCAACCCCTTAGCACTCAAAATCTTGAACGCTTCCCGCAGGGCGGTACGCGACACATTCAGCTCTTCGCCAATGGTGGCCTCATTGGGAATGTACTCCCCGGGCGCGTAATAGCCGGTGACAATGCGCGTACCCAGCTCATAAGCGACCCAGGCGTGCACACTGCGCGGTCTGTTTTCCCTGACTTGTTTAACCATATCTTCACTACCTAGCTTCGGCTGCCAGCTGTACCACCCCGGAATACACAGCGTCGGCACAACCAATGGTAGGCGGACACGGGGGCATATCGAATAAATCACGCCAATCGACGTACCTTAGGACAAATAACGTGTAACGTGATCAAGCAGGACGGCCCATCCGGCCACGCCTGCGGCGGCTTCACCGCCGGACAATCCCAATCTGTGGCGAATCTGCCGATTTTTCACGCGCTCTTTGCAACAAAAGTGCTAAAAATATCAGAACTTGCGAAGGGGAGGCGGGACTCTCGCAAGGGCAAAACCGGGAACGACCGGAGCCCATAAGGAGCAAGAATCGCCCACTACCAGGGCAATTTACGCGGAAACCCTTTTAGATAAAAGCGATCCGTGCACAGGGCTCGCCCGCTTCGACCTTAATACTACAATAATACATATAACCCTGGCGCCAATCCAATAAGTAAATCGGCGCGGCGAAAACGGTGATAGTAGAGAAATAATAATGTAGAGCTCAGGCAAGCCCTGGTTCCTGTATCTGTCCATTCCCTGTGGGCTTGCGGTCTTCTTCACCACCCGTGAGTGGGTCAAACACATTGTGTGTAAAAAGCCACTGGGGGAACAATCGCGACTGTTGGTAAAGAACGACCAGAGGCTGGTACTGGCCGGCGCCTGCATGCTGGACACCATTGGTTACGCGATCCGTTGGAACGGCGAGGGATTCCCGGAGTATGGCAAACCGTCGGAACCCAGACAGCGATTCCTCTCCTTTCATGGTTTCACAGGATGTAGACTGGCGGCTCTCGGGCCGCCTTTTTTGTGCCCCTGATGTCACCAACCAATAAGTACGAATCACACCGCAGCAGGAAAGCGGTCCACAAAGGACACCTTCATGGATAGAAGAAAACACAAACCGCAGTCCAACGTTTTCGCCCCGCTCGTCGCAGGCATTGTTGTCGCTCTGCTTGCTGCTTGCACACCACCGAAATCCCCCCCTGACACCCTCGCCAAAACCGAAACCGAAATCACCACATCGCAACTGGACGCATTTTTCGACGTCCTGGAAGAGCAGGACCGCTGGCGTGGTTCCGTAGCCCTGATGGTGGACGGCGAACCGATTTACCAGCGCACGCTGGCCGCCCATGAAACCGGCTCCGGCGAAGGTGAATCTGCGCCAGTCTACCGCATCGGTTCGATTACAAAATCCGTCACCGCCGCGCTGGTGATGCAGCAGATTCAGATGGGCACCCTTTCGCTGACCAGCACTGTTGACCAGTGGTTTCCGGACATACTCCACGCGGAAACGATCACGATTGAGCAACTGCTCACCCACACCAGCGGACTGGAGAACTTCACCGACCGGCAGGAATACCTCACGGTCCACACCCAGCCGATGGGCCGAGCAGACAAGGTGGAATTACTGGAATCCCTGAAATCTGATTTCGAGCCGGGAAGTGCATTCAAGTACAGTAATTCCGGATATCTGCTACTTGGCCTGATCCTGGAAGACGTTTCCGGCAAGTCGCTACCACAACTGCTGCAGTCGCAGATTGCCGAACCGCTGAAATTACACCACACCACATTTGGCGGTGAGCCGGATACCCGCGAGACAGCGCCATCCGGCAATCTGGCCTCCTATGTCTGGCAGGGCAACTGGCAACCCGCGCCGGCGACCGATCTTTCGGTACCCGGTGCCGCTGGCGCCGTGCTATCGACACCGCAAGACGTTTCGCGGTTTTTCCGTGCACTTGTGCAAGGAAAGATTGTGGACGCCGACGATTCGCTACCAAAAATGCTGCCTGCATCCGCCGCTTACGGCTTCGGGTTGATGAAATTCCCCTACGGGAAACACAGCGGGTATGGGCACACCGGCGGACTCGATGGGTTCAGCTCCATGGCCGGCTATTTTCCCGACCAGGATATCGCCTTTGCCGTGCTGTCCAATGGCAGCCGTTTCAACAATAACGATATCGCGATTGCCCTGCTGGCAACGGCCTATGGCGACCCGGTAACCATCCCGCAGTTCGGGTCAGCAGCGGATACCAGCGCAGCTGCAGCACGCATTGCGGACTTTATCGGTCACTATACGAGTGAGCAGATGCCACTTGCCCTGGACATGTTTATCGAAGAGGATCAGCTTTACGGGCAGGCCACAGGACAGGGCAAGTTCCCGCTTTCCCCGGTAGACAAAGACACGTTCGAGTTTGCACCCGCCGGACTCCGCATTGCATTTTTCCAGGATGGATTGACTTTGTACCAGGCGGGAGCCGAGTACCAGTTCAGTCGCCAGCCCGAGAACTGAACACAGCCAGCATTCACACGACGGTTACTTTAAGTAGTCTGAAATTCTGGCCCGCACATGCGGGCCTTTTTTGTTGTATCCATTGCCTTTACTCTTGTACATCAAGACTCAGGATCAGGAGCCGCTCGTGGAAATTTCCGCGCTCTATCACTTCCCGGTCAAGTCCCTGCAGGGACACAAAAGTAAATCCCTGCCCCTGGACCGGTTTGGCGCAATCGACGACCGCCGTTGGATGCTGGTGGATAACGACAATCAGTTCGTCACCCAGCGCCGCCTGCGGGCCATGGCGCAACTCAAAGCCACCGCCACCGGTGACGGCGTGCGCCTGGAAAATGCCGAGGGAGAGCGCATCGAGATCCGCCAGCCCGGCCGTGAAGCGGAAGTGAAAACCGTACGGGTGTGGAACGACGATGTCCGAGCCCGGGACGCCGGCGATGATGCCGCCCACTGGCTGAGTGAGCAATTACAATCACCGGTACGCCTCGTCGCCATGGGCGAGGAATTCAACCGTCCGCTCGAGGCTCCGCGCAGCGACCGCCAGGTTGGCTTCGCCGACGCCGCACCGCTGCTGGTGATCAGCCAGGCGTCACTCGATGACCTGAACAGCCGCCTCGCGGAACCGGTATCCATGCTGCGCTTTCGCCCCAATCTGGTGATAAGCGGCTGCGAACCCTTCGCCGAGGACGAATGGAAAACCCTCACCGTTCACACCCACGACGGTCCGCAGGTATTCGATTGCACCCATCCCTGTGCCCGCTGCGGTATTCCCGGCCTGCATCCGTTCACCGGTCGTGCACAGAAAGAGCCGCTGCGCACCCTCGCCAGCTATCGTCGCTGGGAAGATGGGCAGATCTATTTTGGTATGAACCTGGCGCCAGCCAGTTCCGCGGTTACCGATCAGGCCACTGGAGACCGGAATCCGGTCACCATACACTTGGGAGACCGAGTGGAAGTCCGCTGAACCGCCAACGGAGAGCCCGCATGAGTATCACCCGCGACTGCGCACAAATGCTCGAAGCCGGCAGCCGCTACCATGTGCATTACGGCGACCGTCTCGCCAACCATCTGCCGATGGTACTGATTGCCCTCGACAAGATGAGCGCTGCCCCGGAGCGGCTCGGTAACGCCTTTGACCGCAGTATCCCGCACCTGCAACCGCGCCCCGGCAGCCCGGTGGACGACATCCGCGAAATCGCCGCGTGCCGCAATCGCGAAGACCTGTTCCCCAGCGCCCTGCGCTATTATGAGCAACAACTCAGACAGCTCGGCATCGCCAAATGCCTGCAGCAGGAACTGCCAAAACTCCTCCCGTCCATCGCCACCGCCGCCTTCCATGGCCTTATCCGTACCGCTTATGGCATAGACGCCCGCCATCTGGAAGAGATTGCCATGGGCCTCGCCTACTGGAACCTCGACTACCAAACGCTTGCCGGCAGCAATCAGCAGGTGCCCCTGACAGCAGCGGAGATCGTTTCACAGGTAGCGGAAAAGTTTCCTGAAATCCCCCTCGCCCCCGGAAACATTGCCGACCATATGCAATCCGTTACCGGCCAGCCGGGCTGGATGGAAACCCCGATCCAGCCGGAGTTGCTGGGGCTCGAAGATATCGCAGAGCTCGCGATCAACGCCTACCTGGGAACAAAGGATTTCACCCTGTTGCACGGCGTCACCGGCTGCCACGCACTACGCTTGATATTGCCCTATTGCCCAGACAAAGAAGCGGCGCTGCGCCATTTCTGGCAGGGGCTGGTGATTGCGTATTTGAGCACCGGGCCGAAGGTGATCCCGCCGGTTGTATCACAAGAGATAGAAGATATTCCGCAACGGCAGGCAGACATCATGGAAGAAGCGCTGCACAGCGACGATGACCATGTCATCAAGCTCGCGTACAGCGCGCTGGAGGAGTTTCACTACTATGGCAACAGCGACTACCTGAGGGTCTTCAGGGAATAGTCTAGACCGCCAGATACTGGCGAATCAGTCCATCATCCAGGTTGGCCATCTTATCCGCGGCCACAACCGAACCCTTCTGCATCAGCCGGAACTCCTTTCCCACACGACGCGCAAACCCGAGCTTCTGTTCAACCAGAATTACGGTCAACCCATCCTCTTCATTAAGTTGCGTCACCACATCAGCAATCTGTCGCACAATATTCGGCTGGATACCCTCATTCGGCTCATCCAGAATCAACACCTTGGGGTCGATCACCAGCGCGCGGCCAATCGCCAGCTGCTGCTGTTGGCCACCGGATAAATCGCCACCGCGGCGGTGCAGCATATCCTTCAGTACCGGAAACAATTCAAAAACGCGCTCGGGTATTTTTTTGAGTCCATCCCGCCGTGCGGGCAACCCGATCTGCAGGTTCTCCTCCACCGTCAATAGCGGAAAGATGTCGCGCCCCTGTGGCACATATCCGATGCCCATCTTGGCCCGCGCCTGCGCCGGGCTTCCCTCGATCGACTCGCCCTGGTAAAGGATTTTTCCATCACTGGTCGGTAACAGCCCCATCAGGCACTTCAGCAGTGTCGTCTTGCCCGCGCCATTGCGTCCCATGATGCAGGTACAGGAACCGCGCTCCACTTCCAGATCCAGGTCCCACAGAATTTGTGTTCCGCCATATTTCTGGTTCAGCTTTTCGATCCGGATCATGCTTCCTCCCCCAGATATACCTCAATCACGTCGGGATTGCTCTGTACCTGATCCATCGAGCCCTCCGCAAGCACCGAGCCCTGATGTAAAACCGTCACCGTACGCGCAATACTGCGCACGAATTCCATGTCGTGCTCCACCACGATCACGGTGTGCTCGCCCGCAAGGGAAGTCAGCAATTCTGCCGTGCGTTCCGTTTCCTCCGCCGTCATTCCCGCCACCGGTTCATCCACCAGCAGCAGGCGCGGCTGGGCCGCCAGCAACATGCCGATTTCCAGCCACTGTTTCTGTCCATGGGATAATGCACCCGCGAGCTGATAGCGGCATTTTTCCAGGCCGATCGTCTTCAGTACTTCGTCGATTCGGTCGCACTCACTGCTGGACAGTTTTGCGGTCAACGCGCTCCACACGCCCTTGCTGCCCTGTAGCGACAGTTCCAGGTTGTGGAACACCGTGTGTGCCTCGAATACCGTGGGCTTCTGGAATTTGCGCCCAATCCCCAGCTGGGCGATCTCCGCCTCGTCGTGGGCCAGCAGGTCGATATTTCGCCCAAACCAGGCACTGCCGCTGTCGCACTGGGTCTTGCCGGTAATCACATCCATCAGGGTCGTTTTACCGGCGCCATTGGCGCCGATCAGGCACCGCAGCTCGCCGTCATTCACGTACAGGTTTAGGTTATTCAGTGCCTTGAAGCCGTCAAAGCTGACATTCAGGCCCTCCAGGTACAGGATGACGTTTTTCGACACATCCACCGACCGCTTGCGCGGTACCAGAAAAGGCCAGGTGGTATCCCGGCGCAGCAGCTCGCGCGCCTGCCCGGCAAATTGGTTCAGACTGTTCATGCATTAGCCTCCCGGGCACGCACTCCACCGTCAGTGTCGGCACCCGCATTGCGCCGCGCGGGTTGCGCGGTTTCTTCACTACCGAAACGTTGCAACAAGCCCGCCAGCCCTTTGGGTAGATACACGGTCACGATCACAAACAGCGCCCCCAGTGCGAACAACCAGCCGTCCGGCATGATCGCGGTAAAGCGGGTTTTGGCGTAATTCACCAGCAGAGCGCCCACAATGGCGCCATAAAGGGTGCCGCGTCCGCCAACGGCAACCCACACCACCACCTCGATGGAATTGAGCGGGGAAAATTCACCGGGATTGATGATGCCCACCTGCGGCACGTATAACATCCCCGCCACCGCGGCAATCAGCGCCGAATAGACAAACAGCCACACCTTGTAGCGCTCGGTGCGGTAGCCGAGAAAGCGCGCCCGCGCCTCAGCATCGCGCACCGCCACGATCACCCGGCCGAGGCGCGATTGCACAATCGCGCGGCTGGTAATAAACGTGATCACCAGCAACAGCGTGGTCACCAGCAGCAGCGCCACCCTGGTTGCATCCACTTGCAGGTCGAAACCGAGAATATCCTTGAAATCCGTCAGCCCGTTGTTGCCGCCAAAGCCCATTTCATTGCGGAAGAACGCCAGCATCAGTGCGTAGGTCAACGCCTGGGTCATGATCGAGAGGTAAACACCAGTCACCCGCGAGCGAAACGCCAGCCAGCCAAACACGAACGCCAGCAGCCCAGGTACGGCAAGCGCCATCACCACCGCAAACCAGAACTGGTCCATGCCAAACCAGTACCAGGGCAGCTCCTGCCAGTTCAGGAACACCATAAAGTCCGGCAGGTCCGGGTTGCCGTAGACACCGCGGTCGCCGATCTGACGCATCAGGTACATACCCATGCCGTAACCACCCAGTGCGAAAAAGGCGCCGTGGCCCAGGCTCAGGATGCCGCAATAACCCCAGATGATGTCCACCGCCATGGCAAGCATGGCGAAGCACAGGTACTTACCCATCAGGGTGATGGTGTAGGTGCTGACATACAGTGGCGAGTCCGCCGGTAACAACAGGTTGGCCGCCGACATACCAAGCGTCGTTACCAGCAGAATGCCGACCAGTGCTGAGGAACCCTTACCCGGTTGACGCAACTCCGTCAGCGCACTGCCAATTTTTTCCCACACGGGATTCGTTACACTCATTCTGCCGCCCTTCCGCGTTGGGGAAACAGCCCTTTCGGCCGCTTCTGGATAAACAGGATCAGGCATACCAGTACGATAATATTGGCGAGCACGGCGCCGGTGGCCGGCTCGAGGAATTTGTTCGCCACGCCCAGGGAAAAGCCACCCACCAGTGTCCCGAGCAGATTACCGACACCGCCAAACACCACCACCATAAAGGAATCGATGATGTAGGACTGGCCGAGGTTTGGTCCTACATTGGTGAGCTGCGACAGCGCCACGCCGGCAACACCGGCAATCCCGGAACCGAGGCCGAAGGTCATTGCGTCGACCATTTCCGTACGCACGCCCATGGCCTTTGCCATATCCCGGTTCTGGGATACCGCGCGGACATTCAGTCCGAGGGAAGACTTTTTCAGCACCATCACCAGCGCAAAAAATACTGCCAGTGCGAACAAAAGTATGTACAGCCGGTTATAGGTCACCGAGAACACCGGATTGATGGCCAGGGAGCCACTCATCCATTCCGGCGTGACCACCTGCATATTCAGTGGCGAGAAAATACTACGGACTGCCTGCTGCAGGATCAGACTGATACCGAACGTGGCCAGCAGTGTTTCCAGTGGCCGCCCCTGCAAGTGCCGTATCACGCCGCGCTCAATCAGTACACCGACACTACCGGAGACCAGAAAGGCCGCCGGCACCGCCACCAGCAGTGAGTATCCGATCGCTTGCGGCATCAGTTGCTGGATCACATAGGTGGTATAGGCGCCGAGCATGATCATTTCGCCGTGCGCCATATTGATTACGCCCATCACACCGAAGGTGATGGCGAGGCCTATTGCGGCCAGTACAAGCACCGAACCCAGGCTGAGGCCGAAAAACAGCTGTTCCATCTGCCCGTAAAATTCAATGCGCTCGGAAATCTTGTCGAGCGCTTTCTGTGCCGCTGCCTTCACCGCGGCATCCTGCTCGCTTTGGTTTTCCAGCAGACCCCGCAGCTGGTTGCGCACCGGTGATTCCAGGCGTTCGCTCATCAATGCGATCGCCCCCAGGCGCTCTTCCGTATCGCTGCTGTCGCGCAGGCGCACCATGGCGTTGGCCAGCGCAATCAGGTCTTCAACTGCCGGGTTCACACCGGCCTCGGTGGCACTCTGCAGCAGGCGCATATTGTCAGCGGAGAGGTCGTCGAGTATTGCGAGCACCGCGGTGCGTTTTTGCGCTTCGCTACCATGCAGCAGATCAATCCGCCCTATGGCCTCGCGCAGCTGGCCTCGCAGGCGATTGTTTACGCGGATTTTCTTGATGTCCCGCCGTTCCTGTACGCCCAGGTCCGCGCCGGTAAATATGTCCCGCCCGACCGGCTCTCCGGCAGCATTTTTCTGTACCGCCATCAGCTGTCTGGTGGTCTTGTGATAGTGGAGATCGCCGGCCAGCATGGTTTCAAACAACGGACGCATGGCGGCGCCACCAGACTGCTCGAGCTGCTCGACCAGCGTAGCCGTCTCGCGCAAGCTGGCTTCAGTCAGCTGCTCTAGCGTGGCGTCCACTGCTGGAGGTACAGAGTGCGGCTGCGCCTGCACGGAAATGCCGGCAAACACTGCCAGCAGCAGGCCACAACTCAGTATTAATTTTTTCACAGAAAACCCCGCGGTAATTGCGATACGCGAATCAGTAATACTTCGGCCGACTTTCAATAGCGCCGAAACGGAAACAGGCCCCGGACAATCCAATACTGAATGGGTTGTCGGGGCCAACTCCCTGGCCGGGCTCCTCTACAGGCAGAGAGCAGTCCGGCTTACCCTGTGATCGGTGGCGAATTCACTTGCGGGCTTACTTTTCCTTTCTTCCGTGAAGAAAAAGAGCCACCATTCACCACCGTCATCGGGATTACTGTACCTGGCCGCTGCAAGCCTCGGCCTTGGTGTTGTAGTTGCCGCACTTGATCGGCGCGGTCCAGTCGGCAATCAGGTCCTTGGAGCCGGGCAGGAAGTCTGACCAGGCATCGCCAGGCACAACGCCGTCGGTTTCCCAAACCACTTCAAACTGTCCGTCGTCCTGAATCTCACCGATAAATACCGGCTTGGACAGGTGGTGGTTCTTGTTCATTTTCGCCACGCCACCGGTCAGGTTCGGGAACTCGATGCCGATCATCGCCTGCTCGACCGCATCCACCTCTGTGGAGCCGGCTTTTTCAACCGCCTTGGCCCACATGTTGAAACCGATATAGGTCGCCTCCATGGGGTCGTTGGTCACGCGTTTTTCGTCACCGATAAACTTCTTCCATTGCTGTACGAAATACTCATTGGCTTCGCTATCAATGCCCTGGAAGTAGTTCCAGGCAGCCAGGTGCCCCACCAGCGGACCGGTGTCGATGCCAGAGAGCTCCTCTTCACCCACGGAGAAGGCCACCACCGGGATATCTTCCGAGCTGATGCCCTGGTTGGCGAGTTCCTTGTAGAAGGGCACATTGGCATCACCGTTGATGGTGGAGACCACGGCGGTCTTCTTACCGGTGCTGCCAAATTTCTTAATGTCGGAAACGATGCTCTGCCAGTCGGAATGACCGAACGGTGTGTAGTTGATCAGGATGTCTTCCTTGGCCACACCATTGGACTCCAGGTAAGACTCCAGAATCTTGTTGGTGGTACGCGGATACACATAGTCGGTCCCCGCCAGTACCCAGCGCTCCACTTCCAGGTCAGACATCAGGTAATCCACCGCGGGAATCGCCTGCTGATTCGGCGAGGCACCGGTGTAGAACACATTCTTCGAAGACTCTTCGCCTTCGTACTGCACCGGGTAAAACATCAGGCCGTTCAGTTCCTCGATCACCGGCAGCACGGATTTACGCGATACCGATGTCCAGCAGCCAAAGATCACATCCACTTTTTCCTTGGTGATCAGTTCGCGGGCTTTCTCCGCAAACAGCGGCCAGTCCGAGGCCGGGTCGACAACCACCGCTTCGAGCTTCTTACCCAGCAGGCCTCCTTTGCGGTTCTGCTCTTCCACCATCATCAGCACAGTGTCTTTCAATGTGGTTTCACTGATCGCCATAGTCCCCGAGAGAGAGTGCAATACACCTACCTTGATGGTTTCCGCCGCCATTGCCGCGGCGCTGATGACACTGGTACCGGCCGCAAAGGCGAGCCCGGCAACAAATTTTTTCATGCTCATGGAATTGCTCCTGTTCATTATTTTCAAATCGCGTGAAGCGCACGCAGTCGACTTACAGCTGTACCTGCATCCCCAGGCTCAGTACATCTACATCCGCACCGGCATAGCCGGATGCGTTGGCATCGCCGGAGACAAAGCTCAGGTTCAGGCGGGTGTTGTGGCCATTGACCACATAGTTGAGGCCGAGCTCGGTAGAGCTGCTGCTGTCGGCGTCGGAGGGGCTGTTTTCCACCAGGCGCAGGTACGGCTGGAACTTGCCAGGACCGACATTGGCCGGGAACAGATAGGCGGCGGTGGCGAACGCTGACTCGCCGTCAAACAGGCAGAAGCAGTCGCCAGCCAGCGGTTGGGAAGCAAGGGTGTAATCCGCATCAAAGCTTTTGTATTCGGCCTCGACGGTGATCACACCACCGGCGTCGAGCACCGTCTCGGAGAGCATATCCACGGTCCAACCGGAAAAGTCTCCGGCACTCTCGGCACTGCCGACACCGTCTTCCTGGCTCTGCAGGGAAAGTGCGAGGGTGAAAATATTATCGAGCCCACCGTAATAGGTTGAGCTGGTGTAGTAACCCGGGTTGGATTCCATATTCAGGAAGTTGTAGGCGAAGCGCGCCGCGTACAGCGGGTTTTCGTCCTGGTTGGAGTATTCATCCAGTCCGATAAAACTTCCCACGGCATACTGGAACTTGCCGGCGGTGCCCCAGAAGGTGATCCCTTCATCGCGCCCGATCAGTCCCGCCTGACCGCCCTGGTCGGAGGCGTACAGTGGCTGCCGGTACTGGTTCCAGCTGAGCGCGTAATAGGGGCCACTCATCTCGATACGGTCCGCCGGCGTCAGCATGCGCCCGGCCCAGATGTTGAACTCCGGGCTGAACTCGAATTGCGCAATCGCATCCAGCACATCGGCGGTATCGTTGCTCCGCTGCTGCAAGTTGAATGTGAATTTCACTGTGTCGCTCAGCTGCCCGGAGCTGTATACCCGGATGTCCGGCAGGGTAAATTCACTATCTCCTTCCACGGACTGGAACTGGGAGCGGAACCCGGCACCGATACTGAACGTCTGCCCACCTTCGGATTCGAACTGTTTGGCGAATGCCGGCAGTGGTGCCACACTCGCGGCCAGCACCGCCGCGGCGCAGACACTGCGACCGAACACTTTTTTCGACTGCGACGCACCTTGCGGTCGCAAACCTCCTGACAACGTTTCCATGTATTTCCCCTTGGTTTTGGTCTTGACCCTGGTCTCGATTGGTTATTTTTTGCTGCTATCGATTATTCGACCGGTGGCACAGGGGAGCCATACGCGTATTGGGGCCGGTGCCTACGTCATTTGACGGTTTTCAGATGTGAGGGTGTACGTACACTAATGGCGGCAAGAACCGGAACCCGGTAATTCACCCTTCTGGCCGGCTGAAGGGAGCGCTATCTGGTGCAAGATCTCATACGGCTTTACCCGCTAGCGGCACCCTGTTATCAGGCTTTTGAGCCGCAAAAGCGTAATTGAGTGGTGTAATTCGGTATTCTTGTTGCAAGAAAAAGAACATGACGAGAAACAAGCAGTAGGCAGCACCCGGTGGTTGGAACATTTACGGGCAAAAATAACGACAACGATCAACAGGCCATGCGACCCGCACAACAGGTATTCCGCGTACGGCGGACCTACAACAAGTGGGTGGGAGACGAGACCCTCGAAGACTTCGCACTGCGCTTTACCGCCGTGCGCGGGCGCCGCTTTACCATTGAACAGGTGGCGAAGACCGCGCTCGGAGCCACCGCCTTCCTCGCCCTGGAAGCCATCGCCGCGGCAGTGACCCTCAACTACGGCTTTATCAACACCGTCACCGCGATGCTCGCGGTGGCCGCAGTGATCTTCATTACCGGCTTCCCCATCACCTATTACGCGGCCAAACACGGCCTCGACATCGACCTGCTCACCCGCGGTGCCGGTTTCGGCTACCTCGGCTCCACCATCACTTCGCTGATCTACGCCTCCTTCACGTTCATCTTCTTCGCCATCGAGGCTGCGATACTCACCTCCGCGCTGCACGCCCTGCTCGGCATACCGCCGGCCATCGGTTATATCCTCTGCGCGGTGGCCGTGATCCCAATTGTGACCCACGGTATCCGGGCGGTGAGCAAGTTTCAGATCGGCACCCAGCCGCTGTGGCTGTTGTTGCAGTGCCTCGCGCTCGGTATTGCCGCCTGGTTCGAGCTCGCGCGGGTGGAGGACTGGGCCCGCTACGCACCCCAGCACAACCCGCAGAGTGGCGAGTTCAGCTGGATGTTATTCGGCGCGGCCAGTGCAGTATTTTTTGCCATGGTCGCGCAGATCGGCGAGCAGGTGGACTACCTGCGGTTTATGCCAGAAAAGACCCGCGAGAATCGCGCGCGCTGGTGGTTCTGGCTGACGCTTGCCGGGCCGGGCTGGATTTTCATCGGTGTGATCAAGATGCTGTTCGGTTCCTTCCTCGCCTATCTGGCCATCACCGGCGGTGCCTCCGCAGAGCAGGCGGCGGACCCGGTGCGTATGTACCAGATGGTGTTCAACTACCTGACCCAGTCCCCCACCATGGCACTGATCCTGGCTGGCGTGATGGTGGTGATCTCGCAGATGAAGATCAACGTCACCAACGCCTATGCGGGCTCCATCGCCTGGTCGAATTTTTTCTCGCGCCTGACCCGCAGCCATCCGGGACGGGTTGTGTGGCTGGTGTTCAACGTGAGCATCGCGCTGGTGTTGATGGAGCTGGGGATTTATCGCGCGCTCGAGGGGGTGCTGGGTATTTTTTCACTGGTGGCCATCAGCTGGCTCGGATGCCTCGCCGCAGACCTGATGATCAACAAGCCTCTCGGCATCAGTCCGTCCTATGTCGAGTTCAAGCGCTCACACCTGTATGACTTCAACCCGGTGGGTGTGGGCTCGATGCTGCTGGCCTCACTGATTGGCATCGTCTGCTATCTCGGTCATTTCGGCGATGGTGCGAAAAATTTTGCCAGCTTTATCAGCCTCGGCATCTGCTTTTTGATGGTGCCGCTACTGGGGATGGCCACCCGCGGGCGCTTCTACCTGGCCCGTCACCGGGACTCTCTCTATGGCGATGACGACGATGGCCAGCGCACGGTCAGCACCAGCGTCCAGTCTGCGCAGACCTGTTGTATCTGCGAAAACGACTTCGAACCTGCGGACATGAGCCATTGCCCCGCTTACCAGGGCCCGATCTGCTCCCTGTGCTGTTCGCTGGACTCCCGCTGCCTGGATGCGTGCAAGCCAGATGCGCGCTTCTCCCAGCAGCTTGCCACCCTGATGAAAATACTGGTGCCTGAGCGGGTCGTGAACGGGGTGGATTCACGCCTTGGGCGCTTTGCGATACTGCTTCTGGGAGCGAGCGTGTGTATCGCCGGTGTGCTGTCACTGATTTACGGCCAATTGCAGCCCGCCACCACTGGCGAGGCAGAATTGCTGCAGCAAGCATTCTGGACACTGTTCGTATTGCTACTGCTGATTTCCGGGGTACTGGCGTGGCTGTTCCTGCTTACCCACGACAGCCGTACCGTCGCGCAGATGGAGTCCAACCGGCAGACGCGCCTGCTGCTCAACGAGATCGAGGCGCACAAGGAAACCGATCGCGCGCTGCAGGCGGCCAAGGAACAGGCGGATCGGGCCAACAGCGCCAAGAGCCGCTACCTGTCCGGTATCAGCCACGAACTGCGCACTCCATTGCAGTCCATTCTCGGCTACGCGCAGCTGCTGAACCAGCAACAGGATATCCCGGAAAAGCACCGCAACGGTTTGCGCATCATCAAGCGCAGCGGGGAATACCTGACGGACCTGATTGAGGGCCTGCTGGATATCTCCAAGATCGAGGCCGGGCGCTTGGATATCTATCGCAACCAGGTGCGCCTGCCGGAACTACTGGAGCAGATGGTGGAGATGTTCCGTCCACAGGCGGAAGCAAAAGGTGTGCGCTTTTACTGTCATATCCACAGCCCGCTACCATCCACCGTGATTGCCGATGAGAAACGTCTGCGCCAGATTCTGATCAATCTGTTGTCCAATGCCATCAAGTACACCCGCGAGGGCCAGGTGGATTTTCATATCCGCTACCGCAATCAGGTGGCAGAGTTTTCCATTGAAGATACCGGCGTGGGGATTCGTGCGGACGATCAGGCGCGGATACTTAAACCGTTTGAGCGGGTGCGCAACGGGCAGAGCCCCGTGGCCACCGGCACCGGGCTGGGACTGACCATTGCCTACCTGCTCACAGAAATCATGGGTGGTGAGCTGCGCATGCAAAGCGAGCCGGGCAAGGGCAGCCGCTTTACGGTTTCGCTGCTGCTGTCATGGGTGGAATCGGACCACCGCCGCGAAATACCGGTGCGCCGCATCAGTGGCTATCACGGCCCCCGTCGCAGCGTGATGGTGGTGGACGACGAACCCATTCATCGCGGACTGATCGGCGACCTGCTGACGCCGCTCGGCTTTTCCATGATGGAAGCACAGAGTGCCGAGGACTGCCTGGCACTGGTACAACATCAGCGGCCGGATCTGTTCCTGCTGGATGTGACCATGCCGGGAATGAACGGGCTGGATCTCGCCGAGCAACTGCGTGCGCGCGGTATCACCGCGCCGATAGTGATGCTGTCGGCCGACGCCCAGGAGCGGCACTTGAATCCCGGAGACGACGAGCCCGCCCATCACGATGCCTACCTGGTGAAACCGCTGGTAAACCAGAAGCTGTTCAACACCATTGCCCGCCTGCTGAAGCTCGATTGGGTATATGGAAAAGACCGCGATATCCCGTGCAAATCATCGATACGGCAAACCGCGTCCACACAAGCGTTGCCAGAACATCCGCTGCTGGCAGAACTGCTGGCCTACGCGCGCATCGGCTACCGCAGTGGCGTGCACAGGACACTGGACCGGATTGCCGCCGAAACAATCGTAGCCGACCACCGTATAGAACAGTTCCGCCAGCTGGCGGACACCATGCGCTTCGAGCAGTTGAGCGAAGCCCTGGAAATCAAGGAGCGAGAATGAATACCTGCGACGATACCGCAAGCCCCGCGCGGACAACCGCGGACACGCACACCGGGGATATCGTTCTGGTGGTGGACGATTCCCCGGACACCCTGAGCCTGATCAACGATACCCTGGAGCAGGCGGGTATTGATGCGCTCGTCGCCCTGGATGGCAGCCAGGCGCTGAATATTGCCCGCCGCCTGCGCCCGGACATGATCCTGCTGGATGCGGTGATGCCCGGACTGGACGGCTTTGAAACCTGCAAACTGCTGAAAGCCGACCCGGAACTGGCGTCGATCCCGGTCATCTTCATGACCGGACTGACAGACTCGGAAAATATCGTGAGAGGCCTGGAAAGTGGTGGCGTGGATTACCTGACCAAACCGATCCAGCCGAACGAGCTGCTGGCCCGCATGAAAGTGCACCTGAACAACGCACGCCTGACATCCAGCGCGCACCAGGCACTGGACTCAACAGGCCAGTTCCTGTGCACCGTGGATGCGGCGGGCCGCATGCACTGGGCTACGCCACAGACTTATGCGCTGCTGAGCAGTGCGGACGCCATGGAGGGAATACTGCAACGCAAAATGGAGGCGGATTTACAGATGTGGTTGTCGCGCAGCCCGGGCGCGGGCCACAGATTGAAGCTGGAGGGTTTGCAGAAGCCGCTGGCGGTGGTGTTTATTGAGCAGCGGGATAGCAGCACTTATCTATTAAAACTGGTGGACGATGGCGGTCCCGCCGGTGAGGATATTCTGCGAGAGAAGCTGTCACTGACCAAGCGGGAATCGGAAGTTTTGTTCTGGATAGCGAACGGAAAGACAAACCGGGAAATCGGCGAGATCCTCGATGTGAGTCCGCGCACCGTCAACAAACACCTCGAAGGGGTTTTCTCCAAGCTCGGGGTGGAGAACCGGACCGCCGCTGCGGGCATTGCCATTCGGGCGTTGAATCCGGACTCCTGAGACATCTGGGTTCGGTGGATTCTACTTTCCTTTCGTGGCTTTAATGATCTTTCCTAGTCCTGGGAATCTTCTTTTTCCTGTGGGCCTTTCCGGATCAGAAAAACTGCTACAGTGCTCACCGCCAGGGCCATAACAATCCACATTATATGATGCAATTCGTGCACGATACCGGCCGGCGCATGGCCTTCGTGCGCCGTGGCAAACAGGCTAATGAGGCTGGAAATTGTTGCAATAACGGTCAGGATCAGATGCTTTATTTTCATGCGTTCCTCTACGGCGTGGGCTGATTTCTTGTAAATGGGATCACGCGATTGCGGGAATGGCTTTTTCTTCCAGCATTCCCTCTCGCACGATGAATTCGATGATTTCTTTCAGGCCCTTCTGTGCTTTCAGGTTGGAGAATACAAAAGGCCGTTCGCCACGCATTTTTTTCGCGTCGCGATCCATGACCTCCAGGGACGCGCCGACCAGTGGGGCCAGGTCGATTTTATTGATGATCAACAGGTCGGAGCGGGTGATGCCGGGACCGCCCTTGCGCGGAATTTTGTCGCCGGCGGAAACATCGATCACGTAAATGGTCAGGTCGGAGAGTTCCGGGCTGAAGGTCGCGCTGAGATTGTCGCCGCCGCTTTCCACGAATACCACGTCCAGGTCGCCATGACGGGCAATGAGCTCGTCGATGGCAGCGAGGTTCATGGAGGCATCTTCACGGATGGCGGTGTGGGGACAGCCGCCGGTCTCCACACCAAGAATGCGATCAGCGCTCAGGGCCTCATGCTGAGTAAGGAATTTGGCGTCTTCCTGGGTGTAGATGTCGTTGGTGACGACGGCGATGTCGTAGTGATCGCGCATGGCGCTGCAGAGTTCACGCAACAGTGCCGTTTTACCCGAGCCGACCGGGCCGCCGATGCCGACGCGCAAGGTCTGTTTTTTCATTGTGGTCATGGTTCTACTCCACGGAATACTTGCTTGAATTCTTGTTACGACCTGAAGAGTCGGCTGTATTGATGTTCGTGTTTGGCACTGGCGATGGCCAGTGCCGGCAGTCCAGCACCGAGTTCGCTGTCCTGCAACTGCTGCGCGCGGGCGATGGCTGCGGGTACCTGCTGCTGAATCTCACCGATCAGTTGCTGCGCCTGGGACTGCCCCAGTGGCACCAGCTTGGTAGCGGCAGCGACCTGGTTTTCGAGCCAGCCCCAGACCAGCCCCAGGACAGTGGCGTCTTCGTTAAGGTGCCAGTGGTGTGCCGCAATCGCGAAGGCCGTAATAAAACTGGTTTCCTGACGCCCCATCGGCTGCTCGATGTGCAGCTGCGCCAGCAGACGGATCAGGGCGTTACCGGTAGCGGTGTCGGTGAGGCGCAGTTCCCGTGTCTCACGGCAGGCCAGGGCGTAGTGGTTCCAGTACTGCAGTTGCCCGGTATCATTTTGCTGCAGGGCGCGATGACAGCGCAGTAGTAGCGGGCAGTCCACCTGGGCCAGAGATTCCAGTAGTTGGAGCGAGAGCCAGTCTCGCGTGTCGTCGATATTTCTCACCCAGCCAATGTCGATGGCATATTCCAGGCCCTGGGAAAACGCATAGCCCCCCACCGGCAGGCTGGCGCTCGAGAGTTGCAGCAGGCGCAGCAGCGCGCCGTCAGTGGTGGTGATGCTCATTCTGGTCGTGCGCGTGACTGTGATGATGGCTGTGCGAATGGCTGTGCGCGTGGCTGTGAGAGTGGCCTCCGCTGTAGGCACCAGACTCGGGAATAAATACCGCGGTTTCCCGCTTCAGACTCAGGCCCAGCAACTCCAGCATCTCTTCCAGAACGTGATCCGGGGTTATACGCAGCCAGCGTTCGCCCTCACCCTCTGCATTGGCAATTTGTAATTTGACGTGGCGATTCCCCAGGTGATAGCAGGCGCGACTGAAGGTAAACCAGTCGTCACAGCGCGCGGTGGTCACCGGCTCTTGCGCCCCCATTACTTTCACCCACTTGCCGCACTGGCTCTGCAGTATTTCACCGACCTGAAGCGGTTTACCGCGCTCCAGAAAAATCCGCACTTCGATGCCATCGGTGGTCTTTGCACGTAACCGTCCCCGGTCTCGCTGCAGGTGGTCCAGCACGATCGAATATTGCGCGGCCTTTCCGCTGTCGATACCCAGGCGCTGGTAGATATCCAGTGTCACATGTACGTCCTCGGATTCAGAATAAGCAGTAGCGCTGCGCCAGCGGCAATTCCGTGGCGGGCTCGCAGGTAAGCAGTTCGCCGTCGGCGCGCACCTCGTAAGTCTGTGGGTCCACGGTGACGTCCGGTTGCCAGTCGTTCAGCAGCATGTCTTTTTTGGTGATACTGCGGGTATTTTTGCAGGCCACCAGTCCGCGCTGCAGGCCGAGTTTTTCCGCGACGTCACGCTCCAGTGCAGCCTTCGATACAAAGGTCACCGAGGTGTTGGCAGCGGCCAGGCCATGGGCGCCGAACATCGGGCGATAGTGCACCGGTTGCGGCGTGGGGATGGACGCGTTGGGATCCCCCATGGGCGCTGCGGCAATCATTCCCCCCTTGATGATCATCGATGGCTTGATACCGAAGAAGGCCGGCTTCCATAACACCAGATCCGCGAGCTTTCCCGCTTCGATGGAGCCGACTTCATGGGCGATGCCGTGGGTGATCGCCGGATTGATCGTGTACTTGGCAATGTAGCGACGCGCGCGAAAATTGTCCGCACCTTCGGTCTCACCACGGGCATCTTCGGTCAGGTTGCCGCGCTGCACTTTCATCTTGTGCGCGGTCTGCCAGGTGCGGGTAATCACCTCGCCCACGCGCCCCATCGCCTGCGAGTCTGAGGCGATCATGCTGAAGGCGCCCAGGTCGTGGAAGATATCTTCCGCGGCGATGGTTTCCTTGCGAATGCGGGAGTCCGCAAACGCGATATCTTCCGGAATACTGGTATCCAGGTGGTGGCACACCATCAGCATATCCAGGTGCTCGTCCACGGTGTTGACGGTATATGGCCGGGTGGGATTGGTGGAAGACGGCAGTACGTTGGGTGAGGCGCAGGCTTTGATGATGTCCGGCGCGTGGCCACCGCCGGCGCCCTCGGTGTGATAGGTGTGTATGGCGCGCCCCTTGAAGGCGCCCAGAGTGTCGTCGACAAACCCGGACTCATTCAGGGTGTCGGTGTGGATCGCCACCTGCACGTCGTACTTTTCGGCAACGCTCAGGCAACAGTCGATGGCGGCCGGCGTGGTGCCCCAGTCCTCGTGCAGTTTCAGGCCACAGGCACCGGCCTCCAGTTGCTCTTCCAGTGCTTGCGGCAGACTGGCATTGCCCTTGCCGAGAAAGCCAAAGTTCATCGGCAGGCTGTCGGTGGCCTGCAGCATCTTGCCGATATTCCACGGCCCCGGCGTGCAGGTCGTCGCGTTGGTGCCGGTAGCGGGGCCGGTGCCACCACCGATCATGGTGGTGACACCGGACATCAGCGCCTCTTCCACCTGCTGTGGACAGATAAAATGAATGTGTGCATCGATGGCGCCGGCGGTCAGGATCGAACCCTCACCGGCAATAATTTCCGTTCCCGGGCCGATAATGATATCCACCCCATCCTGCACATCCGGGTTGCCCGCCTTGCCGATGCCGGCGATGCGACCATCTTTTATCGCCACATCCGCCTTGACCACGCCCCAGTGGTCCAGAATCAGCGCATTGGTAATCACCAGGTCGGGGGTATCCGAGGACGGCCGCTGGCTCTGGCCCATGCCGTCGCGAATTACCTTGCCACCGCCGAATTTCACTTCGTCACCGTAGCGGGTGAAGTCCTTTTCCACCTGCAGCCAGAGCTCGGTGTCCGCCAGGCGCACGCGATCGCCGGTGGTGGGGCCGAACATCTGCGCGTAGCTTTCTCTGTCCATGTGGCTCATACGATGGATTCTCCTGTGTCATCCAGGGCACCCATCACTTCACCGCGGAAACCGTACACCATGCGGCGACCCGCATAAGCCACCAACTCCACCTCACGCCCCTGCCCCGGCTCGAATCGCACCGCGGTTCCGGAGGCAATATTCAGGTGAAAACCACGCGCGCGTTCCCGCTCGAAACGCAGCGCCGGGTTGACTTCGTAAAAGTGGTAATGGGAGCCAACCTGAACCGGGCGATCACCGGTATTTTCCACCCGCAGGGTGCGGGTTTCACGACCGCGGTTGAGTTCGATATCGCCCTTGTGCGCGGCGACCTGGATTTCTCCTGGAATCATAATTGTCTCCGCCTCAGCTTATGGGGTTGTGTACGGTGACCAGCTTGGTCCCGTCCGGGAAAGTCGCTTCCACCTGCACCTCGTGAACCAGCTCCGCCACCCCATCGATTACCTGGTCCGCGCGCAGGATTTCGCGGCCATAGCCCATCAGCTCGGCAACCGTCTTGCCGTCGCGGGCGCCCTCCATGATCTCCATGGTGATCAGGGCCACCGCCTCCGGATAATTCAGCTTCAGTCCCCGCGCCAGACGGCGCTCCGCCAGCAGGGCCGCGGTAAATACCAGCAGCTTGTCTTTTTCTCTCGGCAGTAATTCCATGCAAAAACCTGTGGTGGGTTTCTTTTAAATTCAGGTGCGCCAGATACGCGGTGCACAGGCGGCGCGCCCGAGCAGCTCGGGCCGTAACAATTCCCATAACTCGGTCAGCAGGGCGCGCACCTCGAAGGCACATTTGCCCAGCGCACGCACGACGATCATTTCGGAGACCAGGGTGATCCCGGCGAGGCAGCGCTTTTCGTGCGCAGCTAAAACTGCGCGGCAGGCCTCCTGTACCGACTCCGCCGGTGCAAAAGGTCCCATCACCAGCAGACCATTTACCGGATGCCCCTGCAGTCCCGCACGCGCGGAAAGCAGGCCGTCTGTAGACCCCGCGACACCCTGCAGGCGCAGCGACTCGATCAGCAGCGGCACACCTTCGCGAAAAATTTCCAGACGCTGCAGGAGGCTACCGTTGCCAAAAGTTGCATCGCATGCGGGCAGGCCAAGTGAGGTAATTTCCCACGCAGAAAATCGACTATCTCGCGCCAGCTCGATCCGGGTGTGCATGGCACCGTTGGCACCGGGGTAGGCAATATTTTCCAGCGGTAACCACTCGAGACTTGCGCCCTCGCCCACACGCAAAAAGGTATTCTGGCTCTGCAGCAGTCCATCACTCCGCGCCCGGTAGACCCGGCCCGCACCCGTTGTCGTCACCAGGGCCCGCGCGTCTTTTTTTACCTCAACCCGGATATCCAGTCGGTCCCCCGACACCAGCCCGCCGGGAGGGTGCAACAGGTAGACATGCGCCAGATCCCGCCCTTCGGGGAAAAACGGCTTCTGCACGTATAAAGGTCCGCGATGACGATTGCGCGCCAACCGGCAGCCCCGCTCACCCCGCTCAAACTGCAGCTCCAGATCCGCATGCCAACGGCCCGCCTCGGCGGCCTTTGCGGTAGTCGGATCCGGAATGACAAGTTGGTTCATGAAAATACTGGCGGCTGTTTCCCGCCGCCCGGACTGAACCCGGCGTACAGGATGGATTTAAGGCCAATGGAAACAAGATTCAGAACCGAGCGGAATGCGTCAATTGACGTAGTGCGGCCAGCGACGGCGCCACCTGAAAACGCCGGACAAAAGCCGTACACTCGGAATCCAGTAAATCAACGCAACTGGCACCAAGGGGCAACGCGCCCCCTTTCAGCAAGGAGCAGCCCATGGCCCTCACCCCCTCAACCATGATTCCGCTGGGCACCCCCATGCCCGCCTTCAAACTCCCGGACCCCACCGGTAGTGTTGTTAGCAGTGACGATTACGCCGGCAAACCGCTGCTGGTCATGTTTATCTGCAACCATTGCCCGTTCGTAAAACACATTGCCGCAGCCCTGTCCGAATTCGCCGAGCAATACCAACCCGCCGGCCTTGGCATCGTTGCCATCAATAGTAACGACCTCGCCAATTACCCTGAAGACAGCCCGGAAAAAATGCAGGAAGAGGTGGCGGCGCGAGGCTACCGGTTTGCGTACCTGGTGGATGAGGATCAGTCGGTGGCGAAGGCATTCGATGCGGCCTGCACACCGGACTTTTTTCTTTTTGATCGGGAAGGAAAACTGGCGTACCGCGGCCAGTTCGATGACAGCCGGCCGGGAAATAATGAGCCGGTAAACGGGAAAGATTTGCGCGCGGCTGTGGATAAGATTCTGGCGGGAGAGAAACCGGGGGAAGATCAGGTGCCTTCTGTCGGCTGTAATATCAAATGGAAGTGAATATTACTGACGAAGCAATACAGGTGGGCTGAAGCCAAAGTGCTGGGGAACTGTTTTCGAAAGCGTCGGCAACAGGGACGTTGCCGACGCAGCGTACAGGGACGTATCCACAGCGGTTTCGAAAACAGTTCCCCAGTGCTTTGGCGCCACTATGATTTCTAAAACCATAGGTCCGAAAACCACGGGTCCTAAAACGTTCGCGCTGAATTACGAAGCGCTCTTGAGGAACTCCAGCATCCAACGGGCAACTGCACTGGTGTGAATGTCGTTCTGCAGGGAATCTTTGCCCTTCGCGACCATATCCTCACCAAATACTTCCTGGCGCAGCTCCATCAGCCCCTTGGAATAGGGCTTGGTGAATTCGGGGTGCGCCTGCATGGTAAGCATGTGCTCACCGACCTGTAACAACGCATACGGGCAGAAATCACTGGATGCAATGACCTTCGTCCCCGGAGCCGGCGCCACCACCTGGTCCTGGTGGCTCACCAGCAGACTGAACGACGGCTGCGGTTCCGCCATCCACGCCGGCGTCTCCTGCACCTCGTAGCTGTGTACCCCTACGCCCCAGCCCTTCTCCGACTTGCGCGTCTCACCACCCAGTGCATGGGCAATCAACTGGTGGCCGAAACAGATGCCCAGCGTCGGCTTCTCGCGGCGGTGCAGCTCGCGCACAAAATCCATCAACGGTGGAATCCACGGCTTGTCCTCATACACCCCGGTCTTGCTGCCGGTGATCAGGTAGGCATCCACCTCATCGATCTCATCGGGATAGTGGCCGTGCTGTACCTCATAGGTCACAAACTCCAGGGATGGATCCTCGCGCTGCAACAGGTCCGCAAACATCTCCGGGTACTCGCCAAACTCCCCCACCAACTGCTCGCGCACATCATCGGTTTTCAGCACACCAATCTTCATAACAGCTCCACTACCTTGCTAAACAGCACCCTGGAATTTTGTGATCACATTATCGCGCCATGCACGCAGCCGAACAACCCGCCTCGGGCTGACACCTGAGTAAACGCAAAAATATTGCGCAACCAAAGTCCCGGCTAGACTAAAAGTGTTGCGCCTGCCCCCCAAGATGTTCAAGGAGCGAAGACATGAAAGCAGCCAAGAAGGCCGCCACACTTACCGCCGCCCTGCTCGCTACCGCCCTGAGCGCCAGCCAGTGTCTCGCCGACTACGAACAGGGCGACTTCATCGTCCGGGTCGGCTGGGGACTCGTGGCGCCCGACGACGACTCCGAGTGGCTGCGGCTCGACAACACGCTGGACCTCCCCGACACCCGTGTATATGTAGACGACGGCGACAGCGCCACGTTTACCGGCACCTGGCTGTTTGCCGACCACTTCGGCCTCGGCCTGCTCGTCGCACTGCCATTTGAGCACGACCTCGACGTCGTCGGCCTGCCGGATCCGGACAGCGAGGGCCGGCTGGGCAAAGTCGAGCTCGGCAGTATCGAGCACCTGCCGCCCACGCTTACCGTACAGTGGTTTCCCGTGTGCAAGGAATCCTGGGTGCAGCCTTACGTCGGTATCGGAGTGAACTTCACCACGTTTGGGGATGAAGAGATCAGCAATGTCGCACAGAAATATTTCGAGGATGAACTCGGTGCCCTGAGCAATGCCGATCTGGAACTGGACGACTCCTGGGGGCTCGCCGCTGAACTCGGCGTAGACATCATGTTCGGCCGCGACAGCAACTGGCTGTTCAATGCTGCGGTCTGGTATCTGGATATCGATACCGAAGCCAAAATCGACTTTCGCTCAAGAGGCGACTATTTCAACCGTATCACCACGGATGTCGATATCGACCCCTGGGTTTACTCCGTGGGGCTCGGCTACAAGTTCTGAGACACGACGGCCCGGGCACCCGCGGTGTCCGGCGCCTATTCCGCACCACGTAAAAATGCGCTGTTGTCTCACCGTTCCAGCCTGTTCTCCCCCTATGTAGTGTCTCCCACAAATTGCTTGTCCCGCCTAACTACTGGCAGCATGCCCCATTTGCACCTGATAATTAGGCGGAAGATTGCCCTAAATCTCTAAAATCGAAAATAAAAACTGGTTACCCGCCACCAAAAGGTATCGCTGTCATTTCTAATGTATGATTGCGCGCCAACTGATCACAATTTGGCCGGCAGGCGAACACACAGGAGAAATAATGACGACATCCGCTTCCCCCAGTGACATCCAGCCCGCCGGCTCCGGCAAGAAAACAGCCTTCACCCGCTTCCTCGATACCGTGGAATGGCTGGGCAACCTGCTCCCGCACCCGATTACCCTGTTCGCCATCTTTGCGGTGGGCGTGGTCATACTCAGTGGTATCGCCTCCTTCTTTGGCCTGTCCGTGGTTGATCCACGCCCGGTCGGTGCTGCGGGACGTTCCGCCGACGGCGTTATCCAGGTGGTCAATCTGCTGTCTGGCGAGGGGCTCAGGACCATCGTCACCACGCTGGTGACCAACTTCACTGGCTTCGCGCCACTGGGCACGGTGCTGGTGGCGTTGCTGGGCGTGGGCATTGCCGAGCACTCGGGACTGCTATCCGCGGCGGTACGCGGCATGGTGCTGAAAGCCTCCAAACACACCGTGACCGTGACTGTGGTATTTGCGGGCATTATCTCCAACACCGCCTCCGAGCTCGGCTACGTGGTGCTGATCCCACTGGCAGCGATGATCTTCCACTCCCTCGGCCGCCACCCCCTGGCGGGCCTGGCTGCGGCCTTTGCCGGTGTCTCCGGCGGCTACAGCGCCAACCTGCTGCTGGGCACCGTGGACCCGCTGTTGTCCGGTATTACCGAATCCGCCGCGCATATGATCGATCCCAACTACGTGGTGGGCCCGGAGGTGAACTGGTACTTCATGATTATCAGCACCTTCCTGATCACCGCCCTGGGCAGCTGGGTAACCATGTCCATCGTCGAGCCCAAACTGGGCAAATACGACAACAGTGAGGCCTCTGTCGATCTGTCCCAGGACAAGATGACCCAGCTCACCGCCGAGGAAAAACGCGGCCTGAAGTTCGCCGGCCTCGCGGTACTTGGGGTGTGTGGTTTGCTGGCACTTACCATCGTTCCCGAGTGGGGCGCGCTGCGCAACCAGGAAACCGGCGCCGTGGCCGGCTCGCCGTTCCTGAAAGGGATTGTGGCGTTGATCGTGGTGTTCTTCGCGATTCCCGGGTTTGTCTACGGCAAGGCCGTGGGTACCATGAACAATGACCGCGATGTGATCGACGCAATGTCGAAGAGCATGGGCACCATGGGCATGTATATTGTGCTGGTGTTCTTCGCCGCGCAGTTTGTGGCCTTCTTCAAGATGACCAACCTGGGCACCATTTTCGCGGTGCTGGGTGCCGAGGCACTGCAGAGCATCGGCCTGACCGGTCCGATCCTGTTCCTGTTCTTTATCATGATGTGTGGTGTGGTCAACCTGAGTCTGGGTAGCGCGTCCGCGCAGTGGGCGGTGACGGCGCCGATCTTCGTGCCGATGCTGATGCTGCTGGGCTATGCGCCGGAAGTCATCCAGGCCGCTTACCGTATCGGCGACTCGGTGACCAATATCATTACCCCGATGATGAGCTACTTTGGCCTGATCGTGTCTTTCGCCACCCGCTACAAGAAAGACCTGGGCATGGGCACGTTGATCGCCACCATGATCCCCTACTCCATCTTCTTCTTTATCGGCTGGACTGCACTGTTCTTCCTGTGGGTATTCGTCGCCGGCATGCCGGTTGGACCCGGAGCGGCCACTTACTTCAACATGTAAGTCGCAAGCCCCTCCCCAGACCTTGAGAAACCGCGCCCTCCGGCGCGGTTTCTTTTTGTGGCGCACCCGACACAATCGGTCCGCCCCTAAAAAATAAAGGACCGGTCAATCCGGAAAGTCGATGTTACCGGAGAAGGCGTGGCGCATTTCGCCGAGCGGGTGGGGAGTAGCATCGCCAACAAGGATTGATTCCCGGCGCAGTGCATGGTTTGCTTTCAGGCAGCCCATGCACTGCAAAACAGGACGTCCTTGTGAATAATAACCCCTTGAAAAAGACACTTATCGCCCTTTCCTTCGCCTCCCTGGCACCTCTCGCGCTCGCCTCCACCGCAGTGCTCGCACAAAGCCCCGACGCAGACAAACGCCTCGCACAAACACAAGACGACGTTATCGAATGGCGCCGCCACCTGCACCAGAACCCGGAGCTGGGCAACCGCGAGTTTGAGACCGCGAAATACATTACCGCGCATCTCAAATCCCTCGGTATGGAGGTCGAGACCGGCATCGCCCACACCGGCGTGATCGGCTTGCTCAAGGGCGGCAAACCCGGCCCGACCGTCGCCCTGCGCGCCGACATGGACGCACTGCCGGTGACCGAGCAAGTGGATATTCCCTTCGCCTCCAGGGCAAAGACCGAATATAACGGTGAAGAAGTGGGCGTAATGCACGCCTGTGGCCACGACACCCATGTCGCCATGCTGATGGGGGCCGCGCAGGTACTCGCGGGAATGCGCGATGAGCTGGCTGGCAACGTACTGTTTATTTTCCAGCCCGCGGAAGAGGGCGCGCCAGACGGTGAGGAAGGCGGTGCGGAACTGATGCTGAAAGAGGGGCTGTTCAAGAAATACAAACCGGAGGTGGCCTTTGGCCAGCATGTGACCTCCAGCCTGCCCGTTGGGGTGATCGGTTACCGCTCTGGCCCACTGATGGCCAGTTCCGATGAATTCCGTATCAACGTAAAAGGCCGCCAGACTCACGGCTCACGCCCTTGGGGCGGTGTCGACCCTATCACCGCCGCCGCACAGATTGTCATGGGTACCCAGACTCTGGTCAGCCGCCAGATTGACATCACCAAGGAACCCGCCGTGGTCTCCTTTGGTGTGATCGACGGCGGAGTGCGCAACAATATCATCCCCGACAGCGTCTACCTCAATGGCACCATCCGCAATTTCGACATGGATAACCGCCAGGAGATCTTCAAACGCCTCAAGGTCACCGCGGAGAAAATTGCCGAGAGCAGCGGCGCCAAGGCGGAAGTAGAGATCCTGGAAGGCTACCCGGTAACGGTGAACAATCCCGAGCTGACCGAAGCGGCGATTCCGGCACTGA
The DNA here is from genome assembly GCF_009931115.1 of Microbulbifer hydrolyticus. Lineage (NCBI taxonomy): Bacteria > Pseudomonadati > Pseudomonadota > Gammaproteobacteria > Cellvibrionales > Microbulbiferaceae > Microbulbifer > Microbulbifer hydrolyticus. Next base: position 771,305 of record NZ_CP047491.1, on the reverse strand, counting down.
AGGCAGCCGCGGGTGCCGACAAGGTGATGGTGATCCCGAAAATTACCGGCGCCGAGGACTTTTCCTTCTTCGCCAATGAAATTCCCGGTTTCTACTATTTTCTCGGGGTAACCCCGAAGGGCACCGACCCCGCCACCGCGGCGAGCAACCACTCACCGCGCTTTTATGTGGATGAAAGTGCACTGGCAATCGGCACCAGGGCGATTACCCAGTTAACGCTGGACTACTTTGCCAGTAAAAAAAGTCGGTAATTCGCAGGTACAAAAAAGGCGATCAATGATCGCCTTTTTTGTGTCTATCGCCTAAGCGTCAGCCATACAGTGCTTACGCGGACTGGGGACGACGACGGCGATTGCCGCTGTTGCCAGAGGGCGCGCTGCTGCGGTTGCCACCGTTGCCATTGCCGCGACTTCCATTGCCACCGCGGCCGTTTCCGCGACCCGCCGACTGACCGTCACTCTTGCCGCTGCGGCCAGCGCTATTGTTGCCGCCACTTCTCGCCGCCGGCTTGGCACCACCGCGACGCACCTGATTGCCCTTGCCGGGTTTACCGCCAGAGGCCGGCAGCTGGTGATCCGGCTCAAAGCCATCAATTTCTTCGCGCTCGATCGGCTTCTTGATCAGCTTCTCGATATCCCAGAGCTGCTTGGCCTCATCCGCAGAAACCAGCGAAACCGCCTGGCCGCTGGCACCGGCACGGCCGGTACGGCCGATACGATGCACATAATCTTCCGGCACATTCGGCAGGTCGAAGTTGACCACCTGTGGCAACTGATCGATATCGATACCGCGTGCGGCAATATCCGTCGCTACCAGGATCTGTACTTTGCCGCTTTTGAAGTCTGCCAGGGCTTTGGTGCGTGCATTCTGGCTCTTGTTGCCGTGAATCGCCGCCGCCGGAATCCGGCTCTGCTCAAGCTGCTTGGCCAGACGGTTGGCTCCGTGTTTGGTGCGGCTGAACACCAGCGCCTGGTGCCAGCCGTTTTCCTTGATCAGGTGACACAGCAGCGACGCCTTGCGGGACTTATCCACCGGGTGCAGCTTCTGGCTCACGGTCTTGGTGGTGCTGTTACGCGGGCTTACATCGATCTCCACCGGGTCGTTCACCAGGCCCTTGGCCAGGGTGCGGATTTCGGGGGAGAAAGTCGCGGAGAAAAGCAGGTTCTGACGCTTGGGCGGCAGTACCCGCAGGATTTTCTTGATGTCGTGGATGAAGCCCATATCCAGCATACGGTCAGCTTCGTCGAGCACCAGGGTTTCCAGCTTGTCGAACTTTATAGCGCGCTGGTTGTACAGGTCCAGCAAGCGCCCCGGTGTAGCAACCAGGATATCCGCACCGCTGCGCAGGCGCATCATCTGCGGATTGATTTTTACCCCGCCGAATACCACCGAGTGACGCATGGGCAGGTGCTGGCTGTAGCTCTGGACGTTGTCGAAAACCTGTGCCGCCAGCTCGCGCGTTGGCGTCAGCACCAGGGCGCGCACCTGATTATTGCGCGCGCGCTCACCGGCATTCAGTTTGTGCAACAGAGGCAAGGTAAAGCCAGCGGTTTTGCCGGTACCGGTCTGTGCCGCCGCCATCACGTCGCCACCGCGCATGACCACGGGAATGGCCTGCTCCTGAATCGGGGTGGGTTTGGTATAGCCCTGCTCCGCAACAGCGCGGGCAATTTCCGGCGCGAGGCCGAGATCTTCAAATAACATAGAAATTCTTTCTTGAGAGCGGCCGGGGGAACGATCACACCAGCCCGCTGTTACACCCGAGTGTTTTTACTCTGGGCAGAAATTGGAATACTCAGTCCGCCGGCGCCATTGTGGGGCCGATGTTCCACGGAGGGAGATAGGTTGCCGCCAGAGGCGATGGCCAGATATTCCAACCTGACCGGGTGCGGCATTCAGTAGAAAGGGTTCAGACACACTGGTTAGTACAGTGTTCTAGAAATGAGCCGAAAACCAATCCGGCCTACAGATGACGCAACTGGCAATCATGCCAGCCGCGGCACTATAACACAGCGCGGCAGACTGCCCAGTTTTATTTGCAAAGTTGTGCCGGGAGCATTTTTCCCGAGGTTTCTCGCACGCAGCCCTGTGGAACCTTTTGACGGAAAACGCGGGACCGTACTATTTCTCCACGGTAAAAACGGGGAGGGTAAATCATGTCTGACACGACACGCACTTCCACAACGATAGGGCCGTCGCGACAGGAGTTTACGGGCTCAAGTCTCGATGGTGGCGAAGTTCGCCACACCCTGAGCGACGGCCGCGAAGTCAGCATCCGCCCGGTAAGGGCCTCCGACGGTGACCTGGAACGGGAAATGATTGAGAGCCTGTCCGCAGACTCCAGCCGCATGCGCTTTCTCGGTGGTATCGGGCGAGTCAGCCAGCAGTTGATACGCATCCTCACCGACAATGACGCACAGCACGAGGCCTTTATTGCCCTGCACCGGGATGATCGAGGCGTCGAGCACGCGGTGGGGGTCGCCAACTTCGCCTGCGATCCTGACGGGCACTCCTGCGAATGTGCCGTTGTGGTTGCCGACAGCTGGCAAAAACTCGGCCTCGGCAAGATGCTGTTGCGGGAGCTGGTGGATGCAGCCAAAGCGGATGGTCTGGATGAGATCTATTCCATCGAGTCCGCCGGCAATAACGCGATCGACCACGTAGCGCGTGAACTGGGGTTCGCGTGCAAAGCGGATCCGCGCGACTACACGACCCTGCGTTACTCGCTCAGCCTTCACTGATGTGAAGCTAGATCTGACAGAGGACTGACGGCGGGCACCCAGCCCGCCGTTTCTGTATCCCGCTGAAGCGCAACCCGTCAAAGTTCAACCTCCTGCAAAACTGACCCTCGAAAAGCTTGCCAACAGATTGAAGCTACGCCAGTTTGGGCTATATAAAATAGGTTCTAATAATAAATTCGGAGGTTCCCATGGAATCCGGCCCACTCATCTCAATCGGCCTCCCCCTTTCCCTGTTCATCATCATGGTCGGGATTGGTATGACACTCACCGCGCGCGACTTTCATCAGGTCACGGTAAAGCCCCGCGGGCTGATCCTCGGCACTATCGCCCAGATACTCATCATGCCACTCGCAGCCTTCGCCCTGGCATGGGCCCTGCAGCTACCGCCCGCTATGGCCGTGGGCCTGGTGATTATTGCCGCCTGCCCCGGCGGCACCACATCCAATCTGTTTACCCTGCTGGCCAAGGGCAATGTCGCCCTGTCCATTGTTCTGACGGTTTCTGCGAGCCTGATCACCATCATGAGCCTGCCTCTGTTCGCCAACCTCGCACTTAACTTCTACTTTGGCACCCAACAGCAGATCGCGCTGCCATTGGGCAAAACCGTTCTGATGCTGTCCGCCATCGTACTCTTGCCGGTGTCCATTGGTATGGGAATCAAAGCGCAGCGCCCCGCCCTGGCGGCACGGGCCGAAGGGGTGGTGAGCATCTTCGGCGGGGTAGTTCTTGCCGCTCTCATTGTTGGTATCGTCTACGGCATGCGTGACCGTTTTGTCGACCTGCTGTTTCAGGCCGGGCCCGCCACCATCGCCCTCAACGTTTTGGGTATTGCGATCGGCCTGCTGAGCACGCGTGCGGCCGGGCTTGGTAACCGCGAGCGCCTCGCGGTGGCCACGGAACTGGGCATCAAGAATGGCACCCTCGGTCTGATGGTTACCCTTACTCTGCTGCACTCCAGCGACATGTCCGTGCCATCTGCGATCTACGGTGTCATCATGTTCCCCTTGGGCTTCCTGCTCGCGGCCTACGGGCGGCGCCTGGCGAAAGCACATGCGCGCACAGCAACCGAAGAGCGCGCGTCCCACCCTGCCGAAGTGGGATAACACCAAGCGGACAGAATCTGGTATTTCCCCACCCCGCCCAGTAGAGTGGCCCCATCATAAAAAGTGAGGCCACTCATGTTCAGGACAACGCCTTTCCACTCCGTTCTAATTGCCGGTTTCCTGCTGCTCGCCGGACTCACCGCGACCGTGGCAACGCAAGCCTCTACATCTGCCGAAAAACACCGTCAACTGATCGAGTACCGAGATGTTCCCTGGGTACAGGCCGGCAATAAAACGCTCACCGCAGACATATTCGTGCCGGACACCGGGGACAAACACTACCCGGTCGTCCTGATTTACCACGGTGGCGGCTGGCTGATCAACGACAACAGCATCATGGAATCCACCGCCCGCTACCTGGCCGAGCATGGCGGATTTGTGGTGGCAAACATGAACTATCGCCTGCTCGGCGATAACCACAACACCACCACCCTCGACGACATCGTCGAAGATGCCCTCGGCGGTATCCTGTGGGTGAAAGAGCATATTTCACAATACAAGGGCGACCCTGAACGCATCGCCGTTACCGGCGACAGCGCCGGCGGCCACCTGAGTGCCATGGTCGTACTGGCCGCCAACAACCTCAGCAGCAAGCCGTTCACATCGGACAATCTGGCATTCCGGCCGACGTATATTCCAGCGGGGAAAACACCGGAACAGATCGCTGAAAATGGGGAAATGGAAGTGCAGGCCGCGGTATTCAGCTACGGCGCTTTTGACATGGACGATAGAACGCAAAATGGATTCGAGTCTGCCGATAACTTTTTCTGGCAAATGGCCGGCGCCGAACCGCGCGGCATCTTTGGTCGCGACTTCAGTGTCGATACACACCCGGAGCTATACCGGGCAGCCTCCCCCATCCATCTGATTCCCGATACCCGTCAGCGCACCCTGCCACCGATGTTCGTTCACGTGGGTAGCCGCGACACCACAACGCCGCCTGAAGCAGTGCGAGCTTTTGCAGAGAAGTTGAAATCAGCAGGGCAGAGGGTGGAATACAAGGAGTACACGGGGAAGAATCATGCCTTTCTGGATACAGGGTGTAACGAGTACCTCGGCAACTGTTTTGCCGCGGACGCTCCAGATACGCTGGACGATATGATCCGGTTTATCCGGGAGCAACTGGAGTAAGGTCGAATCCGATCCAGGACAGAGCCAGCCCACTAGCGGACACACCGGTTTCACCGGCTAAATTCATAAAAAAAGCCCCGGAATTCGGGGCTTTCTGTTCAACTCACTTCGGCAAGGTTGCCCTTGCTCTCCAACCACTGCTTGCGGTCGCCGGCCCGTTTTTTCGCGAGCAGCATATCCAGCAGCTGGTTGCTGTTATCCCCGTCTTCGATAAACAGCTGAACCAACCGGCGGGTATTCGGATCCATGGTGGTTTCGCGCAGCTGCAGCGGGTTCATTTCACCGAGGCCCTTGAAGCGGGTAACCTGGATTTTGCCTTTCTTTTTCTCTGCCGCAATGCGGTCGAGAATCCCCTGGCGTTCGGCATCGTCCAGCGCATAGTAAACATCTTTACCGATATCGATACGGAAAAGTGGCGGCATGGCGACGTAAACGTGGCCACTGGTTACCAGCGGACGGAAATGGCGCAGGAACAATGCGCACAGGAGCGTGGCAATGTGCAAGCCATCGGAGTCCGCATCCGCGAGAATACAGATCTTGCTGTAGCGCAGCCCCTCCAGGTTGTCGCTGCCGGGGTCGACACCGAGGGCAACGGCGATATCGTGGACTTCCTGGCTGGCCAGGATCTCGCTGGAATCCACTTCCCAGGTATTCAGGATCTTGCCGCGCAGGGGCATGATCGCCTGAAACTCGCGGTCGCGCGCCTGCTTGGCAGAACCGCCGGCAGAGTCCCCTTCCACCAGGAACAGTTCCGAGCGGGTGGCGTCACCACTGGAGCAATCGGCGAGCTTGCCGGGCAGCGCCGGGCCCTGGGTAACTTTTTTGCGCGCGACTTTCTTGGCGGAACGCAGACGTTTTTGCGCATTGCCGATGCACAGCTCGGCGAGCTTGTCGCCGTCTTCGGTATGCTGGTTCAACCACAAACCAAACGCGTCCTTGGCCACGCCGGAAATAAATGCGGTGGCTTCGCGGGAGCTCAGGCGCTCCTTGGTCTGCCCGGAAAACTGCGGGTCCGCAAGCTTGGCGGAAAGCACATAGGAGCACTGGCTCCAGATATCTTCCGGCCCGAGTTTGACCCCGCGCGGCAGCAGGTTGCGGATTTCACAGTACTCGCGCATGGCATCGAGCAGGCCGGCGCGCAAGCCGTTCACGTGGGTGCCGCCCTGGGCGGTAGGAATCAAGTTCACGTAGGACTCGACGGTAACCTCACCGCCCTCCGGCAACCACTGCACCGCCCAGTCGGCCGCCTCGGTCTGCGCCGAGAAGTTACCGATAAAGGGCTCCGCCGGCAGCACTTCCCATCCCTGGTTTGCTGCCGCGAGGTAGTCCTTGAGACCGTCCTCGTAGTACCACTGGTCGGATTCGCCATCCTGCTCATTGATAAACGTGACATTCAGGCCGGGGCAGAGTACCGCTTTCGCCCGCAACAGGTGGCGCAGGCGCGGTACGGAAAACTTGTAGGAGTCGAAGTACTTCGGGTCCGGGAGAAAGCGCACACTGGTCCCGGTGGTGCGTTTGCCACACTCACCGACCACTTCGAGGTCTGAGGCCTTGTCACCGTTCTGGAAGCCAATGCGGTGCACTTTGCCCTCGCGCTGGATAGTGACTTCCAGCACCTTGGACAGGGCGTTCACCACCGACACCCCCACCCCGTGCAGACCACCAGAAAACTGGTAGTTGTCCTTGGAGAATTTGCCCCCGGCGTGCAGGGTGGAAAGAATCACTTCAACCCCCGGACGCCCCTGTTCCGGGTGAATATCCACCGGCATGCCGCGGCCGTCGTCGCTGACGGAAATAGAGTGGTCTTTGTGCAAAACCACTTCAATTTTCTTGGCGTGACCGGCGAGCGCTTCGTCGACACTATTGTCGATGACTTCCTGCGCCAGGTGGTTGGGACGGGTTGTCTCGGTGTACATGCCCGGACGTTTTTTCACCGGGTCCAGCCCCGTCAATACCTCGATATCTTCTGCGGAGTAATTGGCCATAGAGTTCTGTTCGCCGTGGCCGGCGCCTACTGCTTGGGGGTTATTATGGGTTTAGTCAGTTATTTGGAAACAGGAAATCTACCAGTGCGCCCGCGTACCGGGCAAATCCCTGGAAACTGTGATCACCACCATCTTCGACGGTCTGCCGCTGACCGCGGTAGAACTGCTCTGCCTCACGGCAGTCCAGTGTCTCATCTTCTCGCTGCGCCAGCAGCCAGTATCGACCGGTCAACGCCTCAGGTATCGCGCTTTCCAGCTGCCGCATGTTATCCACATCGGAGGCTTGCAGGCGGTAGGTATGCATCTCTCCACTGTAGGGCTTGAGGTCCTGCCCCAAATACTTGGGCATAAAGCGAGAGGGCGCGACCGCAGGATTTACCACTACAGCGGGCAGCTGGTGCTGCTCGGCCAGCCAGGTACTCCAGAAGCCGCCCATGGAGCTTCCCACCAGACCGATGGGACCGCGCTGATGGGCTTTGAAGTCTTTCAGCATGTTACCGAGTGCCATTGCGGCTTCTGCCGGGTAGGGCGAAATCAGCGGCGCATAGAAAACTATGTCCGGGCGAGATTCCCGCAGCCACTGTTTGAGCACCTGGCACTTGTAAGATTGCGGCGAAGACAGGAAACCGTGCAGGTAGATCAGCAAGGGGCGTCCGCCTGGCTGGCCTTCCGCGCTGGAATTATCCTGGTCTTGAAGAAGATCGTTTTGTGACATGGCGGGGATTATAGCGGCGACGCCGGCAGAAGTACCGGCGGCCGCCCCCCGAAAGAGAGAACTTTAGCGGAGAGACTCATCCAGACTGGCGAAAGCACGACGCAGGTCCACTTTCATATCCCGCCAGAAAGTCACGCTGGTGAAGCGTTCAAAGCGCCCACTGGGGCCAAGGTTGCCGAAGTTTTCCCCGATATCACGGCGGTCACTGAACCGCATTACAGCGTTGCCATTACGGTCCTTAAGCTCGCCGGAAAGTACCCCGTATGCGCTCTGGTCGGTATAGACCCGCCACAACCAGGGCTGCGGGTCGAGCGGCGCACCGAGTGAAAAACGGCTGAGATCGAGCTGCATCACGTAATCTGCTTCCGACTTGTCTGGCACCAGCGCACTGCGGCGTGGAGACAGAAAGCGCTCGCTGAATGTTTCACCCATCACGTCCTGCAGCTTTGCGATGTCTTTGTCCCGCAACTCATAGTCCTCTGCGCGCAGTGGCGAGCCGACATTCCGCGAGTGTTTGCTATACGCGACACCGACCGGCTCCAGATAGACCTTGGCGCCGCTCAAGTCAAAGGCGTATACGGCACTGACGCGATCCAGACCGGTACTACGGGGCAACAGCCCGTCCGCTTCATCTTCCGGAGTCGCTACCGGCTGTTGCACACAGCCCGTCGACAGAACCGCGACGAAAAGCAGGAAAGACAGAAATACTTGATGGATTGTCTGCATGGTGACCTCACTTCCTGATGAACACGTGTCATTGCGGGGGAGGGTGGCATTTACCCAGTCCGTTACCGCAGGAACCCGGTACCACTGAACCGCGAATTCAGGTGCCATTGTATGATAGACCGCCGGACATTGAGTCATGAACGGCAGGTTGGGGAGTGCAAGCAGGCAATTGACCCGGCATGAATGGATTGCGCGGGATCAGTACCCGGAGGAGGCGAGATCTACGCGGTATTCTTTAATGGCCACTCGCTCCACGCCGGTATCGTAACTGCCGTCATCACGCAGGTCGAACCAGCGGTAGCCGGGCATTTCGCTATCGACAGCAAACGGGCCACTGCCCGGAGTGAACTGTACGGAAGTGGAAGGCGTGGCATGCAGCCCAATATGGGCGAGCCGGCTGTCGAATTGCTGGTGCACATGACCCCACACGACCGAACGCACGTTGTCCGCAGCGCTTACCAGCTCGATAAACGCCTCGCGCCCGGCTTTCAACATATGGCCATCGATCCAGTGGCTGCCCACCGGCACGGGCTGGTGGTGCATCATCAGCATCACGGGGTGTTCGCGGTACTCCGCCAGCAGGTCCCGGATATGCGCAATCTCGTCACCGCTGAAACCGCCGCTGATCTGCCCGGGCACACTGGTGTCCAGCAACAGCAGGCGCCAGGCCCCTAACGACACCACCTGCGGGCGCCGCCTGGGGGCGAGTTCGTCCATTCTGTGGCGGTTGTCGTGGTTTCCTGGAAGCCAGTACCAGGGCGTAGTGATCGACTGCATCTTGTGCAGGAAACGGCGGTAGGATGCCTCGGAACCATTCGCAGAGACATCTCCGGTGACGACCATTAAATCGGCCGCAGCAGTATCCGTGGACACGGCAGCCAACACCTCATTGAGGGTGTGCCCGGTATCCAACCCCAGCAACTGGTAATCCGGCCGACCGCCAATGTGGGGGTCGGTGATCTGGATCAGCCGGTTTTCCGGTTGTACTGCATCGATATTCACTTTCTCACCTTGCCGAAACATCCATGTCCGCGTATACGATGCCCGGCCGGCGTCAGATTTAACTTCCGCGAAACGGGAGGTCTACCTCCGCGCGGCCATTTGCCAGGCAGTGCGCCAGCCATTCGCTCAGGTAGCGATTGACCTGCTGGCGCTCATCTTCGTTGTGCATCGCCGGGTTGGGGTAGCTGAAATTCAGCCCATCGCCCCCTACTGGCCCCTGGCCATCTACTGCCACCACTTCTGCCATACGCGCGTCATGATAGAGGCGTACGGTAATGGGTGGCGGCATCAGCCACTTATTGCCCCTATCACCGCTTTTCAGCGGGGAAGCGTGCAGGCACACCTCGGTGGTGTACCTGCTGCGCTCCAGCACAGCCACTTCCAGGGTGCCGTCCGGCATCTGATAGGACCAGCTCTGATTGCTTGCGAGCTCCGGCATCAACTTGCACAGGCGCAGGTAATTGGCATCGCAATCGGCATGATAGGTGGGCAGGTCCACGCGATAACGCTCCTTTGCGCCCTCTCGTGCACCCGTCCGGGCCTGCGATATTGCCTTGCTACGGCCAGTGCCTGCCGGTACCGCCATTATCGACACTCCTGTTGAGTCCGCGCCGTGATTGATCTCTCAAATTCCCCGCATTGCGATGGAATCACGGCATCGATGTACAGTTTTTCCATGCCCCGGCGGAAATTTGCTCCGGGCATGCATGACCTTGGCAGCATCCGCAGGGGGATTGCCATTTGTAGGTACCTATCAGCGCTGCAGGCGCTCGCGGTTCAGCTGCAACCACTGCAGGCTGATGATACTCGCGGCGTTATCAATGGCACTGTCGTCGCTGGCCACCGCTTCCAGCAACGTATCCAGCGGGAACACCCGCAGGCGGATGTCTTCGTGCTCGTCGGCCAGCCCGAAGTATCCCTCGACACCGTGCAAGTCAGCACAGGCGCAAAACAGGTGCATTCGCTCACAGGTGCCGCCGGGGCTTGGCAGGTAGCTGCGGATAAAGTGCAGATCCTGTACCTCCAGACCTGCCTCCTCCTGCAGTTCCCGGCGGGCGACGTCCTCCAGGGACTCACCCTCCTCGACCATGCCGGCGACCACCTCAAGGCACCAGGGGCCGTTCTCGCGCTCCAGGGCGCCGACCCGGAACTGCTCGGCAAGCGCGACAAGATGGCGCTCGGGGTCATACAGCAGCACCCCCACTGCGTGCCCGCGCACGAACAGCTCGCGGTCCATTTCGCCACCCCAGCCGCCGCGATAGAGGCGATGGCGCAGGCGCAGCTTTTGTATCTGGAAGAAACCGTCGTACATGGTCTTGCGGGAGATAATATCCACCGCACCGCGGGTAAACTGCGGCTTTAGATCCTTGTTGTCGCTCATGGAACCCGCCCTACATCCATTACATCAAACCGTCAGTCGTAACCAACATCGTTGTATGGCGGGAATTTCGCAAGAATCATCCCGGCTTCTTCCCGCAGGCGGAACAATTGTTGCTCCGGTGCATCGTAGCGACCTGCCACGGACGGCATGCTACCGCGCCACAGCGGCGCCTCTTCCGGCGACAGCACATCCACGATCAGCGAAGACTCCCGGTATTCACGCACTCGCAATGGTGCTCTCCAGCCAAAGCCAAAGTAGCGGTAGCCTCCGTAAATGCTGAAAGGGTCTTCATACACGGCTACCTTGTCGCTGCTGTATAACTGTACCCGCACCAGGAAATCCGCCTCTTCACGCGTTTCCGCGGGGCGATAACTGCCCTTCAACACGTCGTTGACGGCCTGGTTGGCACGTTTGCTTTCAAACGGTGACACAGGGCCATTGGCCAGGGTATCGAGCAGGTAATAACTGCGCAGGTTGGCAAACTGGAAGGCCGGGTCGTAATCCACCGCGACCGGGTTGGGGGTCGCGCAGCCGCCGAGGGCCAGGGCAAGCCCGAGGGCGACGACACGAAAAGTTCGAAGCAATGAAGCCATATGCTCTCCTGTAAGTGGTGTGAGCGTCCCGGCGTCCTTGCCGAACTGTTTTTGAAAATAACGCCTGTCTGTATGCTACCAGCGCAGGTTGCGGGTGCCAGCAGCCTTCAGCTGGCCGGGGGCAGATCCTTCAGCAACTCCCCCACCGCTTTGTTGAGGATGCGCTGGCGCTCGTTTTTGTCTTCCGGACGCGCCATCAACTTGGTCGCGCTACCGCCCCAGATGGGCATACCGTTGTGGGGGCCTATCCCCACGGAGAGGGTAACCCGCGGCGCACCGCTGCGGTCAGGCAGCTCGACCACACCACGCTGGGCGTTACTGTCGAATTGCGCGTCCCAGCTTTCATTCTCTTCCTCGCTGGCAAACTCTTCTTCAACCACCGCAATCTGGTATTCCACCACCATCTGGGCGCTATCCACGCTCTGTACCTGGCGGTAGCCACGGGACTGCAGCAAAGCACTCACCGTGCCGCGCAGCTCCGTGTCCAGTTCAACCAGCTGTGCCGGGGCTCCGGTGTCGCCGGTCAGCACTTCCGTCCCCCAGGCGTAGGTCTGGAAGCTTACCGGCGCAGTGCGCGGCTCAATCCGGTCGATCTGGGTGGGAGTGCCACAGCCTGTGAGCCCTGTAACCGTCAACAGGCCCGCAAGCAGGCTGGTTATTGTAATACGCATCCGTTCTCCGTTACTCGTATGAGATTTGCTCGATTCTCCGGCGCGCCCGTCAGGCGGCCTACTTGAAACTATCTTCCAGCGCCGGGTACAGCTCGATTTTGGGGCTCCACAGCAGCCATTCGTCTTCCGGTTCTCCATACAGTGGATAATGGCTGCCGGACTCCACTTCAAGACCCATCTCGGCGTTGTTCGGCGTGGCAAAAGCGATACCGCCAGCAAGCAGCGCCTGAGCTGACTCAGTGTGCACATCCAGTCCTGTCATCACGCCGAAGTTCACATCCACGCCACTGGCGTTCCAGAACTTGCTGTGTTCCCGCACCAGGGAGCGATATTCCGGCTCTATATAAACATAGATGTAAACCCGGTCCGCCAGTTCCCCGAGCTGATATCCCGTCACCTGCCCGACTTTGATCTGCCGGTAATATACCGGGCTGCCCCGCTTGAGCGACCCGCGGCGCGGCGCATCCAGAATCAGCGCCAGGCCCGGCATCATCATGGTATCCGCCAGATCCGGCTCCGGCTTGGCGGCGAGTGCGACGAAGTCGGTCTGTGGCTCGTTGCCGAGCCCCGGATCCAACTCCAGGAACGGGCCGGTCACCAGTGTATCCAGGTGATCCACACCGCCCAGCCCGATCTTCGGGCCCACCACCCACATGCGGGTGCCGGTACGGGCGAAACGCTCCGCCCGGCGGTACAGCCGCGCCTTGGCCCGCACGCCATCCAGCGCATAGTTCAGGCGCATACGGGTAATTTCCCCTACCTGTATCCCCCGGTAGCGCAGCGGCGAACCCACCTTCAGCCCCTCATCACCGGTAAGGTCGATGTAGATATTGATTCCTTCCTCGAGCGCTTCATCACGACTGCCGTAAAGACGGAAACTGTCACCGGAACGTGCGCGTGCGGCATTTTTGCTCTGGTGGGGACCGCTACCAAAGGCAATGCCACCGCGCACCACCGAAAGCAGGGCGTCAGTCTCCACTTTTATCCCCTGCAATCCGGCGCTCGCGCGGACGCCACTTACATTCCAGAAACGGCTGTCACTGTTCACCAGATGCGCGTAGCGTGGCTGAATGACCACATAAACGATAATGCTGGAACCGTCTTTTTTCAGCTCCATACCCTGCACGCGCCCCACCTCCACCTGGCGGTAATATACCGAGGCGCCGCGCTGTATCGACCCCGTGTTCTTGGCCGTAAGCCGCAGATGCAGGCCGGGAGTACGCTCATCCCGAGGCGGGGGCGAAGCTTCCGCTTCGAAGGTTCGGACGGAGCGATTCCCCGAGCGCAGATCCACCTCGATCCGGTTCCCCTTCAACAGGTCGTCTACCCCCGAAGTAAAATCCAGGGTAGGGGGCGCCAACCAGAATCGCGTGTTCTCCGTCAGCAGGTCGTCGGTGATCGGGTCCATCAAGACCTCGACTTCCATGCCATCAATGTTGCGGTTGGCTTTGACCGTGCTCACCTGCCCCACCGTAATCCCCTGGTAGATCACCTGGGTGGACCCTTCCGAGAGGCTGACACCGCGATCGAAATTGAGGGTGATGGGAATGCCGGCGTCCGCCTCGGCAAAACTTTTGTACAGTTTGAATTCGTTGCCATCTTCGGCTTTTGGAGACTGACGCTGGGCGTCCGGTGTATAGAAGCTCACCCCGCCGGCAATCAGGGATGCGAGCGACTCTACCTCCACGTTGACGCCGCTGATCCCACCCTGTATCGAGACCCCGGATGCATTCCAGAATCGACTTCCCCGGTGCACCAGGTGGGCATATTCGCGGCGAATAAACAGATCGATCTCCACCTCACTTGCGCCTTCCGCCAGCCGGTAACTTTCCACCTGCCCCACTTCCAGCTGGCGGTAGTACACCGGGGAACCGCGATTGAGAGACGCCAGACGGGGCGCCTTGAGGGTAACCCGCAGACCGTCACCACGAACATAAGCGGGCGGTTCGGGAACCGCGACAAAGTGCTTTTGTGTGGCGCCACTGCCGGGTTCGACGGCGATGTAGTTGCCGGAAACCAGTGTTTCCAGACCGCGCACACCGGTCAAAGACACCTCCGGCTTGACCAGCCAGAACTTGCTCCCCTGGGTCAGCAGGTAGGCCGCACTGCGATTAAAGGAAACCTCGGCCAATACCCCGTCCTGCCCGTTCAGCTCCTTGGCATTGGGCACCAGACGGAAATCATCCACGACGCCAATTTCTACCCCGGAATACTTTACCGCCGTCTTGCCTTTCACCAGCCCGTCACCGGTAGAGAACAGGATGGTGGCGCGAATATCCCCCTGGGTAAAATCCTTGTACAGCAGCCAGGCAGCAATAAGCGCCGCAACCAGCGGCAACAGCCAAACCAGCGAGAGGCCGCGACTGCGGCGCGCCAACCCTTCAGGCTGGGCGTCGTATTCCAACGGCGGTTCGCTCATCCATTCTCCCTGTGAGAGTCTTTGTCCGCATGTGTCTGCACAGCGGCCACTTTTTCTTCGTACACGTCCCAAACAAGACGCGGGTCAAATGCCCGTACCGCAAACATGGTCACCACCACGACCGAGGCAAAGGCGGTGCTACCGGCCCCTGCGGCGACATCGGCAATGGCACCCATGTCCACCAACGCAACCAGAATCGAGATCATAAACAGATCCAGCAGGGACCAGCGACCGATTGCATTCACTACCCGGTATATCCGCATGGCCTGGCGCGGCGACACTTCCAGACGCCGCTGTACAATCAGGCACAGAATCACCAGCCCCACCAGCTTCATCACTGGCACCGCTACGCTGGCCACAAATACAATCAGGGCAATACCCCAAAGGCCGTTGTGATACAGCTCCAGCGTCCCCCCGACAATGGTGCTGGGGTCACCTGAGCCCAGGTAAATGACCGTCATAACCGGCAGTACATTCGCCGGAATCAGCAATAGCGCACCGGTGATCGTCAGCGCCCAGGTCAACATAATGCTACTGTCCACGCGCCCGTGCATACGCGCGCCACAGCGCGGGCACAGGCAGGAGTCCGCCTGTGGTGCCCGCACCAACTGGCGACAACCCAGGCAGGTCCAGAATCCCTGAGACAAAGCGCGCGCCGGCCGGTTCACTGTGCACCCTTCACTTCCGGTCGGGCACCGGCTGCGGTACCCGCGGCCCGCCGGGCGAGTCGCGCCCAGACGGTTTCAGCATCAAACGACACCGTGGCCGCACTGGAGACAACCATCATCGCGACAAAACAGTAGAGCCCCGGCTCCACTGTCATCTTTCCCAGATCCGACATTTTTACCAGGGCAACGAGTATTCCGAGCATGTACACATCCAGCATGCCCCACTCCTGGAGGTGGTGGTACCAGCGCAAGGCCCGCGCCACCGGCTTCGCCAAGCGCGCCCAGGCACTACCCCAGCAGATGAACGCCAGCAGTAAAAACTTCCCCAGAGGCGCCACCACGCTGCAAAACAGAACCAGCGAGGCCAACCACAGGTAGCCCGCGGCAAACAGCGCCTGCACCCCGTTCATAAGGGTGTTTTCCGCGCCAAAAGAAAACATGGAGAATTCCAGCAGTGGCAGGGTGGCGGAGGGGATAAACAAAAGTAGGCCGCTCAGGCTCAGAGCCGCGGTATGGGCAACGCTGCGCGCCATATTCCGATGCAGTGTGGCACCGCAGCGCGCACAGGTCAGCCGCTCACCAACCGGGGCGTGCGCCCGGGTGAGCAAGAGATCGCACTGGTGGCAGGCACGCTTCCACTCCTGCGCCCGCTCACGGAGCCCGCTCCGCGCAGATGCCGCGCCTTGTATGCCCTGACGGGATTCTTGCCCCATGCTCCTTCCAACTCTGCTCACTGCCCCGAGCATTTCCAATCGCGACTGCATCCAGCTGCATACCCCAACGCGTCAGAGTTTCCGGGAAGTGGCGTGGAGTACGGCTCGCGGACCGCGCATCGGGAACCTTTTGTAACTGGACGCACATTCGCGTCCGTTTAACGAAGATATACCAATTTGCGCCGGTCGTCGCCTCGACGCTCCTGCAGCCGAGAGGTACACTCTCGCGACCGCAGGCCCGAACTCCGTCTTTAAAACGGGTGCACCACCCTCCAAGCGAGGGTATCGCACGCCGGGCCAAGCCAGCGCCGCCTTCAGAGCACATTACAGACTGGCTCCATAATCCTTTAAAAAAGGGAAAGCGGGGTTTACAGGAAAGCAGTAGGCGTTGCACTCAGCCGGCGCCACGGAAACTTGAAGACCGCAGCTGTCACAGGAAATCAACAGTAATGACAAGAAGTGCAAAGGGGCGCCTCGCCCAGCGTATTGGCCGCCCGATCAAATCTCTGCTCGCCGCCACCGTCATGGGACTTGGCACCAGTTTCGCTGCCATGCAGGCCCAGGCCGACACCCTGTGGGAAATCTACCTGCAGGCACTGGACAACGACCCGCAACTGGCCGCGGATCGCGCCGCTTACCGTGCCGGCCTGGAGGCGAAGAACCTCGGCCGCTCCGCGCTGCTGCCGCAGGTGAATGCCTCTGCGGAAGCCAGCAAAACCAAGACTGACTTCAGTTCGGTAGGTACCCAGTTCGACAACACCACCGGCGCCCTTTTCGGCTTCACCACCAGAGGCGACAGCGACGTCGATAGCACCAGTTATGGCGCGCGCCTGGATCAGGCGCTGTTCGATCTGCCAGCCTGGTTCGGCTACAAGCAGGGCAAGACGGTGAGCGAGCAGGCCACCGCAGAGTTCAGCGCTAATCAGCAGGACATGATGGTGCGCGTCGCTGCGGCCTATTTCGACGTGCTGCGCGCGCACGACGTGCTGGAGGCGGCCCTTGCCGAAGAAGAGGCCCTGGCCAAGCAGCTGGAGCAGACCCAGCAGCGCTTCGAGGTGGGCCTGACTGCCATCACCGACGTCTACGACTCCCGCTCTGCCTATGACAGTGCCGTGGCCCGTCGCCTCACCGCCCAGGACGACCTGTTGAGCAACTTTGATGCGCTGTCCGTACTGACCGGACGCGATCACGACGTGGTCGCCCCACTGCAGCCCGGTTTCACCGTGGCGGCACCGGACCCCGCAGATCGCGCCTCCTGGGTGGAATTTGCCCTGGCCAACAACTTCTCCCTCAAGGCCGCACGCCTGTCGGCAGACGCCGCCCGCTACGGTGCCCGCGCTGCCGCGGCCGATCACCTGCCGACACTGACTGGCTCGCTGAGCTACAGAAATATCGACGAAGATGGCGAGCGCAATTCGGTAACCAGCGCCGAGGGGCGCGGCAGCGTAAGATCTTCGATCCCGATTGACGGCAGCACCGAGATTTCGATTGCCGCCATTAGCTTTAACATGCCGCTATACAGTGGCGGCCGCCTCAGCGCCAGCCGCCGCGAGGCGCGCAACCAGGCATTTCAGGCCGAGGACATCCGCAACCTGACCGAGCGCAACACCATTCAGGACACCCGCACCCTGCACCGGGCGGTTACTACCGATACCAGCCGGGTGGAAGCGCGCGAGCAGGCGGTTATTTCCGCCAAGAGTGCCCTCGACGCCACCCAGGCGGGTTACGAGGTGGGCACCCGCAACATCGTCGATGTGCTACTCGCGCAGCGCACCCTGGCCCTGGCCAAGACCGACTACGCCAATGCGCTGTATGACTACATCCTGAACACCCTCAACCTGAAGCTGGTGGCCGGCCTGCTGGCCCCGGAAGACCTGCAGCAGCTGGACGCAAGCCTGAACCCGGCGAGCCCGGTTTCCCGCGCCCACATCCTCGATAGCGGCGCCGCAAGCTTCAGCAAATAACCTACACAGGGCACAGAAATAGAAGGCCGGCACTGCTATAGTGCCGGCCTTTTTTGTGGGCTGACTACAATTGCGAAACACTCCCGGAATCCTGCCGGGACCGTCACCCTCGTTTTCACAGACTTTTGCGAACTGACGAAATTCATGAAGTATCTGGTTACCGGCAATGCGGGCTTTATCGGCTTTCACGTGGCAAAAGCCCTGATATCACGGGGCGACTCGGTGGTGGGCGTGGACAACGTCAACGACTACTACGACACCAGTCTCAAGGAAGACCGCCTGCAGGCGCTTGAGCAGATCGCCAGCCGGCAGGGCGGCGATGTCGAGTATGAGTTTGTGCGCGCCAATATCGCCGATAAAACGGCGATCGACGACTGCTTCCAACGCCACGACTTCGACCGGGTGATTCACCTGGCCGCGCAGGCTGGGGTACGCCACTCCATCGAGCACCCGGAGGCGTACGTCGAGAGTAACCTCATCGGTTTTTTCAACCTGCTCGAGGCCTGCCGCCACGCGAAAACACCGCACCTGTCCTATGCCAGTACCAGCAGTGTGTACGGCGGCAACACCAGCATGCCGTTCAGCGAGGACCACGGGGCAGACCACCCACTGCAGTTCTACGCAGCCACCAAGCGCGCCAACGAACTGATGGCGCACAGTTACAGCCACCTGTTTCAACTGCCCACCACCGGACTGCGTTTTTTTACCGTGTACGGCCCATGGGGCCGCCCGGACATGGCCCTGTTCAAGTTCACCCGCCTGATTCTCGAGGGCAAACCCATTCCGGTGTTCAACCATGGCCATCACAGCCGGGACTTCACCTACATCGACGACATCGTAGAGGGTGTCATCAAGTCTTCGGACCAGATCGCCAGCGCAGATCCCGACTGGTCCAGCGCAGCACCAACACCGGCCACCAGTAATGCACCATACCGGGTTTTCAATATCGGTAATGGCAACCCGGCCCAGCTTTCCGCATACATCGATGCACTCGAGGAAGCCCTGGGGAAAAAGGCCGTCCGCGAAATGCTGCCGATGCAGCCGGGCGACATTCCCGACACTCACGCAGACACCCGCAAACTGCAACAGGCGATCGGCTATCGGCCGGACACCAGCGTGCGTGAAGGGGTACAAAAATTTGTGGAGTGGTACCGGGACTACTATTCCGTGTAGCGCCCGGCGCCTTTTTTTGATTAGCCCGCGGCTGCGGCGTAGCCCCTTTCAAGGGCCTGCCAATTGTCACTGGAAAAGTGAAACGGTGAGAGCCGCCCCTGCAACTTGTCGAGGGAGCGCCGCAGTCTGGCCACATTGGATAGCGCATCCTGACGGGAAAGGGCTTTTCGCATTACCCCCTTGTCGAAATCAATCAGGTAAAAGTCACCACTTCCGGTCAGCAGAATATTGTTGGCATTCAGATCTGCGTGGTAGACGTTCTTTGCGTGAAAATGCGCGATCAGACCGCCCAGCTTTTCCCAGCTCGCGTTATCCAGCGTTTTTTCACACAGCACTTCGGTCAGCGTTTTCGAATCCGCAACACGCTCGGTAATCATCGCGCCTCGATAAGCCAGCGGGGGAACGCTGACGCAGCGCGCCGCAACCGGCCGTGGAACAGGCAGGCCCAGCTCACGCATTTCACGCAACATGTTGAATTCGCGCCATACCCGGGTATTGGGCAGGCGACTGTAGAGGTAGGACTTTTCCACCAGACGACCTGCGAGACCACCGCGATGATACTGCTTGAACACCAGCTCCACGCCGTTGTACTCAAACATTACCGCCTTGCCACGCTCCACCAGCGCACAGTGGCTGTTGGCTTGCAACCATTCTCGATGGAAAAGCTTCTCACAGTCCGCGCCGACGATTTCATCGTCGTAGATAAGTCTGGCGCGCCCGCTTTTGAATTGCCGATACCCCACCGGAAATCCCCTCAAAACACAGTGAAACATCGACCAGCACAAATTGCCGGGCCTGTGACCTGTGTTATTTAACTGTTGTAAATTCTGGTAATTCTAACGCCTGAGCGCAGATATCCACAGCGCTCAGCCCAAGAGCATCTCTCGAAAGTGCATCTCGACGGCGCACCTCGAATAACGAGCCAGGAAAATATGGCCAGGGAAGCCGGATCAGGAAAACAGCCCGCGTACTTTTCGCTCCGCACGGTCCAGCAACTTGAGCCAGCCGGCACCCTGCATGGGGTCATATGCCCATGGCGTCTTGATTTTTCCGCGGGTCGTCTTCAGACACTCTTCCGCGACCGGCAATCGCGCGGGCTCCGCCGATTTTAATGCCTCAACGTCCTGATCGCTCATTATTTCCAGCGGATACAGCCCGCAGCGACGTGACCACTCACCAAAACGCAGCGCCAAAGACTTCTGCTTGCCACGATAGGCCCGCCCGTTGGGCAGCCACATGGAAAATGGCGCGCGCATTCGCGCCATACGGCAGAAAATTTTTGCCGCCTTGCGGTTATTGACCGACTCTCCCACTTCAAAATGCCAGTCCACCGCGCGCAAGCGGCGTGGGTCAGCGATGAGCAACGCTGAAAACCAGGTGCCCGTGGAGCGCTTGCGCGGATACCAGAACCAGAAGTTGCGCCCAGCATCGAAACGAAAATCCCGATCTGCCTTCTTTTTCAGGGAGATACCCCGCACGAACGCCGGGGAGATGAAACCCAGATCCGGTTGCCGGGCAAAGCTCTGCCTCAGCTCCTCTATGTCTTTGTCTGACAGGGGGCGCACCATCTGGGTATCGTCCTGCAGGAAGCAGATCAGCTCGTCGTCGGACGCCATTTCAAAGGCGGCCTGCATATTGGCGTACAGCCCGCCGAGCTTGTGACCGGACTCTGCGGTCTTATCCACTACCCGGTGCCGCTCACCAACCTCAGCCAGAACCCGGCGGGTATCCGGGTCGTCACTGCCGTCATCGATGACCGTCAATCCGCATTGCGGTGCGCAGGCCTCGATGGAACGAATGCAGTTCTCAAGAAAGGGGCCTCTGTTGTAGGAGAAAACAAAAATATGCATTTCTCGGCGTCCGTGGAAATTTCGCGCAGCATACCAGAAGTCGACCCACACTGGTCGTGAGCCGATCATCACTTGCAGGCACCACCGCGGTCGCGCACTAAGATAGACGCAGGGTGCAGTTACCGGGAAAAAGCCCTAGAATGCGCCGTTTTGTGCCACGGATTCGGCTCAGCACATACCCCGAGACCAGTATGGCCAAGCACTTCGTCATCACCGGCTGCGGCCGATCCGGCACTACTTACACCGCCAGACTTCTCAGTCAACTGGGGTGCCAGTGCACCCATGAGAAATTCTTTACCGGCAGCAAACCGTCACCGTTGCGAGGCCTGCTCGCCCGCGGAGGCCTGCACCAACTGGGGTGGAAGCCGCCGGTCATCGGCGAGGCAGCGTGGGAGGCCGCTCCGTGGCTACCCCTGCTCGCGGACAGCACACAGGTCTTCCACCAAATCAGGCATCCGCTGGAGTTCATCCGCTCGCGCCAGAAAAAGGGCTGGGTACACGGCCGTTTCCGCAATCGCCATCTGCCGCACATCCCCAAGATGAACAAAGCCGAGTTCGCCGCCCTGCCCCTGGAGCAACAGGCCGCATGGCTGGCCCGGTTCTGGATCGACTGGAATGCACTGGTAGAATCGAGGTCTCGGAACAAGGCATACCTGCGCTACCGGATCGAGGACTTCGACCTACCGCTCCTGCTGCGCATCCTGGATAGGATCGAGTTCAGCTACCGGCAGGATGAGGTCGAGGAGACCTTCAACAGTCTCCCCCGAAATGTGAACACTCGCGGCCAGAAACGTGAAGATATCACTCTGGATCTGCTGCCCGGCGAACTGCGCGAAGAGCTGGCGCGGGCGGCCGATCGCTATGGCTATACACTCTGACACTGTTTGATTGCACTGGAATTACCCACCATGAAGATCTCCGTCATCATGACGACCTATAACTCCCCAGTCTGGCTGGAGAAGGTGCTTTGGGGGTATAGCTGCCAGAGCGTACCGCCACTGGAAGTAATCGTGGCGGACGATGGCTCCGGCCCGGAAACCGCCAAACTGGTAGCGCGTATGCGCAGCGAAACCGGGCTGGATATTCGCCATGTCTGGCAGAAAGATGACGGCTTCCGCAAATGCCGCATCCTCAACAAGGCCATTCTCCAGGCCCGAGGCGACTACATCGTATTCACCGATGGGGACTGTATTCCGCGCGCGGACTTCCTCGCGGTGCACGAACGCCGTGCTGCCCCCGGGTATTTCCTATCCGGCAGCTATTTCAAGCTGCCCATGAGTACCAGCGAAGCGATAACCCGTGAAGATATTCTCAGCGGGCGCTGTTTTGATTACGCCTGGCTCAAAGCCAATGGTCTGAAAACCCGGCGGAAAACCCTGAAACTGCGCGCCAGTGCCCGCTGGGCACCTCTGCTCAACCGCCTCACACCGACTGCCTGCAACCTGAAAGGCTCCAATGCCTCAGCCTGGCGGGAAGATATTCTCAAGGTCAATGGCTTTGATGAGCGAATGGCCTGGGGTGGCCTCGACCGGGAGTTTGGCGTGCGCCTGGAAAACCTGGGAATCAAGCCGCGCCATGTGCGTTTCGACGCGATCTGCGTTCACCTCGATCACCCCCGAGGCTATGCAGACCCGGAAATTGTTGCCCGCAACAAAGCCCTGCGTGTACGCGTCGCCAAAGAAGGCATTGTTGAAACACCGCAGGGCATACGCCAGTTAATCGAAAACGGCTACAGCCCGAATGATCACGAGCTGAATAAGCAACCCACCCCCTGACAGCCTTCGTAAAAGAGCTTCACCATGGATGCAACCACCCCGAAAAAACACTGGTCGGACCCGATTGTCAGTCGCTTCTTGCGCCTGGCTGCCAGCGGCTGGATCCCCGCCTCACTGTTTCAGAAACCACTGCCGAAGAAAAGCGAGCGTGCAGCGCGCACCGGTGTGCTGGATATCGAGATTGTCAGCCACTGCTGGCAGTACTCCCACTTCCTGGTTTACCAGCTGAGCTCGCTGGTACTCTACCCGCCTTCCAAGGCCACGGTCACCATGACCGTCTACTACAACCGTGAAGACACCCGCACTGCGGCGGTTCTCGACTTTTTTGCAAAGCAGCAAGTGCCGGGGGTGACCTGGAACTGGTGCGAACTACCGAAAGAATCCCTGTATCGTCGGGCCATTGGTCGCAATGAGGCGGCACTGGCCACCAAGGCGGACTGGATCTGGTTTACGGACTGTGACCTGATGTTCCGCGAAGGCTGTATCGACACCCTTGCCGAGTTGCTGCAGGGGCGGCAGGACAGCCTGGTGTTTCCGTCCCGAGAGCGCATCACCTCACTGCTTGCCGACGACGACCCCATGCTGAATTTTGACCCGTCGGAGTTGCGCGTGATCGGAATCGACGACAGCCGGTTTGTCGAGCAAACCCGCGACCGCGCTACCGGCCCGCTACAGATAGCGCACGGTGATATCGCCCGTGCGGGCGGCTACTGCGATAGCCTGAGCTACTATCAGAAGCCTGCCGACAGCTGGTGCAAGGCGCATGAAGACCGCGCCTTCCGCTGGCTACTGGGCACACAGGGCGAGCCCCTGGACATCCCCGGGGTTTACCGTATCCGCCATGTGAGCAAGGGCCGCTATACCGGCAGTAAATTGAATACCCAGATTCGCAGCAAAGTGCGCAAGGCGACCGACAAACACTGAACCGGGACATGTCCCCTTTGAGGGTTGATCACAGCAAATAAAAAGGCCGGGCGCTTTCGCGACCGGCCTTTTTCGGGGCCCATATCCAGTAGCCCTCAATAGCCCTGCATCAGCGTCTCCACCTCACTGACGGTGCGCGCCAGGGCACCGCTGTTCTGTGCGGCCACTTCACGGGCGCGGGCGCCAGCAACCTCGCGGCCCTGGTCATCGCGCAGCCAGTCGCCCACCTGTTGCGCCAGCCCTGCGGCATCTTCACACACGACCAGCCCACCGACTTCTTCCATCAGCCCTGAAACGGTACTGAAATTGTGCAGATAGGGCCCGCAGACCACCGGCACGCCCCAGGCCGCCGGCTCGATCATGTTGTGCCCGCCCACCGGCACCAGGCTGCCCCCAACGAACGCTACGTCACAGGCACCATAAAAACGCAGTAACTCACCCATGGTATCGCCCAGCAGAACGCGGTCTCCCATACCCGGCGGGGTCCCATCACTGCGCCGCACCACCCGCAAGCCCTGATCGCGACACAGTCGCGCCACACTGTCAAAACGCGTTGGATGGCGCGGCACAAGTACCAGCAACAGCTGGGGAAACTCTGCACACAGGGCCGCGTAAGCCTGCAACACAATTTCGTCTTCTCCCGCATGTGTGCTCGCCGCCAGCCACACGGGGCGGCTTCCGGCACTCTGCCACTGATGCGAAAGCGCCTGCGCTTCACTGACCAGCCCGGAACCAATGTGCAGGTCAAATTTGATATTGCCCACCGCAGAGACCTTTTCTAGAGGCACCCCCAGCTTGATGAAACGCTCCGCATCTGCCGGGTATTGCGCTACCACCCTGGTGAGGTGACTCAGCATCTCCCGGCTCAGTCGGGAAAAATGCCCGTAGCCGCGCGCGGACTTCTCGCTCAGGCGTCCGTTGACCAAAACTGCAGGTATTTGCCGCTTGCTGCACACCGCAAGGAGGTTAGGCCAGAGTTCAGTCTCCATACTCACAAGAATATTGGGACGCAATGCATCGAGAAATGGCGTCAGGCACTCCGGCAGGTCAAACGGCAGGTAATAGTGCAGCAAGCGCCCGTTGAGAATCGGCTCCAGCGCATCATGTACACGCTGGGAACCGGTGGGCGTGGTGGTAGTGACCAGCCACTGCCAGCGCGGGTGACGCGCCGCCAGCGATTCGATCAGTGGAACAGCCGCCAGGGTCTCTCCCACAGAGACCGAATGGATCCAGATCAGCGGTGCCCGGCTCGCACGGTCCGGCACCACACCAAAACGCTCGCGCCAGCGCCGGCGCGTCTCAGGGCGTTTGGGCACCAGCCCAAACCGCTCACTCCAGCGCTTGCGGTAGGCCGGGTCGGCGCGGCCGCGCCACCAGAGATGCAGTAGCATCAGCGGGAGGGAAAGCCGGAAAAACCAGGTATAAAGATGGCGCATCAAGGTTACAGCTGAAGCCCGTTAAGGTTGTCAGAGTGGGGACAAATTCCGTGGATTTGAACCCTGTGTTTGGTAGCATTCTACCCCATATACGCGCCACGCCGGTGCAACCCACGTCCTGCAGTGTCGAACTCTGCTGTACCCGAGCCAATCGCCCGATGACTACGCCACCCACTCCGCCCACTGACCAGCCCATTACGAACAGCTCCCTTTACCAGCGAGTTGACCTGGAGCGATGGTGGCAACCCAATCGCCTGCTGCAGACCAGCGCCTGGTTGCCAGTCATCGGAGTGCCCGCACTACTGGTTTATGGCTTTTTCAGCATCAGCCTGGACTCTGTCCCGGACAAAGCATCACAGCTGGCCATCGTTTGCGGACTGCTGATGCTCGCCATCTACGGGCGCCCGGTGGATGGCGTCTCCCTGCGGCGCTCAGGAATCGTCTGGCTCGCCGTTGCGGCTATTATCGTAGCCCTGATTTCCTGGGGCTGCTCCTGGGTAACCCACCCCCACTGGGCGGAATCCTCATTCAAGGTGCACCGCCTCACCAATTGGTTCGCGATGATCCCCGTGGCCGTACTGCTGGGCGGACAACTGCGAAATACTTACACCCTGTGGGCCGCAGCGCTACTCGGCCTACTGCTTTCCCCGTGGATTTCCGGCGGTGGCTGGCAGGAGTGGCAGCAGGGCATCAGCGGTTCACGCGTGGACTTCGGCCTGCACAACGCCCAGCACACCGCCATGCTGTTTGGCACCGGCGCACTGGGACTACTGGCGTTTGCGCCCGGTATATTGCGAGCGCGCCCCGGGTGCTGGGTTTTCCGGGCAATCTGGGCGCTGAGCCTGATTATCTGCATCACCGCACTGGTGCTGACCCAGACCCGCGGTGGCTGGATAGGCATGCTGTTCGCGCTGGTGGTGATCATCTGCGCAGCAATTGTCACTCTGCGCAAACGCTTCCAGGGCCAGCGCCGCTATATTGCCGCAGCCACAATAGCCACTTGCGGTACCGCGGCACTGGTCGGCTACCTGGGTTTTGGGGAAATCGTCAGCCACCGCCTGGAAGCGGAGCAAAAGACCATCGCACTGGTACAGCAGGGCGATCTGGAGAACCTCCCCTTTTCCAGTGCGGGAATCCGTATTCGCACCTGGGCGGAATCACTGCAGTGGATCGCCCAGCGGCCACTGGTGGGCTGGGGAGGCAACGGCCGTAGCCTGATCTTCGATTACTCGAACAACCTTCCCGATGAGATCAAAAAGAATTTTGGCCACCTGCATAACAGCTACCTGGACCTGACCGTAAATTTTGGCCTGCTTGGCCTTTTACTGCTCGGCGCACTGGTTTACTGGCTGGTCAACCGTTGCCTGCGCTACTACCGCGCAGGCCTAGTCTCTGGTAGCAATGTGGTGTTCTGCCTGTCTTTTACGGTATTTTTTGGCGTCATAAACCTGTTCGAGTCCTACCTGTTCTACGATAGCGGCCGCTTTGTGATGGCCGTGGTGGGCGGAGGCCTGCTAACGCAGTTGTGGGCAGCAAAGCGGCAACAGGCGGCAACGACAGGGAAACCCTGATCCATCATCACCCACACCTGTATTCACCCACGCTGTCCCCTATAATCCCCCGTTTGACCAACGTAGTTTGGAGCGGGGGAATCGCGCGTTGAAAGTTATCCAGTTGCTACCTGCCCTGAATGCCGGCGGCGTAGAACGCGGCACCCTGGATATGGCCCGCGCGCTGGTTCAAGGCGGTCACGATTCCATCGTTATTTCCAGCGGTGGCCGCCTGGTTGAACAGCTCGAAATGGAGGGCAGCCGACACATTTCACTGCCGGTACACAGAAAGTCCCTGACCAGCCTGCTACAGGTTCGCCCGTTGCGCCGACTGTTCCGCAGCCTACAACCCGATATAGTCCACGTGCGCTCTCGCGTACCCGCGTGGCTCACATACCTGGCCTGGAAAAAACTCGACGCCGCTACCCGTCCACGCCTGGTCAGTACCGCCCACGGCCTGTATTCGATCAACCGCTACAGCGCAATAATGGCCCGCAGCGAGCAGGTCATCGCCATCTCCGATTGCGTCAAAGACTACCTGCTCGGCAATTATGCTGCCGACCTTCGCGCGCCGCCGGAAGTGATTTATCGCGGCGTGGACACCACAGAGTTTTCTACGGATATTCCCGAGCCTGCAGACTGGCTGGAGGGTACCCTGGGAGAGTTCCCGGAACTGCGCGATCGCCGCTGGCTGGTGCTCCCCGGAAGGCTCAGCCGCTGGAAAGGACAGGAAGACTTCATTCGTATGATTGCCGTGTTGACCAAGCGACAAAGTGATATCCAGGGCATCATCATTGGTGGAGCAGAAAAAAACAAACATCACTATGAAGCGGAACTACGTGCACTTGCGACAGAACATGGCGTAGTCGACAGGATTACCTTTGCCGGCCACCGCAGTGATATCCGCGAGTGGTACCGGCATGCCGCCCTGGTGTACAACCTGTCCAGTAAACCGGAGCCCTTCGGGCGCACCGTGATCGAGGCGCTGGCCATGGAATGTCCGGTTATTGGCTACAACGTTGGCGGGCCAGCTGAGTCCCTGCACGCCTGTTTTCCCGATGGCCTTGTGGAGAGGGGAAACCAGGCCCGACTGCTGGAAAAAACCGTCGAGCTGCTTCAGGCTCCAGCACGCCCCCGCCTGGCGACGGAGTTTACCCTTCAGGAGCAGGCGCGAAGAACCCTGGCACTCTACCAACGACTGCTCGAACAGAAGCAAAATACGGGACCACCCATTTGATTGACCTGAGCAACAGCAAACCTTTTGCCTCCGGCGGTAACCGCCATTGCTACCGGCACCCGGATTTTCCCGGTCGCTGTGTCAAAGTCATGTTGCCGGGCAGACTTGTGGAACTTCGCCGACGGGCCGCCTGGTACAAGGCGCTGGCCCATGACAGCCATTTCGATGACAACGCGCGGGAGGTCGCAGGCTACCAACAGAAGGTCCTGCGTAATGCGCCCGTTGACAGCCCGGTATGGGCGCATTTACCGCGCTGGTACGGGATGAGCGAGACCAGCGAAGGGCCCGGAGCAGTGTCGGAATTACTGCTGGACGACAGCGGCTCTCCCGCCATGACACTGGAAGCCTACCTCAAGAATATCGGACTGGATGACACCATCCGCGGCGCTCTGGAGCGGTTCTCACAATGGCTGCGCGCCACAGGGGTACTTACCAAAAACTTGCTACCACACAACCTGGTGGTGGTTCCGCGCCGAGGGCAACAGGAACTGTACCTGGTGGATGGCCTCGGTCATGCAGCGTTCCTGCCTCTGCCGGAGTACTTTGCGGTGTCCCGGCGGCGCTATATCGAGCGGCGAATCGAGCGGATGTGGAAGCGCATACACTGGGAAATTTCCGACCGCAGCATTCCGTGGAAAAAGGCCGAGCGTCTTTAACAACTGATTTAACAACAGCTTTAACAACAGTTTGCTGCGTAGAGCGGGTAACGACCGAATCAGGTGGACGGTTCCAGTGCGGCAAGAAATTCCCGCACCGATGCTTTCCACTGCGCCGGACCGCGCGCGACCTCGGCAGCCCGCAACGCCATGGTTTGCCGCTCCCGCTCGTTGCCCAACAGCTCCAGAATAGCGGCTGTGACTTCGCTCAGATCCGCACCATTACACAGCGCTCCGGTTTCACCTTCGGCCACCGCATCCACGGCACCACCATCACGCCCGGCGAGCACCGGAAGCCCGTACCAGTTGGCCTCGCGGTAAACGATACCAAAACCTTCCACCGAGTCTCCCTCGCGTCGTACCGGCATCACAAACAGGTCCGCCAGTGCATAAACTGCGGCTTTTTGTGCATCGTTCACAGCGCCGAGGAAATGTACACACTCCGACACACCCAGCTCACTGGCAAGGTTTTCCAGGCGCTCGCGATCACCACCGGCGCCCGCGACTAGGTAGGACACCTCGGGGAATGTTCGCCGGATTGCAGGCAGCGCGCGGATCACCATATCCACACCCTTGCGCGGTTCCAGCCGCGCAACCGTTGCCAAAACGGGAGACTTGCGACCCAGGCGCGTGCGCAGCGCAGCCAGTTGTTCGTCCACTGCCGGGGGCTGGGGACCTATGGGAGGGTTAATCACCACCAGGCGAGTTTTACCCTGTAAATAGGGGCGCACCAAACCCGCGGTATAAGAGGAATTGGCGATCACCGTGTCGGCATCGCCGACAACACGGCGGATACGTGCCGCTTTGCGCGCCGACGGGTGGGCGGGAAATTCCATTCCGTGCGCCAGTACCGCCACAGGCACGCTCAGCGCACCAAGCTTTTCAGCGCTTTTCCATGAATCTGCGAATACGCCCGTTACCCCGCCGGCATTGATCGCGGCCCGCACGGCCACCGCCTTGCGCCAGCGGCGCCAGGGCTTCAAGCCGGCAAAGCGACGCAATTGGTACGCACAGGGGTGTGGCGGTTCCGATGCAGCAGCCTGGTCCGCCAGCACGGTGACATCGCACCCTTCCGCGCAAAGTGCGTCCGCCAGGCCACTCATCAGGCCCTCGATGCCACCGCGATCCGGGGGGAAACTCTGCGTGGTAATGAGTATCACATGGCCTCCCCGGCAAACCTCAGCGGTGCCCCACTCCAGCCACTGCGTCGCAGAAGCGCCTGTGCACACATAACCTGCTGGGCCAGCGGGGAGCGCGGGCCGGTGCCCTGGAGGTCGACATCCACCCGGTCCGTGAGCAGCCCCTCGTCCAGAAGTCGGTCCACTGCCGCGCGAATTTTATTGCGTGGATTACGGCTGGGCATGGCGATAACCCCTACTGGCACGTCACTCTGCAGTGCCTCAAAGATCATCGATACACTGTCGCCGGTGACCCATATCTGCCCGGCCCGCGCCATCTGTTCGGCGAGCCAGTCAGGGGAACACTGCTGCCACGGGTAGAGCTCGGCACCGGTACCGGCGAGCTGGGCCAGGCTGTCCTGTGGGGTGCGGCGACTGTCGGCTACCACCCACTGCCGGGGTTGCTTCAGCAGCCGGCCAGCCACCGCCGAGACTTTTGCCGCATCCCAGTGGAAGTGTTTGCTCGGTCCCCCGAGTAGCAGCAGTGCGCGGTTGGGGTCAGATGGGAAGTCGGGGAGCGGTTCGGCGAGGGCACCGCGGGTGAGAATGACATTGTGCACCGGCGGCGGCCGGTCGTGCTCGGGCACAACCACAAAATCGAACCACGCAAGAGGCAGGCTCGGCTTCATGATCACCACGCTGCGCCCACCGAACAGTCGGCGGGCACGCAGTACCGGCCAGTGGCTGCGATGGCCGGCACCGAGAATGAAGTCGGGGGCCGGCAGTTGCACGAGACGCTCCGGCGGTCTTCCCCAAAGGGGCATGCGCACATCTTCGCAGGAGATATCACAGCACTCGATCCGGTCCGCACCGAGCACCGCACCGAGCCCGCTGACCAGCGCCGCGCTCTGCTTTTCGTGGGCGCGGTTGCCATCCATAAAACGCCAGATTGTCAGCAATGCTGCCCCCATGATCCCAGATACCGTTCACTTACCAAGCCGGGCGATGGTGCCGCCACCGGATATGGTCTTATCCCGGTGCTACACGCCCGCTGTGAGAATGCCAGAATCCTACCCCAGCCACCGGACGGAATACAGGACTCCACCAGCCGGCGCCGCCGCACAGGCAATTGAACCGTGGGTGCCCGGCAGTATAATGCCGGGCACCGAGAATTTTCGCCGTTACCGCTGGTGCTACTTTCCCTATGCGCATTCTTCACGTCGATAACCACCAGCACCGCAAGTACGGCTATATCCGCGTGAGTTGGGCGCTCAAGCTCTACACCGGCCTGATTCGCGCTGGACACAATGTGCTCGCCTTCAGCGATCGCGATGTCGCGAAGTTCGAGGCCCCGCTGGGCATCCGCGAGTTCGGCAGGAAGAAGACCAACCAGCGGCTGCTGCAGACAGTGGACGCATTCCAGCCGGAGCTGGTCGTCTTCGGCCACTGCGACCTGATCGACAATGCGACATTTGCCGAGATCCGCCGCCGGCACCCCGGCATCATCCTGGCAGCGTGTAATAACGACCCTCTGTTTGTGCCGCGCAATGCGGCGAATATCGAGAAACGCTGCGAAATTGCCGACGCCATGTTTGTCTCCACCGGTCCCGGGGAGCTAACACGATTTGCCGGTAACCGCGCCAGGCTCTGGCACATGCCAAACCCGGTCGACCCCAGCGTTGAATGCGCCGACGTCAGCGCCATCGCCGGCGACGATGCCGCGCTCGAAGCCGACCTGCTATTCTGCAGCAATTCGCGGCAGCATACCGAGCGCGGCCAGCTGGTTTCCCAGCTCAGGGAGCAGTTACCGGAGGGATTCCGCTTCCATACTCCGGGCCTGTTCGACCAACCCGCCCTGTGGGGACTGGATTACGACCGCAAGCTGGCGCGCAGTAAAATGGGACTGAACCTGAACAGGCAGGAGGGCTTTCAATGGTACTCTTCCGCCCGTATTGCGCAGATGGCAGGTAACGGCCTGCTCGTGTTTACGCATTCTGCGGCAGCCTTCGATGACTTTATGCCGCAGGAGACCCTGGTCTATTTCGACGATGAGCGCTCCCTGCTGGCCCGGCTTCAGGACTTTCACCAGGATGACGCCAGGCGTCGTCACTGGGCCGGAAATTGCAGGGCGTTTTTCCACAGGGAAATAAACAATACCCTGTTCGCCCAATATATTGTGGAGGCGGCAACAGAGTCGAAGTTCAGTCACGACTACGTGTGGGTCAGGTAGCCGTCCAAGGCTACACGACAAGACACCCGTCATTGATAGCATTTACCGTTCACCAGAGCGCCGGTTATTGCCAGCCCATTTTGGTAACACAGCAAGAAGAGTATTGGAGAAGAGATCATGAACGTTACCGTTTTTGGTACCGGCTATGTGGGGCTCGTACAGGCCGCCGTACTCGCGGAAGCGGGTCATCGGGTCACCTGCATCGACATCGATGAAAACAAGATCGAGCGACTGAAGCAGGGCCATATCCCGATATTCGAGCCGGGCCTGGAACCACTGGTAAAGCGCAACAACGAGTCGGGCAACCTGACCTTCTCCACCAGTGCTGCAGATGGCGTCGCCCACGGTGAGCTGATTTTTATCGCTGTTGGCACACCGCCCGACGAGGATGGCTCTGCCGACCTGCGCTATGTACTCACGGTTGCCCGCACCATTGCCGAGCACATGGAAGGCAAAAAATACATCATCAATAAATCGACGGTACCGGTAGGTACTGCAGACAAGGTGCGCGAAGAAATCACACGCACGCTGCAAGCGCGCAACGCGCTGAATCTGGAGTTCGATGTCATCTCGAACCCGGAATTCCTGAAGGAAGGCTCCGCGGTAGCAGACTGCATGAAGCCGGACCGCATCATCATCGGCACCTCGGAGAATGCCTCCGAGCAGAAAATGCGCCAGCTATATGCCCCGTTCAACCGCAATCACGACAAGGTAATCGTGATGGACGTGCGCAGTGCGGAGCTGGCCAAGTACGCGGCCAACTGCATGCTCGCCACCAAGATCAGCTTTATGAACGAGATGGCAGTGATTGCCGACCGCGTGGGTGCGGATATCGAGTCCGTGCGCCAGGGTATTGGCTCAGACCCGCGTATCGGTTACCACTTTATCTACCCGGGCATTGGCTACGGCGGCTCCTGCTTCCCGAAAGATGTGCAGGCCCTGAAAACCACCGCCGCACAGCTCGGCCTGGATCCGAAGGTGCTGAATGCGGTGGAAGAGCGCAACCATACCCAGAAGCACTACCTGCTGGACAAGATTGTGGCGCGCTACGGCAAGGACCTCTCCGGCAAGACCTTTGCCCTGTGGGGACTCTCGTTCAAGCCGAATACGGACGATATGCGCGAGGCGCCAAGCCGTGTGCTGATGGAAAACCTGTGGGAGATGGGCGCCAAAGTGCGCGCCTTTGACCCGGAGGCGATGCAGGAGTGTGAACGCATTTACGGCAACCGCAATGAGCTGCAATTGTGCGGTACCCGCGACAGCGCCCTGTCCGGTGCCGATGCGCTGATCATTGCCACCGAGTGGCAGCAGTTCAAGTCGCTGGATCACAACACCGTGCGCAGCAGCCTGGCCGAGCCGGTGGTGTTCGACGGCCGCAACCTGTACCACCCGCTGGACATGGCGGAGGCCGGGTTTGAATACTACTGCGTGGGTCGTCCGCAGGTATCAAGCAACATGTAACAACGTCGGGCTTAGTTTGAGCTTCGAATCTAGCCCGGTGGCGGTGCCGCTACCGGGTGTAACCTTCTCGTCGACCTTCTCGTCGACCTTCTCAGCCTTACAGGCCTTCTGACTGTCACCAAATTACTTTAGTAATTTGTACAGATCGTAATACTCAAACACATCCCGAATCTTGCAGTCGTTACCGCCTTTGGAGCGCCAGTTCTCCTTGCGCAGGGCCACTTCCTGGGTCCCGCCCACGGTAAAGAATCGACTGGACCAGTCGCGCGGGTCCGCCAGACGGGCGCAGGGGGTCCCCTGCTTCAGGCTCATGGCCTTCAACCAGACATCATCGGCATTGGGGCAGAGTTTCTGGAATTTTTCCTTGTCGAAGGCATCCGGGTGCAGGGAGCCGGGGAAATACAGCACCCCGCCAACCCCGGTGGGGAATACCAGTGGCGAAGGCTCGCCGTCGAAATCCCGCCAGCGCCAGTCGGAACCCCAGTCGTCGTAGGACTTGAGTTTGCCCTGCTTGTCCAGCCGCATCAGGTGCGCGCGGTGACAGTGGATCCAGTCCGGATTGCGCAGCCACGCGCGGTACAGCTGGTCGATCATATCCGGCGGGTACAGGGTGTCGTCGTCGACGGTGATGATCAGGCTGTCGGGAAACTTGTCGAACGCGTAAAAATACTTGGTATAGGGCCCGAGATCCTCGATATAAAAAACCTGCAGGCCGCGCTTCTGCTGGCGCACCAGGCTTTCCGGCAGCTGTCCCTCCGGGAACTGCTCCTTTGACAACCACAACACCACCGCATCCGGCTTTACCCACTGCTGGAACACGCTTTCTACCGCATACACTACGTTGTGGATTCGACGATCGAACGAGGTCAGGGATACGACAATATTGTGCTCCTTGTCATTCCCCACCCCCATCTCAGTACTGGTGAGTGACTGCTGCTGCAACAGCTGCACCCGCAGAATGGAC
Source organism: Microbulbifer hydrolyticus (assembly GCF_009931115.1). Classification (NCBI taxonomy): domain Bacteria; kingdom Pseudomonadati; phylum Pseudomonadota; class Gammaproteobacteria; order Cellvibrionales; family Microbulbiferaceae; genus Microbulbifer; species Microbulbifer hydrolyticus. The sequence continues at coordinate 737,119 of NZ_CP047491.1, read as the reverse complement.
TCCAGCTTGCGGTTGTTGACCACGTCATGCTTGCGCAGCCGCTTCTTCATAAAATACGAAAACATAGGGTGAAACCTGTCCCGCCCAGTGCGGTTACTCGATATATTCTGTAACGGATACGTCCATTCTAAGGGATAAGTATTGGTGCCTCCAGGGACGGGCTCTCAGACTGCATACATAAAAAAGGGCGGAGACCTTTCGGTATCCGCCCTTTCTATCTGCGCTTGTTGCAGGCACTCCGGTCAAGCGGAGGCCGCTACCGCTTCACAGGTTTCGTGCACATCGCTGAGCCAGCCCATATGCGCCTGACTCTTGCCCTGCACCGAGTCAAAATACAGCTGCTGCAAGCGCTTGGTGATCGGGCCGCGACGGCCAGCGCCGATGGTGCGGCCATCCAGCATACGGATCGGGAGTACTTCCGCGGCGGTGCCGGTGAAAAAGGCTTCGTCGGCAATGTAGACCTCGTCGCGGGTAATGCGTTTTTCCACTACCCGGTAGCCGCATTCACTGGCCAGCTGGATCACCGAGGCGCGAGTGATGCCGTCCAGGCAGGAAGTCAGTTCCGGGGTGTAGATGACGCCATCACTCACCAGGAAGAAGTTCTCACCGCTACCTTCCGCCACATAGCCTTCCGGGTCCAGCAACAGCGCTTCTTCGCAGCCGTTGCGGATGGCTTCCTGCAGCGCCAGCATGGAGTTGATGTAATTGCCGTTGGCCTTCGCCTTGCACATGGAGATATTCACGTGATGGCGGGTGTAGGAAGAGGTATTGACCTTGATACCCAGCTCGCGGGCTTCCGGGGTCATATAGCTCGGCCATTCCCAGGCAGCAACAATCACATGAGTCTGCAGGGAGTCGGCACGCAGCCCCATACCTTCGGATCCGTAAAACACCATCGGGCGCAAATAGGCTTCCTTGAGGCCGTTTTCACGCACTACCAGGCGCTGGGCTTCGTTGAGCTGCTCCTCGTCAAAGGGCATCGGCATGTTCATGATCTTGGCGGAACGGAACAGGCGACGGGTGTGTTCATTCAGACGAAAGATGCTGGTGCCGCCATCGGCGGTTTGGTAGGCGCGCACGCCCTCAAATACGCCCATACCATAGTGCAGAGTGTGGGTGAGCACGTGAACCCGCGCATCGCGCCAGGGAACCAATTCACCGTCAAACCAGATAACGCCGTCTCTATCGGCAAAAGACATGGGAAACTCCTACAAGAAATCTATTAACGCACTCTGTAGGAGCGGCCTGGGGAGGATGGTCGAGCCCTTGAAGGGGAAGATCGATTCAGTTCGCCAGCAGGCTGGCTCCTACAGCACAGAGCCAGGTGAAAAACAGTTTAATCGGGCAGCCGGTATCACCGGGCACCTGCCTCCCTTCGGGAGCGGTCTAGCCCAGCATCTGCTGCCAAGTTGTTTCAACGGTCTTTCTTTCCGCTTCGAATTGGTCACCGGATACAACTCCTGGCCGCTGTTGTAATGCCAGGCGATGACCTTCTGATCGGTAGGCTTTGTAGGCGTCGATCAAATGCGCGGCTTGGTGGGCCGGCATCAGGCCCGCCTCGGTGAGACTTTCAAGAATGCGGATATTGTCGGTATACCGCACGATTGAAGGGGCGCGCTGCGCCCAGGCCAATGAGGCATATTGAACCATAAATTCGATATCGACAATACCACCGGAGCCGTGCTTGAGATCGAATTGTCGATCATTGCTCTTATCGAGGTGTGCACGCATCTTATTGCGCATTTCCACCACCTCTTCACGCAATTTCTGTTCATCGCGCGCGGCACACAGCAGCTGTTTACGCAGGGACTCAAACGCCAATCCGAGGCGCTCGCTGCCCGCTACCGGTCGCGTACGCACCAGTGCCTGGTGCTCCCAGGTCCAGGCACTCTCACGCTGGTACTTTTCAAATGCCGCCAGGGACGTCACCAGCAGTCCGGAATTCCCAGACGGACGCAGACGGGTATCCACCTCATACAGGGGGCCACTCAGGGTGCGCGTCTGCAGGATATGAATCAGGCGCTGGGCGAGGCGGGTGTAGAAACTGAGGTTGTCGATGGATCGCTCGCCATCAGTGTATTGATGTGTCTCGGCGTCGTGCACAAACACAATATCGAGGTCCGAACCATGCCCCAATTCCAGCCCCCCGAGCTTGCCATAAGCCACAATGGTGAAGCGCATATCCTCTGCACTGGCGCCTTCAGGCATACCGTGCTTTTCCGTCACCTGCTGCCACGCCAGCGTCAGCGCCTGCTGCAGAATCGCCTCCGCAAGCCAGGTGAGCGAGTCGCTCACTTTCATCAGCGGCAGCGCGCCGGTGACCTCCTGTGCGGCGATTCGCAAACTCTGGCCCTGCTTGAAATGACGCAGGGCCTCCATCTGCGCTTCCAGGTCCTCGGGGTCTACCCGCAGCATGTGCTGGCGCAGATCGTCGGCAATATCCTGCGCTGTGGAAGGCTGCAGCAGGCGACGCTGGTCGAGCATTTCGTCCAGCAGGATCGGATGGCGCGCCAGAAGATCAGCGATCCACGGTGAAGCGCTGCACAGGCGCAGCAGCTGTGCCAGCACCGGCGGATTTTCATTAATCAGCACCAGATAGGCACTGCGGCGGAGAATAGAGCGCAGTAGCGGCAACACCCGCTCAAGTGCCAGTAAAGGCTCACTCACCTCGGATGCCGCAGCCAGCAACAGCGGCATGGTCTGGTCCAGCCGCTGGCGGCCGGCGGCGGGCAGTGCCGCCACAATACGATCACCGTGCAGGTTCGCCAGAGCCTCCAGCGCCTTCGCCGCTGGCTGGAAACCGGCCTCGTGCAACTGCTCCAGCCAGTTATCGCGCTCCTCGTCCCGCTCGCAGCTGGCCCAGAGCATATCCCAGTTATCGGAGCTGGTGATCTCACCACTCTCTTCCGGTGGTGCAATCACCTCATCAAACTCGCGCTCAATGTGTGCACGCGCTGCCACCAGCTCACTTTCCAGCTCCGACCACTGGTCATAACCAAGGGCGAACGCCAGTTGCTCACGGCGTTCCGGTTCCGGCGGCAGGGTCTGGGTCTGCTGGTCCTTTTCCGCCTGCAGCCCGTGCTCCACCCGGCGCAACAACAGGTAGGCATCGCGCAGCTCTTGTGCCGCACCCTCGGGCAAATGGCCGCCCAGCTCCAGTAGCGGCAACACCTTGAGAATATTGCGCACCCGCAGATCCGGCTCGCGCCCGCCGCGGATCAGCTGGAACGCCTGGGCGATAAATTCCACTTCGCGGATGCCGCCGCGACCCAGCTTGATATTATCGATCAGGCCACGCGCGCGCACCTGGCGCTGGATCAGGGTTTTCATTTCGCGCAGCGCGTCAATCACACTGAAATCGATATAGCGCCGGTAAGTAAACGGCCGCAGCAACTCCATCAGCTCCTCCGCGGCGTCCGCGGCGCCTTCACCGCTCATGGCGACCGGGCGCGCCTTGATCATCGCGTAGCGCTCCCACTCCCGCCCCTGGGTCTGGTAGTAATCCTCCAGCGCGGCGTAATGGCTCACCAGCGGTCCGCTGTCGCCGTAGGGGCGCAGGCGCATATCCACACGGAATACAAAGCCGTCGGCGGTAACCGCATCCAGAGACTTGATCAGACGCTGCCCCAGGCGCTGGAACCAGGCCTGATTTTCCAGTGGCTTCTCGCCATCACTCTGCCCCGGCTCCGGGTAGGCAAAAATCAGATCGATATCCGAAGACAGGTTCAGCTCCCGCGCCCCCAGCTTGCCCATCCCCAGCACCACCATCGGCTGGATGTCCCCATCTCTGTTGCGCGGCTCACCATGGCGCTCGACCATCTTCCCCCGGTGCCAGTCCAGCGCACACTGGATACACACCTCCGCCAGCTCGGTCAGCCGCCCGCAGGCGGCGGGAATATCCCACTGCCCGGCAAAATCCCGCCAGACCGCCTCGGCATTAACCCGGTTACGCAGATTTCGCAGCACTTTTTCCAGCTGCTCTTCCGATTCAATTTCCGCCAGCTCCGGTGCGCTCAGGCCGCAATCCTCCTGCCCGACAAAGCCCGCCAGCCATTCCGGGTGCCGACTGCACTGCTGCACAAAGAAATCCGAGCCCACAAACGTGCGCACCAATCCCCGCGACAACCCCCGCGACAACGCCAGGCTATTGCCGTCATCCAACAACGCCTCAACCGCCGCCACCTGCTCCGCCCCCACCGCGGCGCACCAATCCTCCCAACGCTGGGTGAACAGTGTCTGATGCTGTGGCGGGCAGAATTCCATCAATGACATGGGCGACTCCATCTAAATCCTGAACGGCGAGTTTAGTGGCCACAAAAAAGCGGCGAAACCCAAAGTGTACACCGGCCGTCACCGGATTCCTCACCGGTGCAGATCCGCGCCTTGAACTTTTCCAAACCGGCCCTATCTAAGCCACGATCAACACCCAACGATCTTTCGTCTGAACCTTGTTTTTATTGCGGGCCGACCCGTTTTACGAGCATGACTATTTCGACTGATTACACGAATCATCACCAGTTTCTCTATCTCCCCCGGGCCGCGGCAACCTGTCGCTGCCCCATGCGACGCGTGCCTATCTACCTGCCCATCTCGCGTCCGCCGCCGTAATCACTTTCGAAAAAGTATCACATCACTTCGCGCGAAGGCGTCGATGTCCGGTACAGCTTTGCGAGACCTTCACCGCCATGGATGGCGGTGCAGAGCCCCATGGAAGGGTTCACCGCGTGTCTCGCAAAGCTGTACCGGACAGCGGCGCCGCCACGGAGCTGATTAAAACCCCGAAGTTTTACCACCACCCCCTGACAACCAAATCAAAAGGAGGACAAGGTGCTGGAAGTCACCCACCTCAGCCGTTGCTATGGCGACTTCAAAGCCGTAGACGGCGTCAGTTTTAATATTGGCAAAGGCGAAATTGTCGGCCTGCTCGGCCACAACGGCGCCGGTAAAACCACCATCATGAAAATGCTCTCCGGCTATCTCGAACCGGATACCGGCAGCGTAAAGATTGATGGCATCAGCATGGCCGACAAGCCCAAAACCCTGCAACGGCAACTGGGCTACCTGCCAGAGAACTTGCCGGTGTATGGCGAAATGACCGTCGCCGACTACCTCGACTACGCCGCCTCACTAAAAGGCCTCGACGGCCAGGAAAAAATCGACGAAATCCGCCGCGCCCTCACAGCCACCGAACTGGCGGACAAACTGCACGCGCGCATCCACACCCTGTCGCGCGGTTACAAACAGCGCGTCGGCGTCGCCCAGGCCATTCTCGGGCGTCCGCGCCTGCTGATCCTGGATGAGCCCACCAATGGCCTCGATCCCACACAGACCCGGCAGATGCGCGCACTGATCAAAGACATCGCCCGCGAAGCCACCGTCATCCTCTCCACCCACATCATGCAGGAAGTGGAAGCCCTGTGTGACCGCGTGCTGATCATCCACCGCGGCCGCCTCGCGGTGGACGAAAACCTCGACCAGCTGCGCCGCGCCAACAGCATCCTGCTTGAAACCTCCGCCACCGACGCCCGCGAAGTCCTCGGCCGCCTCGGCAAGGAAGACGGCATAGAGCGCATCGAGCCACAGAAGAGCGCCGGGCAGTTCCGCATCCTGCTTAATGAGGACGCCAACCTGCGCAGTGCCAGCGCGGTGATCGCCCGCACCCTGATCGCCGCCGGCGGCGAGCTCTATCGCCTGCAGCCGGAACAGCGGGACCTGGAAAGCCTGTTCCGCCAGGTAAATGAAAACAGCAAAGACGAAAAAACGGAGGCACTGGATAATGCGGCCTGATAACAATCCCCGTAACACGCCCCCGGTCAGCGGCAAGCAGCTGATGCAGCGCGTCGCCGCCAAAGAGCTCACCCTGTTTTTCGCCTCGCCGGTGGCCTATCTGTTTCTCGCCACCTTTGCCGCGGTAAGCCTGTTCGTGTTTTTCTGGGGCGAGGCCTTTTTTGCCCGCAATATCGCCGACGTGCGCCCGCTGTTCGAGTGGATGCCGCTGCTGCTGATATTCCTCAGTAGCGCACTCACCATGCGTCTGTGGAGCGACGAGCGCGCCAAGGGCACCCTGGAACATATCCTCACCCAGCCCGCGCCCCTGTGGCAGTTTGTGGTGGGCAAATTTGTCGCCTGCCTTGTACTGCTCGGTATTGCGCTGGCCATCACCCTGCCGCTGCCGATCACCGTGGCGCTGATCGGCGAGCTGGACTGGGGACCGGTGTGGGCCGGCTATCTTGCCACCTTTTTACTGGGTGCGGCGTATCTCAGCATCGGCTTGTTCGTCTCCGCCCGCGCCAGCAACCAGATCGTCAGCCTGATCGTGGCTTCCGCCATGTGCGGAGTGTTCTATCTGATCGGCACACCGCTGCTCACCGACTTTTTCGGCAACAGCGCCGGCGAGTGGCTGCGCAGTCTCAGCACCGGTGCGCGCTTTGATGCCATCACCCGCGGCGTCATCGACCTGCCGGACCTCTACTACTACCTGAGCCTGTGCGCGGTGTTCCTGGCCCTCAACACCCTGGTACTGGAGCGCGAGCGCTGGGCCGCCAGCGGCGACCGCCAGCATCGCCGCGCCTGGCACGCGGTTACCGCGCTGCTGGTGGTCAATGCCCTGGGCGCCAACCTGTGGCTGGGGCAATTGAAATCCCTGCGCGCGGATGTGACCGAGGGCAACCTGTATTCCATCTCCCCGGCCACCGAGCAGTACCTCAACCAGCTGCAGGAACCGCTGCTGATCCGCGGCTATTTCAGCGGCAAAACCCATCCGCTGCTCGCCCCGCTGGTACCGCAGATGCGCGACCTGCTGCGGGAGTACGAGGTGGCCGGCGACGGCCGCGTGCGGGTGGAGATCATTGACCCGACACAGGAGCCGGAACTGGAGGAAGAAGCCAACCGCAAATACGGTATCGCACCGGTGCCCTTCCAGGTGGCGGACCGCTACCAGGCTTCCATCGTCAGCTCCTATTTCGATGTGCTGGTGCAGTACGGCGACGAGTACGAGGTACTGGGCTTCCGCGACCTGATCGAGGTGAATGCAGAGCGCGAGGCGGACATCGACGTGCAACTGCGCAACCCGGAGTACGACCTCACCCGCGCGATCAAGAAAGTCCTGCAGAGCTACCAGAGCGAGGGCAACCTGTTCGACACGGTGCAGGGCAAGCTGACGTTTACCGCCTATGTTTCCGCCGACGAGCAATTGCCCGAACAGCTGGCGGAGTTCAAGCAGACCATCCGTGAATCCGTGGAAAAAATACAGGCGGACGCCGGTGATCGCCTGAGCGTCGAGTTCATCGACCCGCAAGCGGATGGCGGTGTGGTGGCGCAGCAGATTGCCGAGGACTATGGCTTCCAGCCCATGGCCGCGAGCCTGGTCGGCCGCCCCTTCTATTTCTACCTGACCCTCGCCCGCGATGAGCAGATCGTGCAAATCCCGCTGGACGACCTCAGCGCGGACACTTTCGAGCGCAACCTGGAAGCGGGCATCAAGCGCTTTGCCAGCGGCTTTACCAAGACCGTCGCACTGGTGACACCCGCAGACGATTTCAGCCGGGGGATGGGTGGTGGTGCCCGCTTCAGCCAGCTGGAAACCTTGCTCGGCGCCGAGCTGAACGTGGAGCGCGAGGACCTGAGCGATGGTCGCGTGTCCGGCAACGCGGATATCCTGATGCTTCTGGCGCCGCGCAACCTGAGCGAAAAAGCCCTGTATGCGGTGGACCAGTTCCTGATGCAAGGTGGCACCGTGATTGCCGCCACCTCCCCCTACAGCGCCAACCTGTCCAACCGCAGCCTGAGCCTGAATCGGGTCAACAGCGGCCTGGAACCCTGGCTCGAACACATGGGCCTGAAGGTGGACAACCAACTGGTGCTGGACCCACAGAACAGTGCCTTCCCGGTGCCGGTCACCCGCAATGTGGGCGGTTTCCAGCTGCAGGAACTGCGCATGCTGGACTACCCCTACTTTATCGACGTGCGCGGCGACGGCCTGAACGCCGACAACCCCATCACCGGTAACCTGCCCCAGGCCACCCTGAGCTGGGCCTCGCCGATCCGTGTGGACGACGAGAAGTCTGCACAGCGCACCATCACCCCGCTGCTGCACAGCTCGGAGGAGTCCTGGCTGTCCAGCAGTACCAGCGTGATGCCGCGCTATGTGGACGGGCAGATCAGCGCCTTCACCCCGGAGGGCGAGCGCGCGTCGCAGCTGCTGGGTGTGGTGAGTGCCGGACGCTTTGATTCCTACTTCGCCGGCAAACCCTCGCCGCTGGCACAACAACCAGAAGAGCAGCCCGAAGGCGAAGCCGACAGCGCGAGTGACGCCACCAAACTGGAAAACCTGCCCAGCCAGATCAGCCGTTCGCCGGAGTCCGCGCGCATCATCCTGTTCGCGTCGAATGACTTCCTGCGCGATCAGGTGGTGCGCATGAGCGGCGCGGCCGCGGGCGGCGACTACCTCAACACCCTGCAACTGGCGGCCAACAGCGTCGACTGGTCTCTTGAGGACGCAGGCCTGCTCGGCATCCGCGCCCGCGGCCACTTCAACCGCACCCTGCCGCCCATGGAGCAGGACAGCCGTCTGTTCTGGGAAACCCTGAACTATATCTGCGCACTGCTGGCGCTGGGCATCGTCGCCCTTATCCAGACCCTGCGCAGTCGCGCCCGCCAGCAGCGCTACCAGCAGCTGCTGGCCGGCTGAGGAGGAACCGTAATATGAAAAATCTGCAAATGGCATTGAGCGGCGTGCTGGCACTGCAGCTGGTACTGGCCGCGGGCCTGTTCTGGAATACAAGCGCACGCAATCAGGCGCAGGCACAACAGACCCAACTGGTGCAGACCAAAACCGATGCGCTCAAGCGACTGGAAATTGCCGGCGACGACGAACGTGTGACGCTGGTGAAAAAAGACGGCCAGTGGCAGCTGCCGGACCTGCACGATCTGCCGGTCGACAGCGACAAGCTCGATACTCTGCTCGCAAAACTCACTGCGCTCAAAGGCAACTGGCCGGTGGCCACCAGCAACAGCGCGCGCGAGCGCTTTGAAGTAGCGGAAGACAAATTCCGCAAACACCTCAAGCTGTACACCACGGACGGTGACACGCCGACTGCGGAGTTGCTTGTAGGTACCTCACCGGGTTTCCGCAAGGTGCATGTGCGCCGCGCCGATGACGACGCCATCTATGCGGTGGAGCTAAACAGCTTCGACCTGCCGGAAAACGCGGGCAGCTGGCTGGATAAAACCCTGCTGGCCGCCGGCGATATCGAGCGTATCGAGGGACCGGACTATCAGCTGCGCAAAAATGGTGACAACTGGAAATTTGCCACGGCAAATAGCGACGGCAAAGAAATCGTTGTGCCCGCGGTTGATCCCGGAAAATCCCGCGAGCTCGCCAGCGCCCTGGAGAAACTGCGTGTTACCTCACCCGCAGAGGAAATACCCGATGTCGAGGAAACGGAAATCGTGGTGCAGTCCGAGCGCGGTGAGCTGCGCTATCACTTCGCCCAGGCCGACAACAAATACTATGTGCGGCGGAACGACCGGGAACAGGTTTTCGAGATCGCCAAATACGATTTCGAGCGCGTGGTGAACAAACGCCACGACGACCTGGTACTAGTGGAACGGGAGGAAAAGGAACAGACCGCCGAAGGCGAGGAACAGGAGGATACGGAAGATCCGGCAGCATAACCCCTTCGCCAATAAAAAAACCGCGCAACGGCGCGGTTTTTTATTGGCTGCTGTTTATTGCCAGCAAAGGTCAGGAATAGAACAGCTTGCCCTCTCCCATCTTGATCACCTTGCCGCCGATGCGGCAGCGCACTTCCTTGCCCGCCTTTTTATCAAACTCCACATGCAGCACACTCTTGCGAGTGTCCTCGCTGCCGCGATCCACAGAAAATGTGTGGGTGCCCGCGACGGTTTCCTGCTGCTCGGCAAGATAGGCGATAAACTCCGGCATCACATTGCCGATGGGCGGGTAGACGTCTTTTGCCAGATTCGGGTTCAGCAGGCGGCCGTGAAACTCTGTACCGCCGGTAATCGAACCAGGTGCAAACAGAAACAGCTCCGACGTGTACATGTCACCCAGTAATTCCGCCCAGCGATCGTGATTGAGACTGGCAGCCAGGACATGCTCGGGGCGGGTAAAAGGCACAATCAGGGTCGGCGTATCCACACTCACTACGGCGGGCCGGTACTTGCTGAACGAAATATGTTTTTCCCCGGTATTCAGTGCCGCGGCGAGGCGGGACACTTCCGGGGTGTAGCGATCCACGGTGGGTGACAGCACACGCGCAAACTGGATATTACCGGGGCTACCTTCGTTGTCGTCAATAAAGCTTTCGATCAGTCCGCTGTCCTGCTGCAGCAGGAAAGAGGCAAAGCTGCCTTCACTTTTGGCCAGGCCCAGCTCAAATGCCATAAAGGACACCGCGAGAATGGTATGGGCGCCGAACCGCTGCTGGCCCGCGCTGTTATATACACAGGCCGGGACTGTTTTTTCCGGCTCGATAAACACGGTTTCCGTCTGCTGGAATTCGCTCGCGATCGCCTTCTTTGCCAACTCGTCCAGTGAGCGACCAGCAAGGTTCACCACCGGGATCTGGGTTCCCTGGAAAGGAGCGTCGGCAAAAACATCCAGTAATACGTATTCAAGCGCCATCTGATTAGTCCTTTATTCAGTCTTTTTATCGTCAACCGTTTTACACCGGGTTTCCCGACTATGGCGCAACAAAAAAAGTTTGCAAGCGTTTCACCGCCACGCCGGCATCAGAAAGAGATATCCGGCGGCGGCGCGACCCGCAGCACTTCCTGTACGGTGGTAATACCCGCCGCCACTTTTCGCGCACCGGAGAGACGCAAACTGTTCATGCCCTCGCGCATGCCCTGGCGACGCACCTGCTGCAAATCACAATCGTGCGTCACCAGTGCCTGTACAGCCTCGGTGAACGGGAGAATTTCGTAGATACCCTGACGGCCTTTGTAGCCCGTGTTACGACAGTCGAGGCAACCCTCCGGCTGGTACACCACCTCCGGCTTGGGTGCCTTCCAGGGTTTTACCAGCGCCTGCCAGTCCTCGTCACTCACTTCCGCCTTGCGCTTGCAACTGGGACACAGGGTGCGCACCAGGCGCTGGGCCATAACCCCAAGCACGGTGGACTTCAGCAGGTAGTGCGGCAGCCCCAGATCCAGCAGTCGCGTAACCGCGGTGGGGGCATCGTTGGTGTGCAGGGTGGAGATCACCAGGTGGCCGGTGAGAGCGGCCTGCACCGCCATCTGTGCCGTTTCCAGGTCGCGGATCTCACCCACCATGATGATGTCCGGGTCCTGGCGCATCAGGGTGCGGATACCGGCCGCGAAATCGAGGCCGATGCTGTGATGCACCTGGGTCTGGTTGAAGCTGTCCTCCACCATCTCGATCGGGTCTTCGATGGTGGATACATTCACCTCGGTGGAGGCCAGCTGCTTCAGTGCCGTATAAAGCGTGGTGGTTTTACCGGAACCGGTGGGGCCGGTAACAAGCACGATGCCATTGGGGCGACCCAGCATTTTGTGCCAGCGGGCGAGGTCTTCGCCGGCAAGGCCCAGGTCGTGATAGGAGCGCGCCAGAACTTCCGGGTCGAAGATCCGCATCACCAGCTTTTCCCCGAAGGCGGTAGGCAATGTCGAAAGGCGCAGTTCCACTTCACTGCCATCCGGACGCTTGGTCTTGATGCGGCCGTCCTGCGGTTTGCGCTTCTCCGCCACATTCATACGCCCGAGGATCTTCAGGCGGCTGGTGACGGCGGCGTTGACCTGATCCGGCAACTCGTGAATCGGGTGCAGCACCCCGTCGATGCGGAAGCGGATACGGCCGATACCACGACGCGGCTCGATATGGATGTCACTGGCGCGCTGATCGAAGGCGTGCTGTAACAGCCAGTCGACGATATTGACGATGTGCTGGTCGTTGGCCTCCGGGTCCTTCAGATTGCCCAGTTCCAGCAGCTGCTCGAAGTTGCCGGCGCCGGAGCTGCCCTTGAGGCCGCTGGCACCGGAAATGGAGTTCGCGAGGGAATAGAACTCGATGCCGTAGCGCTTGATATCCGCCGGGTCCGCGACCACCCGCTGTACCGTGCGGCCGCTGGTGTGCTCCAGCTGCTCTTCCCAGCCGCTGGTGTAGGGCTGCGCGGTAGCCACCAGCAGCATCTCTTTCGAGGCCTCCACACACAGGATCTGGTGGCGCTTGGCAAACTGGAAGCTCATCACCTCGGTGACTTCCGCCACGTTCACCTTGAGTGGATCGATATGATAGATGCCGTGGGAGGAAGTATCCGCCAGCCACTGGGTCAGGGTGGCGGCATCCAGTGTCTTGCCAGGCTTCTTCTGATTCTCCAGCTCACAGCTGGCTATATACGAAAGCGGGTGCATTTGCGCCTGCTCAGCGCTGCGCGGCGTCCCGATCAGGCGGTTGGCCTCCAGACGGCTCACATAGCCCTGTCCCACCAGGTCTTCCAGCAATCCCGGCAGGTCGAGAATCCGGTCCGCCATTCTGCTCACAGCCATACCCTGTTACCCGTCTACGCTTATCATGAAGGCGCATTGTAGCTTTTATGGCGAGCGGCAACAGTGCGCCAGATCAACGGATTGGCGGCGAAACCAAACCGTCACTGTGACCTTCGCACTGGTTGGGGTACCATGCCGCCCAATTTGGCCGCCCCGGCGGCCATAACCCCCTCTCTCAGGACCGGAAAAAAGGAACAGACCATGCCCCTGTCCAATATCGCCAATCTGTTCGGCCGCTCGCCGATCAAGCCGATCAAGGAGCACATGGCGACCGCCCACGAAGCGTCAGCGGATCTGGTGCCCTTCTTCGAAGCCCTTATGAAAGGTGACTTCGGCACTGCCAAAACCGTTCAGCAACGCATCTCCGCCAGCGAAAACCGCGCCGACGACATCAAGAAGGATCTGCGCCTGCACCTGCCGGACAGCCTGTTTATGCCGGTCTCCCGCAGCGACCTGCTGGAGCTGCTGCACGCCCAGGACAAAGTGGCCAACACCGCCCAGGATATCGCTGGCCTCGCGATCGGTCGCCAGATGGAGATTCCCGCGTCCATGCACAGCATGATGGCGATCTTTGTCGAGAGCGCCGTGGCCACCTCAGCGCAGGCGCTCACCGCCATCAATGAGCTGGACGAACTGCTGGAGTCCGGCTTTGCGGGACGCGAAGTGGATATCGCCCGTCGCATGACCGAGGAACTGGATGACCTTGAGCGCAAATCCGACAAGCTTGAAGTGGAAGTACGCGCCACATTATTCAAACTAGAAAAAGACCTGCCGCCAGTAGACGTGATTTTCCTCTACCGGGTCATCGAGTGGGTTGGCGTACTGGCGGATGAGGCCCACGCCGTGGGCAACCGACTACAGCTGTTGCTGGCGCGCTAAAGGGAGAGAAAACGTGGAAATCATCGCTCAATACGGTCACATCTTCCTGATCCTGGCCTGTGTTTTCGGATTCTTCATGGCCTGGGGTGTGGGCGCCAACGACGTCGCCAACGCCATGGGTACCTCGGTGGGCTCGCGCGCACTGACCATCAAGCAGGCGATCGTGATCGCCATGATCTTCGAGTTTGCCGGCGCCTACCTGGCCGGCGGCGAAGTGACCTCTACCATCCGCAAGGGAATCATCTCTCCGGATCTGTTCAACGATAAACCAGAACTACTGGTCTACGGCATGCTCTCCGCGCTGCTGGCGGCGGGTACCTGGCTGATGATCGCCAGTATCCTGGGCTGGCCCGTATCCACCACCCACTCCATTGTCGGCGCCATCGTCGGCTTCTCGGCGGTGGGTATATCCGTGGACGCGGTGGCCTGGGGGAAAGTCGCGAGTATCGTCGCCAGCTGGGTGGTATCGCCGGTACTCGCGGGCACCATTTCCTTTATGTTATTCAGGAGTGTGCAGCGCCTGATCCTCAACACGGAAGACCCCTTCGCCAACGCCAAGCGCTATATCCCGGTTTACATGTTCGCGGTGGGCTGGATGATCTCCATGGTGACGCTCACCAAAGGCCTGAAACATGTACTGAAAGACGCCGACATCACCCTCTCCTTCTGGCAGGACGCACTCATCGCCGGGGTCATGGGCCTGATCGTCATGGGGGTCGGCATCATGCTGCTGAAGCGTATCAAGCGCGACCCGGAGCGCGAGAAATACAATCGTTTCGCGAATGTTGAACGGGTGTTCGCGATCCTTATGGTTTTCACCGCCTGCGCCATGGCATTTGCGCACGGCTCCAACGACGTGGCCAATGCCGTAGGCCCGCTGGCTGCGGTGGTCAACACGGTGCAACAGGGTACGGTAACCGCCAAGGCCGCAATGCCGGGGTGGATCCTGCTACTCGGTGGTGCCGGTATCGTTGTCGGTCTCGCCACTTACGGCTTCAAGGTAATGGCCACCATCGGCAAGAAGATCACCGAGCTGACTCCGAGCCGGGGCTTTGCTGCCGAGCTGGGTGCGGCCTCCACTGTGGTACTGGCGTCCGGCACCGGCCTGCCAGTCTCCACCACCCACACACTGGTGGGCGCGGTGCTGGGTGTGGGGCTGGCCCGCGGTATCGGCGCACTCAACCTGCGCATGATCACCACCATCGCCGCCTCATGGATCGTCACCCTGCCCGCTGGCGCCGGCCTGGCCATCCTGTTCTTCTTTTTCTTCAAGGGTGTGTTTGGTTGGTAACAGGGAATGGTAAAAACCACTGGTAGATAACGGCAGGTAATAGAAACCGCCGCCGTCACCTGTTAAAAAGGGAGCTTATCGCTCCCTTTTTTATTGTTCATTTTTCGTTTACTGGAGAAGGAAACTCCCGTGCAACTGCCCATCTACCAGGCTGACGCCTTCACTTCCGAACTGTTCAAAGGTAACCCTGCCGCCTACGTGCCGCTCACCCGCTGGCTCGATGACCGCTTGTTGCAACAGATCGCCGCGGAGAACAACCTCGCCGAAACCGCGTTCACCGTCCCTGCCGGCAACGGTTTCGAGCTGCGCTGGTTCACCCCTGGTGAAGAAGTCCCCCTGTGCGGCCACGCCACCCTGGTCACCGCCCACCTGCTATGGACCGAGCTTGGCTTTATCGACGACGAAATCCACTTCTTCACTCGCAGCGGTGAACTGATCGTACGACGTAACAGCGAGCAACTGGCGCTGGACTTCCCCGCACAAAATATCCAACCGGTCGGCCTCGGCAAGGAATACACCGATGCGCTCGGTGCCGAGCCGCGGTCTGCAATGGAGGTCGCTGGCTCCAATGACCAGCTACTGGTGGCATTTGACTCCGCGGAAGTCATTGCTAACCTCGCCCCCGATATGCGTGCCGTCGCCAGCCTTCCCTACAAAGGCGTAATCTGCACCGCTCCCGGGGAGGGCTTCGACTGCGACTTTGTCAGCCGCTTCTTCGCGCCCGCTATCGGTATCGATGAAGACCCGGTAACCGGCTCTGCCCATACCTACCTGATGCCGTTTTGGGCGGACAAGCTGGATAAGACCGCGCTCAAGGCGAAGCAGATTTCACCACGTGGTGGTGAGCTTGATTGTGAATTGCAGGGAGACAGGGTGATTATGCGGGGGAAAGCGGTGACCTATTTGCGGGGGCAAATCACGCTCTAATTCGAAGGTTTGTATGAAGTAAAAGTGCCTACGAGAAGGCGACGATACCGGGTGCAAACTTGTGAGACCTTCTAAAACAGGGATGTTTTAGAAGGTCTCACAAGTTTGCACCCGGTAGCGGCGCCGCCACAAGACTCTCTACGGAGCACCACAAAGAACTACCAGTAATGGTAATGAAGCTTTTCATTCTTCCGCGGCCCAACAATCTGCCAGATCAGCTCAATTTCATCCGGGTGCAGAATCAGGTCCGCAGTATAGGTATCCTCGCCACACAAATGCGGCGACTGGTGGCGAAACCCGTGCTCGGTGATGGGGACCAGATTAAACAACAATACCGGCTGCTCGCGCCGCAAATGCTCCAGCCGCACAAAATCGACACAGCGGGTCCAGCGGTAGCGGTTCTCCAGCGCCACCTTGTTGCCTTCCGCATCCGTAAATTCTGCCTGCTCTGCAAAAAGGATATGCGCTCCCGCCGTCGTCACTTCGACCTCACCCCGCGCGTGTCCACGCCAGTTGGTTTTGGAACCGGGGCCATTGCTGGCATTGAAGCTGAACGCACGCACCTTGTGTAAGCGCTCACACAGTTGCGCCAATGCCGCCAGTGACTTGTAATCCATGCGTAAACTCATCCGGACAATGTCGCACTCATGATTCTTCTCCTGCTCATCACACTATTGTGGGCCTTCTCGTTCAGCCTGATCGGCGTGTACCTTGCCGGGCAGGTCGACAGCTACTTTTCCGTGCTCACCCGGGTATTGCTGGCAACCGTTGTGTTCCTGCCTCTTCTCAACTGGCGTACTCCACCGCGCACAGCGATCACCCTGATGACGATCGGCGCCGTTCAGCTGGGAATGATGTACCTGTTTTACTATCAGTCCTTCCTGCTGCTCAGCGTGCCCGAGGTACTGCTATTTACGATTTTCACCCCGGTATACATCGCCCTGATTTATAACCTGCTGGCACGGCGTTTCACCCTGGGAGACTCGCTCTGGAACCTGTCCGTCGCTGCAATTGCCGTCGCCGGCGCTGCGGTTATCCGCTGGGATGACCTCAGTGAGGATTACTGGTTGGGCTTTTTCGTAGTCCAGGGCGCCAACCTGTGCTTTGCGACCGGCCAGGTGGCTTACAGGCAGTTTATGCAATCTGCCCGCACCCGGGGGGCGACTCTGGCGCCCCGGGAAACATTTGGCTGGTTTTTTATCGGAGCGAGTATTGTTGCCGTGGCCGCGTGGTTGATACTCGGTACACCACAATATCCAACGAGTGGCGTGCAGTGGGCCGTGCTACTCTGGCTTGGCGCGGTCGCCTCCGGCCTCGGCTATTTTCTCTGGAATAAAGGTGCCACACAGGTATCCCCTGCAACGCTTGCCGCAATGAACAACGCGCTGATTCCGGCCGGCCTTCTGGTTAACCTGCTGATCTGGAATCGTGACGCAAACCTGCCAAGGCTGATCGTCGGCGGCTTGCTGATCGCAGCGGCCGTTGCGATCAGTGAATGGCGTAACAAACACCGAAGTTCACACATACAAGGATCGTCCCAATGAGCACCCGCACTCTGCCTACCCTGCAGAGCCAGCTGCAGCAGCTGGTCGCCAGCCCAAGCGTAAGCGCCACCAACCCAAAACTCGATATGGGCAATCGCGGTGTGATCGACCTGCTGGCGGTATGGCTCGACACACTCGGTTTCCGGGCCGAGATCATGCCGATCGAGAGCAAGCCCAACAAGGCCAACCTGATTGCCACGCTCGGCAGAGGTGACGGTGGCCTGGTGCTCGCGGGACACACGGATACCGTACCCTACGACGACGATCGCTGGCAGTCGGATCCGTTCAAACTGAGCGAGCGGGACAATCGGTTCTACGGTCTCGGCAGTACCGATATGAAAGGCTTTTTCCCGCTCGCCATCGAGGCAGCCAAGGCCTTCGCCGACAAACCACTCAGGCAACCGCTGATCATTCTCGCCACCGC
This sequence comes from Microbulbifer hydrolyticus, assembly GCF_009931115.1. Classification (NCBI taxonomy): domain Bacteria; kingdom Pseudomonadati; phylum Pseudomonadota; class Gammaproteobacteria; order Cellvibrionales; family Microbulbiferaceae; genus Microbulbifer; species Microbulbifer hydrolyticus. The sequence continues at coordinate 719,523 of NZ_CP047491.1, read as the reverse complement.
CGACGAGGAGACGTCGATGTCCGGCGCCCGTGCGCTGGTAAAGGCGGGCATACCAAAAGCCCGCTATGCGGTAATCGGCGAGCCCACCGGGCTCAAGCCCATCCGCATGCACAAAGGCATGATGATGGAGCGCTTGCGTATCACCGGCCAGGCCGGCCATTCCTCCAACCCCGCTTATGGGGCCAGTGCGCTGGAAGCCATGCACACCGCGATGGGTGAAATTCTGAAACTGCGCGGCGAGTGGCAGCAGCGCTACCAGAATCCGGGCTTCGAGGTTCAGGTGCCAACACTCAACCTCGGGTGTATCCACGGTGGCGACAACCCAAACCGCATTTGTGGCCACACAGAGTTGCAGTTCGACCTGCGCCCGCTGCCGGGAATGCCCATGGACGAACTGCGTGGAGAGCTGCATCAGCGCCTCAGCAACGCAGTCGGCGGGGAAAAAATAAAACTTGAAATGGACTCGCTGATCGGCGGCGTGGACGCATTCGAAGAGCCAGCACAATCCGAGCTGGTAAAAGCAGCGGAAAAGCTCACCGGGCACAGTGCCGGGAGCGTGGCTTTTGCCACCGAGGCGCCTTTTCTACAAAAACTTGGAATGCAGACGATAGTCCTCGGTCCCGGTGATATCGACCAGGCGCATCAGCCGGATGAGTACCTCGGGTTAGACCGGATTGATCCGATGGTGGATATTTTAAAAGGGATGATTGGGCATTTCTGTTTGTAACCGGGCATCGCAGCCTGTGCACCAGGCTAACGCTCATCTTGACGCAGAAACAATACACCCGCAGAAAATACGGTATATTGTGCCAACCTCCAACTTACCTGCTGAACAGTAAAGATTGTGAATACCGAAACCACCACCCTCAATTGGTTCCGAAACGCCGCGCCCTATATCAATGACCTGCGCGGGCGAACCCTGGTGGTCGCGATTCCCGGCGAAGGCGTGGAGCACGAGAATTTTCGCAACCTTGTACACGACCTGACGCTACTGATCAGCCTCGGTGTGCGCCTGGTACTGGTACACGGCGCACGCGCGCAGGTAAACCGGGCGCTGGAAAGCGCCGGTATTGAAAACCGTTTTCATGGCAATACCCGTATTACTGATCGCGACACCCTGGAAGTCATCAAGGCGACCATGGGCAAGCTGCGCTTTGAGATCGAGGCGGCCTTTTCCCAGGGGCTACCGGACTCGCCTATGGCCAGGTCAGCGCTCAAGGTGATCTCGGGTAACTTCGTGTCAGCGCGGCCGGTCGGCATCATCGATGGCACGGACATGCGCTGGACCGGCCGGGTGCGGCGGATGGAGGTGCCCGCGATCACGCGTGCGCTGGAAGAAAACGCCCTGGTGTTGCTGTCCCCGATCGGCACCTCTCTCACCGGGGAGCTGTTCAACCTCAATTATCTGGACCTGGCTACAGAGGCTGCAAAATGCCTGCGCGCCGAGAAACTGATCCTGTACCGGGATACACCACAGCTGGAAGTAGCAGGCACGCCGGTGCATGACCTCAGTATCCATCAGGCCGAGGACGTCGCAGAGCAACTCGACAGCGAGACGCTGAACAGCGCCATCAGCGCCTGTAACGCTGGTACCCAGCGGGTACACCTGCTCAGTTACGCCGACAACGGCACGCTGCTACAGGAGCTGTTCAGTCGTGAGGGTGCCGGCACTATGATCTACCGCGACAGCTACGAGGTGATTCGCCGCGCGCGGATTAATGATGTGGGCGGTATTCTTGGCTTGATCCGTCCCCTGGAAAAGCAGGGTATTCTGGTGCGGCGCTCGCGCGAGAAGCTGGAAGCGGAAATTGACCACTTTACTCTGGTCGAAGTTGATGGAACGCCGGTAGCCTGCGCGGCGCTCTACCCGATTCTCGACCACCAGGGGGACACCGTGGCCGCCGAGATTGCCTGTGTCGCGATTCACCCGGAGTTTCGCGGTGGCGGCCGCGGGGCCAAGTTGTTACAGCACCTGGAACGCCAGGCCCGCGCGCTCGAGCTTTCAGAACTCTACGTCCTGACGACACAGACCGAGCACTGGTTTATCGAGCGAGGCTTTGCGCAGGTCGACGTTTCCAGCCTGCCCGCAAGCCGCCAGTCGATGTACAACATCCAGCGCAATTCTCGCGTTTTGCGTAAGGCGCTCAAGGCGTAAAAAGTTTGCGGATCCCGTAGCCCCAAGCGGACAGATCTTTCGGCGAAACCCCCGCGGGCACGCGACCGCGCAAAATCCTTTCTACTTTGGTAATCTGTCGCGCTGCCGGGGCTATTTGCTGCCCCACCTCTGTGACGGGTCGAGCTTTCCAGTTGCCCGCACTCTGTCACTTGCCGATTTTTTCCGGAGCACCGCTCCAAGAGCCATTTTTGTAAGAAATACTATGCCTCAATACCGCTCCCGCACTTCTACCGCCGGCCGCAATATGGCCGGCGCCCGCGCACTCTGGCGCGCCACCGGCATGAAGGATGACGACTTTCAAAAGCCGATCATTGCCGTCGCCAACTCTTTTACCCAGTTCGTGCCCGGGCACGTGCACCTCAAAGACATGGGGCAACTGGTGGCGCGGGAAATTGAAAAGGCTGGCGGCGTAGCCAAGGAGTTCAACACCATCGCGGTGGATGACGGTATCGCCATGGGCCACGACGGTATGCTCTACAGCCTGCCCAGCCGTGAGATTATCGCCGACTCAGTGGAATACATGGTAAATGCGCACTGTGCGGATGCGCTGGTGTGCATCTCCAACTGCGACAAAATTACCCCCGGAATGCTGATGGCTGCCCTGCGCCTGAATATCCCGGTGATCTTCGTCTCTGGCGGGCCGATGGAAGCAGGCAAGACCAAGCTCGCGGACCACAAGCTGGACCTTGTCGATGCCATGGTGATTGCGGCCACAGATGACGCTTCCGATGAAAAGGTCGCCGAGTACGAGCGCTCAGCATGCCCCACCTGCGGCTCCTGCTCCGGCATGTTCACCGCCAACTCCATGAACTGCCTCACCGAGGCCCTGGGCCTGTCACTGCCGGGCAACGGCACCATGCTCGCCACCCATGCAGACCGCGAGGCGCTGTTTCTGCGGGCCGGGCGCGAGATCGTGTCGCTCGCCAGGCGCTATTACGAACAGGACGATGAATCCGCACTCCCGCGCACCATCGCCAACCGCGCCGCGTTCAGCAATGCCATGGCGCTGGATATCGCTATGGGCGGTTCCACCAATACCATCCTGCACCTGCTCGCTGCCGCACAGGAAGGGGAGATCGACTTCACCCTTGCCGATATCGACCGCCTGTCACGCAAAATTCCGCAGCTGTGCAAGGTGGCGCCGAACACCCAGAAATATCATATCGAGGATGTACACCGCGCAGGCGGTGTGATGTCCATTCTGGGCGAGCTGGAAGCGGGCGGCCTGCTGGACGCCAGCCTGCCGACCGTGCACAGCAGTTCGCTCAAGGAAGCCCTGGAACAGTGGGACATCCGCCGCACCGACGACCCGGACGTACACAAATTCTTCCGCGCCGGCCCCGCCGGCATCCCCACCCAACAGGCATTCAGCCAGGAGTGTCGCTGGAACAACCTGGATGGCGACCGCGAATATGGCTGTATTCGTTCCGTAGAACACGCCTACTCCGCCGAGGGCGGGCTGGCGGTGCTGTTCGGCAACCTGGCCGTCGATGGCTGCGTGGTGAAGACCTCCGGTGTTGAAGAGGAACTGTGGAAGTTCGAAGGGCCCGCACATATCGTCGAGAGCCAGGAAGATGCGGTAGCGCATATTCTCGAGGGCAAGGTAAAGCAGGGGGAAGCGGTGATCGTGCGCTACGAGGGCCCCAAGGGAGGCCCCGGCATGCAGGAAATGCTCTACCCCACCAGCTACCTTAAATCCAAGGGGCTGGGCAAGTACTGCGCCCTGATCACCGACGGTCGCTTCTCCGGCGGCACCTCGGGCCTGTCCATCGGGCACGTATCTCCGGAAGCGGCCGGTGGCGGTAATATCGGCCTGGTACAGGACGGTGACCTGATACGCATCGATATCCCCAATCGCCTGATCGAAGTGGATATCCCGGAAGCCGAACTCCACCGCCGCCGGGAAGCCATGAGCAACAAAGGACAAGACGCCTGGAAGCCGGCCAAGGTTCGACCACGCAAGGTAAGCCGCGCACTCAAGGCCTACGCGCTGCTCGCTACCGCCGCCGACAAAGGTGCGGTACGCGAGATCGACTGACCTGGTCTTCGATCCAGCGGCCGGTGCCAAATAAAAATAGCGGGCAAGTTGCCCGCTATTTTTTTATCCAATGACCTCTCCCGTTATTCGGCCATTTTGAACGTGATTCGGTTGCGCACGCCGTGCTTCTCCACCGGTTGCCCCTCAGACAGCAAAGGCCGGTATTTAAACCGCTCTACGGCATTCAGCGCTGCGGAATTGAAAATATCCGTCGGTGCGCCGCTACCGTCGTAGCCTCCAACAACGCTGGGGTTTTTCACACTGCCATTTTTGCTAATGGTGAACTCCACCACCACATATCCTTCGATACCCCTGGCCAGTGCGCGACGCGGGTAACTCGGCGCCGGCTTATAAATTGGCAGCGGGTCCGAACTGACGATAGCAGGCCCCAACTTTCTCTTCGTCACCACCGGCGGCTCAAACGATATCGGTATGTCCCCCGGCTCCACGCGGCGGTCGACCGTCACAGGTTGCATGGGGGGCGGCAGCTCCTGTGGCTTCTTGACTGGCTCCTTCCTATGCACCGTGGGCTTCACTTCTGGCATATGGATAGGCGCCACCTTGGGCGGCAAAGCCTCCGGAGGAGCCTGATAATCCGTGGCAATGAGCTGTGTCATACCGAACAGCAGCAAGCCGGTAGCACCCAGGGCAAAAGCGCCGTTACGCAACAACGTTACCGTCCTTAACGGAATGGAAAATTGCCGGTTGGATAATTGGGAAATGGAATCTAGCGGATAAGCCTGTCCCATAAACACCTCTCCTTTTTATTTTCAGGTGTTGATTGTTCGCGCCCACATACGAGTAAGTGGGTACAGTGGAAAGCTGATCAGCTACTTTCAGTATTTAGTCGAATTTGGCGAATATGCAAATAATTCCCATTTATTGATCATGCAAACGCCAAAACAGACAAATTTCAGGCATAAAAAAAGGCCGCACACTGTGCGGCCTTTTCTGGGTCAGAACAAACAAGTGGCTTACATTGCCAGCTGCTTCTCCCGCTCCTGCTCTGCTTTGACAAAAGTAATCCACTGCTTGGCAAATTTCTCGGAACGCTTGTCATCGACCGCTTTCTCGAGGTACTTCAGCGAAGTGTCATACTTCTTCAGGTTGGCATTCGCCATACCGAGAACAATATAGAGCTGATCAGGACGTTTGATACCGCCCTTTTTCAGCGCCTTTGCGCCCATATCAATGGCTTTCTTGTTGTCATCCAGGTCCAGGTAAATACTGGCCAGGCGAGAGTAAAGATCGCCCTTGTCGGACATGCTGGCAGCAGCTTCCAACTCGGGAATCGACTTCTGCAGCTCCTGAGCCATCTGGTAAGCCTGAGCCAGGGTTTCCAGATTTTTCGAGGTCCGCTTGATCTTCTTCTCTTTGATGCCCTTGTCGATGACTTTGGCACCCTTGTACGGCATCTCAGCACCCATAAAGAGATAGGCCATGTTCAACAGCTCTTTCTCTTTCTGCAAGGCACCGGCCACGTAGGCAGCTTCCATCATGTGAAGCATGTCGTCTTCACGCTTGAGCTCGCCATACATGCCTGCCAACTGCCTGTAGTACTCGCCTTTCGGGTAGTACTTCACCAGCTTCTCGAGCACTTTAGCTACGTTTTTGTAGTCATTCTGCTCATAGTAGAAGTAGCGCTGCAGCTGGAACCAGTTTTCCTTGGGGGTCTTGCCATCCTGCTCGTACATGGAAATGGCCTTGGTGATATCAGCCATCGCATTTTTGGCGTTACCCACCTGATGATAAGCCTGAGCACGCAGGGCGTAAGAATCCGCCGTTACGTTGTCAGCAAGTGCAAACCACCTGTTCAGGTAAACCAGAGCCTGCTTGTAGTCTTCGGTTACGAAATACAGCTGGGCGATGGTCAGCAGGGTGCCTACTTCCAGAGCTACCGGCAGGTTTTCTTCACCCTGCTGCAGTACCTGCTTGTAGTAGTTAATCGCCTGCGGATACTTCTCCATGCTGTAGTAGACAAAGCCGTAGAAGTAGTACATCTGAGCGGTTTCATAACCGTTCAGCTTACTTTTACCCGCTTCCATCTCCCTCAACGCAGCCAGTGCTTCCTGCCATTTTCCGGCGTCAGCGGCTTCCTGGGCCTTGCCCAGGTATTTGAAGGCACTTTCACGCATGGATGGGGTTTTGCGCGTCTTTTGTTCAGCCGCTTGGGACTGGGCAAAAGAAGCGGATACACCCACCGCTTCCAGCACGGTAACGCTTACTGCCGGGGCCAGCACCAGGGGCAGCGCCACGGACGTGCGCAGGACGAGCTTGGATAAACCTTTCGTCACGGTCGTCATGTTCATATGCGTCCCCTAACTTATTGCGCCATATTGAAGCTGATCTTGGTTTTTACACCAGGAACTTCAATCGGCTCGCCATCAACAACCCGCGGCTTGTACTTGTACTTCAGCGCAGACTTCACCGCAGCGCTATTGAAGATCGTAGTGGGGTTGCCGTCTTTGGTGAAAGCTTCCACTACACGCGGGTCCCGTACAGAACCGTTCTTGGTCACCGTGTATTCCACGACTACCCAGCCTTCGATACCGCGCTGCAGTGCGCGACGGGGATACTGGGGCTGAACCTTTACGATTGGCAGGTAATCACCTTCAGTGGCGAAACCACCAATACCACCCACCTTCAGGTCGGCGTTGGCCGCAGGCGCAGACATGTTCAGGGCATTGTCCACATCCGGCTGGTCAAACTCCGGCTCCGGCATTTCGGGCGGCGGCTGCTCGGGCTCGTCGGGCTTATCCGGTTTGCTGGTATCGTATTTGGTTTCGATCTTCGTCTCCGGCATCACGACGTCGGCCACTTTGATCTGCTCCTCTTCATCAGGAGCTTTCATGTTGGCTTCGATCAGCTGATGCATGGTGAAGATCAGGGCGAAAGTCGTGGCTACCGCCAGCGCACCTGCCCCTACTAGTCTTACCGGGTTCATAGCTGTTAACTCTTCTCTGTAGCGACCGACACTTTCTCGATTCCGATCTTCCTGGCCGCGTCCGCGATCAGGGCAACCTTCTCGATACTTGCCTTCTTATCGGGCTGAATTACCAACCACCCTTTCGGGTTTTCTGCATAGAGACGCTCCAGGGTGTTTTTCACCAGGCGATCGTCTACCAGCTCTTTGGCAATCCAGATTTCGTTGTTGTCGTTAATCGCTACCAGAATAGAGGCGGCTTTGAGATCAGCGGTTGTCGCTTCCGGCTTCAGAACGTCAATGCCCGGTTCCTTGATAAAGGTTGCGGTGACGATGAAGAAGATCAGCATGATGAACACCACGTCCAGCATGGGCGTGAGGTCAATCGCTTGTCCTTCTTCTTCAGCCGTATTGTTTCTTCTGCTCATTGCAACTCTCTCTAGCGAAATGCTAATAGCGAGATTTGGCCCTGTGGAGCTTTCACCTCAAATGTATTGATAGTGAAAGCTCCCCGAATTGGCTAAACCTTCTCGGCTTCCAGCAGCCCTTTCAGAGACTGACCGGTCGCGTCATTGTGGTGCCGTCAGTGGTCCATCGTCAGATGGTCTTCCAGCAGCTGGGTTTCACGCTCTGCAGTACGAGTGATGTAGGTATTGGCAAATACCCCAGACAGTGCGGTCACCATGCCCGCCATTGTCGGGATGGTGGCCATGGATACACCGCTGGCCATTTGCTTGGCATCACCACCGCCGGTAATTGCGAGAACCTCGAACACGTTGATCATGCCCCAGACGGTACCCAGCAGGCCGAACAACGGCGCGAGGGCGACACAAGTCTGAATCATGTCCATATTGCTCTGAATCTTCTCGGATACCCGGGAAACCAGTGCGTAGCGGATCTGGTGGGCACCCCAGGATTTGCGCTCAGGGCGCGCTTCCCAGGTGTCCACAGCACCCTGAACATCGCGTTTCAGGCTGCCTTTGAAGTAAAAGAACCGCTCGAAAATCAGCGTCCACATGAAGAAGGTCAGGCCGGCGATCAGAAGTAGTACTGGCCCGCCCGACGCCATAAAGGCGTTGACGGCGGCCCATGCGTCATTTAATGCGTGCATGTTGCCGCCTCCTCTTATTTACGCTCAGCGTTTTCTGCAACGATACCGGCACTCTGTTCGTCCAGGATGTGCAGGATGCGTTTGGCACGGCCATTCACAATGGTGTGCAGCAGCACAGTCGGGATCGCGACACACAGACCCAGAACGGTGGTTACCAGTGCAGAGGAGATACCGCCGGCCATTGCCTTTGGATCGCCCGCGCCGAAGATGGTGATCGCCTGGAAGGTGATGATCATACCGGTAACGGTACCCAGCAGACCCAGCAGCGGGGCTACCATGGCGATGATCTTCAGCAGGTTCAGACCGGATTCGATGGCCGGACGCTCTTTCAGCACCGCTTCTTCCATCTTCAGTTCCAGAGTCTCGCCGTCGACACCTTTGTTCTCTTCCGCTACGGACAGAACACGACCCAGCGGGTTGTTGGTGTTCGGAGTGGAGGAGCGCAGCTGGGAGTTCACTTTAGCGTTCACACCAGACAGCACGATCAGGCGCCAGATGGCCAGCAGTAACGCAACCACACCAACACCAGTGATGATGTAGCCCACGATACCACCCTGGTGCCAGCGCTCAACGAGGCTCGGGCTCGCGATCATGGCCTTCAGGTAGGAACCGCCAGTAGGACCGGTGGGGTCGATACCAAACGGAGTGAAACCGCTGGTCGCCGCCTGCAGGTCAGACGCCATGCCCTGGTACTTGCCGTCTGGCTGACGGATCAGCTCGGCCATTTTCTGGCTGTCGTTCATTTCCAGGTATTTGCCATTGGAAACCAGGTTGAAGTTACCAACACGTACCACTTCCTGCTCGGTCTGTTCGCCGTCGGGCAGGATTACGGTGCCGTTGAACTTGACAACCTTGCCGGATTCCACGGTTTCACGCTGCAGTTCGTACCACAGACGCTCGATCTCTGCGATGGTCGGCAGTTTGGTGGCAGAGTTCATTTTGTCGATCAGCTGATCGAGGAACTCGGCACGGCCCGGGTACTGGGCAGAAACCAGCGAGGTCTGCAGGTTGGCACGCAGGTCACCAGCGGTAGAGGTCAGGTGACCAAACAGTTCTTTCAGAGAGCCGAGGCGCTCGTCCAGCTGCTGACGCTTCTGTTGAACCAGCAGTTCCTGTTCTTCGTACTTCTTCTCCAGCGCCGCAGAGCGGGCTTCTTCGGAAGCGCGAGTGTTTTCAGCCTGTTTCAGCAGAGAAGCCTGATTGGCTTTCTGGCGACGGAAATCCGCTTCGCGCTTTTTGTGCTCGGCAGACTCGGCGATTTTGGAGCTCTGAACCATCTTCAGCAGCTGGTCCAGGGAAGATGCTTTGTCCTGGGCTACAGCGGAAACACTGATCAGGCCAGCGGCAGCAACAGCTAGGACGCGTTTGGCGATAGAGGTTTTCATTGCGCAGCCTCCGGAGCCGGAATCGGCATAGTCATGATGTCGGTAGTGGCCTGTTTCTTGGCGATTTTCAGACCCTGCATGATGGCGCGACGGTATTCGCCAGCGTCAACTTCAACCCAGGCCTTCTGCTCTTTGTCATAAGCCAGGGAGATTTTGGAGTCAGTGGTCTGAGCTACCAGGGCGATACGGCCGATCTGCAGTACGTTTACTTCGCGGTCCTGACCGTTCACGTTCAGGGTGTCGCCGTAGCTGTCGATCTTACGCGCGTATTCGGCTTCGAAGTTGTACAGCTCCAGCACCTGACGGAATTTCTCCGCTACGGTGATATCGGAACGGTCCATATTGTTCTTAACACCTTCGAGGTTGGACTTACGCTCGGCCAACTTGAAGGGGGCGTCCAGCTCGATGAACTGCTCCAGACCATCCAGCATACGCAGGATCAGGGGCTGGATCTGACGCTCAATAACGGTTACCTGATCGATGGACTCGTCGAGGTCCTTGATCACGGCCAGCTGGTTAGCCAGCTGCTTTTCGAGCTGACGGTTGTATACGCGCAGACCGTCAATTTGCTTGTTCACAACCCTGAACTCAGTCAGGAGTTCAGAAGTTTCCTGAGCGATCTTGTCGATGCGCTTTTGAGAAGCAGTGGCAGCAGCAGTTTTCTGCTCGCCAACCTTGAGAACGGTATCGAGTGTATCCGCAGTGGCTACGCTACCGTACAGTGCGCCGGCAGACAGCGCAGTGGTCAGCGCCACAGCCATGAATCGCTTGGTTTTCATTAGACCCCCCAGTGGGTTCAATATTTCACAACATGGTCGCGATGGATTAGCTGCCACAACGCGGTGGTTTTTGGTTTGAAGACAGCTAAGAGCCGCACATTGTAAACAGCCGATTTGATTATTCAAATGCCGATTGACTGTACCGCCCCGCCTGTGTAGCTCGGTAACACCCAGGTAACACCCTCGGGTTTCATGCACACATTTGCGGCGGGCTACTTTGTGCAACATTTGACCAAAACTACCCGAAAGGGCATTTTTTAGTCAAATTGTTTTTATTTAAACCTGTCGTACTGGACTAAGCAGTAGTTGTATTCGTCCTTCTCAGACGCCGGGTAACAGTCCCGACTGACCTCCCGCCAGGTTTCGTCCAGCGCAGGGAAAAAGGCGTCGCCCTCGACTTCGGCATCCACCTCGGTAACGTACAAACGCTCCGCCAGAGGCATCGCCTGCCGGTATATCTCCGCCCCGCCGATAATCATGACCTCTTCGACGCCGTCGCCCGACGCGCTTGTGGTCGCGGCATCCAGTGCCGACTGCAACGAGGCCACCACGGTCACGCCTTCGGCACGCCACTCGGGATTGCGGGTGATCACAATATTCTGCCGCCCCGGCAGGGGCCGGCCGATGGACTCGAAGGTCTTGCGCCCCATGACCACAGGCTTGCCGAGCGTGGTGCGCTTGAAGAACTGCAGGTCCCCAGAGATACGCCAGGGCAGGGTATTCTCACGGCCGATGGCGCGGTTGCTGGCCATGGCAACGATCATCGCCAGTCTCGGCGACCCCGCGGACATTACACTGCCACCGGCGCGGGAATATGCGGGTGGGCTTCGTAGCCCCTGAGCTCAAAATCCTCAAAACGGAAGTCAAACAGGTCGTGCACTTCCGGGTTGAGCAACATCTGCGGCAGCGGCAGAGGCTCACGGGAAAGCTGCTCCTCAACCTGTTCCATATGGTTGGAGTAAAGGTGGGCATCACCAAAAGTGTGCACAAAATCTCCGGGCTCCAGGCCACACACCTGCGCCAGCATCAGGGTCAGCAGGCTGTAGGACGCAATATTGAAGGGCACTCCGAGGAAAATGTCGGCACTGCGCTGGTACAGCTGGCAACTCAGCTTGCCATCGGCCACGTAGAACTGGAACAGGGCGTGACAGGGCGCAAGCGCCATCTTGCCGGCACGGGCATTTTCGCTTGGTGACACGCCTTCATCAGGCAAATCCGACGGATTCCAGGCGCTGACGATCAGGCGGCGGGAGTCCGGGCGCGTTTTGAGCTGCTGAACCAGATCCCTGATCTGGTCGATATGGCGGCCGTCAGCGGCAGGCCACGAGCGCCACTGATAACCGTAGACCGGTCCCAGGTCCCCCTCATCTGTGGCCCACTCATCCCAGATACGCACACCGTTTTCCTTCAGGTAGGCGATATTCGTATCGCCTTTCAGAAACCACAGCAGCTCGTGAATGATCGAGCGCAGGTGACACTTCTTGGTGGTGATCAGCGGGAAGCCCTCGGCCAGATCAAACCGCATTTGATAGCCAAATACACTGCGGGTACCGGTGCCCGTGCGGTCGCTCTTTTCGGTGCCGTTGTCGCGCACATGGCGCATAAGATCCAGATACTGCTTCATTTATATCTCTTGGCTTCTAAATAGGTTTGCTGTGAACAGCGTTACTTGGCTTCACTCTTGGCAGCACCGGCGCCACCCTTGGAAGTGCGCTTTTCCGCCTCCCGCTGGCCGCGCCCCTGCGGCATGGGCTGCGTGCGGTAGCTCCATACGAGCAGAATGATACCGGCGGCGATCATCGGCAGACACAGCAACTGGCCACGCGTCATCCAGCCAAACATCACCTCGATGCCGACGTCCGGCTGGCGCACGAACTCCACCAGGAAGCGGAAGATCCCGTATAGAAGGACAAACATCCCCCCGACGGCCAGACGCGGGCGCGGCTTGCTGGAGAAAATCCACAAAACCACAAACAACACCAGTCCTTCCAGAAACGCCTGGTACAGCTGCGATGGGTGGCGAACCAGCAGTTCCGGGTCACGCGGGAAAACCATCCCCCAGGGCACATCGGTCTCGCGCCCCCACAACTCCTGCCCGATAAAGTTGCCAATACGGCCGAGGCCGAGGCCGATAGGCACCAGCGGCGCGACAAAGTCGATCAATGCGGGAAAGGTGGTGCCGATCTTGCGGGCATAAATTGTTGCCGCCAGCATCACGCCGACCAGGCCACCATGGAAGCTCATGCCCCCTTCCCAGACCTTGAACAGGCTGAGAGGGTGGGCCACCAGCTCATTGAAGTTATAGAAGAACATGTAACCGACGCGGCCGCCAGCCACCACACCGATGGCGCAGAACAGGATCAGATCCTCAACTTCAGACTTGATCACCGGCGACCAGGGTTTCTGCGCCCTGCGCATGGCGAGCCACCAGGCAGCGGCAAATCCGGCCAGGTACATCAGGCCATACCAGTGGATCTTGAGGGGCCCGATGGCCACCGCAACGGGATCAATCTCGGGGTAAGTCAGCATGCTCGAACCGCGGTTATTCAAAGTGGGCGTTATTATGGCATTGAGGAAATGACTATTGCGAGATGCCATGTGCCTGCTTTTGATCGCCTACCGCCAACACCCCCACTACCCGCTGCTGTTACTCGCCAACCGGGATGAGTTTTACCGCCGCCCTGCGGCACCGGCACACCCGTGGGAAGACAGCGAAATGGTCGCGGGCCGCGACCTGGAGGCGGGGGGCACCTGGCTCGGAATTGCACCGGGCGGGCGCGTGGCGGCGGTGACCAATATCCGCGAACCGGGCGTGCCGGAGCCGCAACAAGTGCTGTCACGGGGTGAAATTCCCGCGAACTTTCTCCGCAGCACCCAATCACCGCAAACCTACGCAGCGGGACTGCCAGGAGCGAGATACCGGGGGTTCAACGCATTGCTGTTCGACCCGCGCGCGGACAGGGAGCTGGTGTGCGCGGGCAACCGCCACGCCCCGTTTGCCATGGCGCCGGGCGTACATGGCATTTCCAACGGAGCGCCCGACGCGCCCTGGCCCAAGGTGAAGCGGGGCTGCCGGTCACTGGCGGGACTCATTGCCAACCTGCCCGACCAGCTGGACCCGGAAAACTTCATCGCCCCCGCGCTGACCCTTCTCGCCGATGACACGCGTGCACAGGAATCGCAGCTTCCGGACACCGGCGTGGGACTGCCGATGGAGTCGGCGCTTTCGCCCATCTTCGTACGTATTCACGCCGAGGATATCAGTGCGGAAAATCACCGTGCCATGCGCGGCGGCTATGGAACCCGAGCCAGTACGCTGGTGGCCGTGGACCACTGCGGCGAGGTTCAGCTGTGGGAGCAGACCTATATTGACGGTACAGTCAGCGGCAGCCCGCGTCACTTTCGCTATCCGGGCCGCTGAGTATCGAACCCGGTATGGACGACCCAGCCAGCCACATTATTTCAATATTACCCGCCCGTTTGGCACCAGGTTCTCGCCGGAGCCCGAGCGGCGTTCCACAGGTCCCCTGCTATCCCTCTCCCGCACCTTCACTTTCGTAAGGTGAAATGAAGTTTGCGCCAAGCAAATTTCGCATTTGTTGCCATACTTAATTTCACAGGCAGGGGGATGTTGAGATACGCGCTAAACGCGCTTCAACTCCACCTAAATAAAAGGAAGGTCGCGCGGGATGCTCGACTAAGGTGCGCCGTCGATGGATTCGCTCTGTCGATTACTCAGGATCAGGCACGCCGAAGGTTGGGAAGGTATGAACGATCGGGCACCCGGCTTCCGCACTGTAAACCGGCGCCCTGCAGTATCGCTGAGGTACCATGTCATATTTCATTCCAGAGCGTCGCAAACGCAAGTCGCCGCTGCCGTTGATCTTTCTCGGCAGCCTTTGTGTGTTCGCCCTCTACTACGCATTCACTGCCAATCAGAAAACGGTGCCGGTATTGCCGGAGAACGCCGTGCGCCCCCATTTGGTGAACTGGCTCGAGGACAACCCAGACGCCTGGCCCGCCCAGGACCCGATTTTCAACCCGGTGGCTGTGCGCCGCATCTACCGCCGCACCGACTACCGGCTGCTCTGGTTCGATAACTACAGCCTGAGCGATACCGCCAACGACCTTCTCAAGCAGCTCACTGCGTCCAGCTCCGGCAACCCGAGCAGCATGGTGGATTACCGCTATCACCTGGGCTACTTTGACCGCACCCTGCGCGACACGCCCCAGCGCCTGCAGATGGCGGCGGTGCTCGACGTGCTGCTGACCGATGCATTCATTTCTTACGCCCAGGACACCCAGCTGGACAAACTGAATCCGAGTGCCCCCAAGCATCAGCCACGCCTGCGCCGCAAGGACATCACCCCGGTCAACCTGACCGAGGGCGGCTTCCAGATGGCCAGTACCCGCAGCCATGTTTCGGAGGCACGCACGTATGCGGCAAACGACAGTGGCCGCCAGTACTTCCGGGGTTACAACCGCGACAATCAGCGCGTCCAGGCGGTCGATCGCTCGCGCTACTACACGCAGCGTAGGAATAACGCTTACAGCAGTGGCCAGCGCTATGGCACCAGCCACTCTGCGCGCTACTCCACACGCAGCTATCCGCAGACCTACCCGCGTGTCATGCCGCGCTTCCGCAGCCTTCAGGGAGAGGGCTCCGGGCTGGCGCCGAGCCATGGCGAGGGTATGTTCATCGAGGAGAACACCCCGTATGGCGGTGATGCCCAGGCCCTGCGTGAGCAGCTGGCGCGCTACCGTGATATGGCAGCCTCAGGCCGCTGGCGCCCGCTGCCGGCCGGGCCGGCAATGACCCTCGGCGCAAAACACAACAATGTGGTTCACTTGCGCAATATGCTCGCGGTGTACGGGGATTACTACGGCTATGGGGACCTCAACAACAAGAAGTTCGACCAGCGCCTGCACGAAGCCGTGGTGCGCTTCCAAGTCCGCCACGGGCTGAAACCCGACGGCATCGTCGGCAAACAGACCCGTGAGCGCCTGAACATCTCACCCACCGCACGCGCGCACATCATCGAGGCCAATATCCGCCGCCGGGAAAAACTGCCCGCCAGCCTGGGAGACCGCTTTATCCAGGTCAATATCCCCGGGTACTCCCTCGAATACGTGGAGCAGGACCGGATCAAGCTGTCGATGAATGTGGTGGTGGGCAAGAAGGTTCACCAGACCCCGGAAATCAGCACTCGCGTGGCGCGTGTGGTGTTCAACCCGACATGGACGGTGCCGCGCAGTATTCTGGTCAACGAAATCCTGCCCAAGGCCCGCGCCAATCCGCACGGCATGGAAAATATGGGATACCGGGTAGTCAACGGCAGCGGTGACTACCTGCCACTGACCTCCCAGAACCTGGGGCGTGCTGCCGCCGGTGGCTTCCTGATGCGCCAGAAAGGTGGTGAGAAAAATATCCTCGGTCGGGTGAAGTTCGAAATCCCCAACTCGGATGACATTTACCTGCACGATACCCGCGCCAAGAGCCTGTTCGGGCTTACCGACCGCGACTACAGCCACGGCTGTGTGCGCCTGGCGAAGCCGCGCCAGCTGGCAGAGGTGCTGCTGCGCGACGAGCCCGGTGACTGGAGCCGCTACCGTATCGAACAGCTGACCACCGGCGATGAAACCACCGAGGTCCGCATGAGCCAGAACGTGAAGGTCTATCTCACCTACTGGACCGCCTGGGTCGATGGACAGGGCCGGATGCACTTCCGTCCCGACATCTATGGCAAAGACGGTCTGGCGGTGAACCAGTTCAACTGAGCAGGTCCAACCCAACCACTGTAAGTGTCTTTTTAACCCTTTCTCTCACTGCCCACTAGAACTACCGGGTGGAAGATCCACCCGGTAGTTATTCCGAATCCGCTCGAATCCCCCCCTGCGCATACCCCAATCTTATTTGGCGCCAATCCGGTCACAAGTTACCAATTAGAGGCACAGGGTTCGTCCACCGCGCGCCAATACCTCGGAATCTTCCGGTTCAGGCCGCCTGATGTGGACCAATCCGGCATTTGTTGGGGCCACTCGGCCGACCGAGATTTCTTCAGGGGTCACAGATGGGTAACAGACCGGGTATTCAATCAAATCTGAGCGCTGCGGTAGTGCTCTCGATCTCGCTTGAACTGGTGTCGCCCGAGGCGGCGTCATTCGACACGGCTGCGCGAACCGCAGCCAATCCACGGGCCGCCACGCCTCAATCTGAACAGCAACTCAAAAACACCGGATCCTCTGCCGTCACAGTGGGTCAGGCTGATGCATCCGAGTTTGCAACCGTGTCCGGCTCATACAGCCCGTTTACGCCTTACGGTCGCCAGTACGCGCTGATGCGGGAAGAACTGGCCCGCTACCGGGCACTGAGCGAGGGCGATCACTGGCAACCACTTCCCG
Source organism: Microbulbifer hydrolyticus (assembly GCF_009931115.1). Classification (NCBI taxonomy): domain Bacteria; kingdom Pseudomonadati; phylum Pseudomonadota; class Gammaproteobacteria; order Cellvibrionales; family Microbulbiferaceae; genus Microbulbifer; species Microbulbifer hydrolyticus. The sequence continues at coordinate 702,709 of NZ_CP047491.1, read as the reverse complement.
AAAAAGGTCAGACTCTGGCTCCGGGTGTACGCGACCCACGCGTCAAAATACTGCGCAGCCTGTTGATGCAATACGGTGATTTGCCCACGACCAACGACATGACCACCACACAATTGCGGGGTGATGGAAAAAACAGCAAAGGCAAGGCCGCTCCTGAGCTCTACGACAGCGATGTGCGCCATGCAGTCGAGCGATTCCAGCGCCGCCATGGGTTGCGCGCCGATGGTATTGTCGACCGCGCCACCCGCGAACAACTGAACACCCCGCCAGCGCGCCGCCTCGCCACACTGGAAGCAAATCTCGATCGCTGGGAAAAAATGCCCAAGGACCTGGGGCCTCGCCACATTGTGGTGAACATCCCGGATTACACCCTGCGCCTGATCGAAGGAGAGCGGGAGCAGTATCGGATGCGTGTCGTGGTGGGCAAGTCCAAACACCCGACGCCACAGTTGAGCACCCGAATGACGAGGGTGGTGTTCAATCCCACCTGGACAGTTCCGATAAATATTGCAGTACGCGAGCTGCTACCGAAAGGTACCGCCACCCTCGCCGCCGGGGGCTACCGGCTGGTCAACAACCGCGGCAAGTCCGTGGCCTTCAGCGGTCGCAACCTGCGCGCGCTGCGCCTTGGCAGTGTGGCCCTGCAACAGCGTGGAGGCGAAGGCAATGCGCTGGGGCGCTTCAAGTTTGTGATACCCAACCAGCAGGCGATTTTTCTCCACGATACGCAGCGGAAAGAACTATTCAGCCGCAGCACACGCGCCTTTAGCCATGGCTGCATCCGTCTGGAGAAACCGCAGGAGTTGGCGGAGATCGTACTCGCCGACCAGGGGTCGCGCCCGGGCAAGTGGAATGCCGAGCGACTCACGCGCTACACCAGCGGTACCCGCACCCGTGCCGTCGCCCTGGATCAACCAATTCCCGTACATATCGTTTACTGGACTGCCTGGGTAGATGAAGAAGGATTATTGAATTTCCGCCCGGACATCTACGATCGAGACCAACCGGCGGACAGCAAAAGCGACACATCCAGCAATGGTCCGCAGAGCGACAGCGCCGGCGAATGAGGAGTGGGGGTTCCCATGAGCAGTAAATTCATTGCCAAACAAGATTGCCAACGAACCAGCTCTCACCACTTTTATGCGATTGTGGCGATCAGCTGCTGTGCGTTGCTGCCGCTGTCGGACTACACCGAAGCCGATGACGCCGCGCCACCGCAGACCGAGCAACAGATTGAGCAGGAACAACAGGCTCCAGCGGAATCACAGAGTACTGCCGACGCCGAAACCGCAACCGAGCCATCCGACGAGCAGGCAGATACGCCTGCAGAGTCGACTGAAAACCCGGTAGCAGAGCCGGAAGAATCAGCAACCGCGAACGCTGACAAACAGGAAAGTGACCGGGAACAGAACAACGAGGAGCCTCCGGCAGACACGGAGGTAGCCGAGGCGGGAAGCAAAGAAAATCCGGAGAGCGAGCGCGAACCAGCGGAGAAGGCCGAGAACTCGGTGACTGGCAACACCGCCGCCAATGAGGAACCCTCCTCCACAGCACAAACTGCGCAAACCACGACGGAAGCGAGCCCGGAAGCCCCGGACGAGGGCTATACCGGCCCGGACAGCGCGGTCGACTTCGCGACCGCAGGCAGCAGCCTGCGCAAGCAGGCCGAGCACTACCGCAGAATGATGGCCCAGTGGCATCCCATCGCCCCGGGAGAACCGCTGCGCGCCGGCGACCAGGGCCCGCGCATCGCACAGCTGCGTAAACTGCTGCAAATGTTCGGCGACTATAACGGCCACCCCGGCCCTGTCACTGCCAACAACAACAATCCCGAGCGCTTCGACGCGGGCCTGCAACTCGCCGTGGAGTCATACCAGCGCCGCCACGGCATGGCCGTCACCGGTGTCGCGGACAAGGCGACCCTGAAAGAGCTCGAGCGCCCACCGGTGGATCTGGCACGCCAGCTGGAAGTCAACGCCAAACGCTGGGACAAACTGCCGGACAAGCCCGGCAAACGTTACATCCTGGTGAACGTGCCCGATTTCCGGCTACACCTGATCGAACAGCATCGAGTGGTCCTGTCGATGAAGACAGTGGTGGGCAAAAGCAGTAAGCGAACCCCGGACATGACCAGCAAGGTTGTGTCGGTGGTATTCAACCCCACCTGGACAGTACCCCGAAGCATCCTGCTGACCGACCTGCTACCCAAGGCCCGCAATAACCCCGAGGCCATGCACAGACGCGGCTACCGGGTCGTAAAGTACGGCACCAATACGACAACACCTATTAGCGACAAAAGTATCCAGAGTGCCGCCAGGGGCAAAGCCACTCTGCGCCAGATCTCCGGCCCGGGGAACACGCTTGGACGGGTAAAGTTCATCGTGCCCAACAAGCAGGCCATCTTTCTCCACGACACCCAGGCCCAAAGCCTGTTCGAACACCACCACAGGGCTTTCAGTCACGGCTGTATCCGGCTTCAGCAGCCGGAAGAGCTGGCCTACGCCCTGCTCGGTCCCCAGGGCTGGGACAGAACACGGGTAGCCCAGGCGACCACCGGGGACGAGTCCATCACCATCAAAGTGGCTAACCCGCCCAAACTATTCATTGCCTACTTCACCGCCTGGGTCGATGGCCTGGGTAAAGTCCACTTCCGCCCGGACATCTACCACCGGGATAACTGACCCAAACCGCTCCATAGGTACAGAAACGCCCACTGAGGCCCCCCTCCCCTGCCAAACTGAGCAAATTGTCCGCTCCCACACTGGGGGCGGCTGGCCGTAAAAACGCAATATCCCTTGCTCCAGATGGCCTTTTCACGGGCCAAACCATCCTAAAACCCGCCCTAAAACCCGGTAGTCCCCGCTGTGCTGGTCAAATAGAGGAAAAACGGTACCTGTCGGTCGCAGAAAAATAAATTTCCACAAATGACAGCGTTGTCACCCTGTTTTCGGGGTTTTCCACGCCCCTCTCGACAAAAAAAATCCGGTTGCCGTAGCCTGCTAGAAAAAAATCACCAGTTCATTTTTTGATCAATTCGTCATGAGAGGCGATCTATTTGTAACCAATGATTATTTTTCGTACAGTGCAGCCATACCGAGTGGCACTGGAAGCAACTTGAAGACTAGAGGCCCATGACGGCAACACTCACTACTAAACCAAAGGCGGTAACAGGGTATGAAAGAACTTTCACGACGCAGGTTTTTGGCAGTTTCTGCAGCAACCGCGGCGGCGGTTTCAGCCGGCCCCGCAATGGCAAAAGTAGGCAAGTCGCGCACCCTTAAAATGCGTAACCTGCACACTGGTGAGCGCCTGAGTACCGCCTACTGGGCGGACGGCGACTACGCGAGCAGCGGCCTGAAGCAATTCAACCGCCTGCTGCGCGACCACCGCGCCAACGAAGTTACACGTATGGACCCGAAACTGTTCGACATCGTGTACAAGTTGAAAGAGAAGCTGAACTACAACGGCGAAGTCGAAATCATCTCCGGATATCGTTCGCCCAAGACCAACGCCAAGCTCCGCGCAGCGGGCCGAGGTGTGGCACGCCGAAGCTACCACACCCGCGGCATGGCACTGGATATCCGCATGCCGGGTGTCGCACTGTCCAAACTGCGTCAGGCAGCACTGGACCTGAAGGCCGGCGGTGTAGGTTACTACCCGAAAAGTAACTTCGTACACGTCGACACCGGTCCGGTACGCCGCTGGTAATCACCAGCCGCGCTGGCCAACACCAAAAAACCCAGGCTTTGCCTGGGTTTTTTGCGTTGGGAAAAGATGAAACCGCGTCATTACTCCGCCGGCCTCGTCAGGCTCACCGGCGTCATATCCTCCTCCCGCGCGGGCACCTGGGTGTCACCGGACAGCAGCCCTAACAGCGCTTCGACCTGATGACGGGCCCGCTGTAGCTCCGCAGGATCTGCCAGCTCAATGGGATCTTCCATCTTCAGTAGCCTCTGTTCCAGCTCCGCAAACGTCTGCGCCAGCGCAGTGGTCTGATGGCGATCCAGCATCAAGTCTGCCAGGCCACCGCCGCCTTCCGGCAGCCAACTGGCCTGCAGGTTGCGCAACATGGCCAGCAGTGCCTGTTTGGAATCCGCCGCGCGACCGCTTTCCACATCACTTTCAGAACTTTCCGGCATCCGCGGCAGGACTTCATTGCTCAGCAGATCCATGTGTGCCGAACGAATCCACTGCAGGCGCGACGCGGGAGGCTTGGCCAGATAGCGCTGGGACAAGTCGTTGGCGGTCAATGGCCAGCGCGTGGCCAGGCCGGAAAGGTCTTCGTGGATGCCCTGGGCTATCAGGCGCGTCAGCTCGCGGCGGCGATTGGAAGCCTGAGCCTCCGGCTGCTCGCCACCTGTCGACTTGGCGAACTGGTCCGCGGTGCGCTCACTGGTCGGTCCCCAAAGCATCACCTCCAGCGCGTGAAAACCGGTACTGGCCTCTTCGTGCGCAGTGAGCCGGTGTTGCTTGCGCAGGTTGGCAAGTGTCAGTTCGATGGCGGTGTCATTGACGATACCGCTGGTGGAATACCCCGGTACCGTATCCAGATACCCAGCCTGGGTCGGCCAGCTGTCCAGCGCCAGCAGCAGCTCTTTCCCCTGCTGCTGCAGCTCTGCCGGCGAGAATGCCACCTTGATAAATGGCAGTGCACCCGCCAGCTCGCGGTGGGCGTCCAGCCAGGCCAACTTGGCCGCCTCCAGATGGTCTTCCGTAGGTGCCTGCAGTAGCTGAGCCACCGCACGCTGAAGCGCCTGCGCGGCGGCCTCGGCATCGATGATCTGCGCCTGCCCGGCCTGCCAGTACTCGGCAGAGAATGCCTCGGCGGCGGCTTCGTTAATCACTTGTGCCGGCGGTGTCGCTACGCCGGTTTCCGTTTCGGTTTCCGGCGCCTTGCGCTCGCAACCACTTCCCAGCATCAGCCCTCCGGTCAGAACCAGCGCCAGGGGCAGTGCCCGGGTCAGGGGCGAGAACGATTTGATGACTGCGTATTTCACGTGTTTTCCGAACTCTTTACTGTACGTGTTGGACCGTTCCATTCAGCGGTGAGTACTCACAGCTTCAGTGCGCTGGCGAAATCCTCGTGATCGCCGCGCAGGCTGATAACCTGCCAGCCCCGGGTCAGCGCTGCATCGCGCAGCTGCGCATCCGGGTCCACTGCGACGGGATGCTCTACCTGCTGCAACAGCGGCAGGTCATTGATGGAGTCGCTGTAAAACCATTTTTCGCCCTGGGCATAGCGCGGGTGCTGATCCAGCCACTGCTGCAGGCGCACCACCTTGCCCTCCTGGAAGCAGGGCTGACCGGCGACCCGGCCGGTGAATTGGCCATTTACCTCTTCCGGCTCGGTTGCCAGCAGGGTGTCCACACCCAGCCTGGAGGCAATCGGCTCAACCACAAAGCGGTTGGTGGCGGTGATAATCATGATGTGATGTCCCGCATCCCGGTGCCGCTGGATCAACGTCTCCGCGTGCGGCAACCAGATATCGCCGATCACCTCGCGCATGAATTCCCGCTGCAAGTTCTGCAGCTGTCCCCGGGAAAGCTGCGCCAGCGGCTCAAGGGCAAAGGTCAGGTAGGCGAAGATATCCAGATCGCCGCTCTGGTAATCCCGGTAGAAGCGGTCGTTCTCGCTACGAAAGCGCTCACCGTCCACACACTCTCGGGTCACCAGAAATTCCCCCCAGGCATGATCGCTGTCACCGCCAATCAGGGTGTTATCCAGATCAAAAATCGCCAATTGCACAAAAATCTCCTTTATTGACTATAGGGCACCATTGACGCGCAGGTTGCCCCTACGGTGATTTTTTACGCCAAATCGGTACCACTGTTCCTTTCCGCACGGAGGTATAGCCGCCACCCGTGGCACCCCGAGGCGGCAGATTTTACCCCGCCGGGGCGTGGGATACACCGACCGATGTCACCGAATTGCCGTAATTCGGTCGCTGTGGAACAATGCAGGACATTATGGTGCGGCAGGTATTCCTTACCTCACGAATCGGCACCACAAAAATTTGAGGACGGTATTTTGGGCGACGGCAAGCAGACACCCGCCGGGCGTAAAAACCGCCGCAGACCCGCCAGGTCCTCCGCGCGCAACGACAAATCCGGTGGCGGAAAAAATACCCGCAAATCGAGCGCGGAAAATACTGGTGCAGCTTCGGACAACAGCAGCAATATCGACAGCGAGGGCTTCCGCCCGAATGTCGGCATCATTGTCCTGAACGAGCGCGGTCAGGCCCTCTGGGCGCGCAGGGTAGGCGGCAAAGACGCATGGCAATTCCCGCAGGGCGGCATCAACCCCGGCGAGTCCCCCGAGCAGGCGCTTTATCGCGAGCTCTATGAGGAGGTGGGTCTGACCCGCAGCCAAGTGACATTACTCGCCAGCACCCGCGGCTGGCTCCGCTACCGCCTGCCACAGCGCCTGGTAAGGCGCCGTTCCGAGCCCCTGTGCATCGGCCAAAAACAGAAGTGGTATCTGCTGCAACTGAACGCCGAAGAAAGCAACATCAGTTTCGATAACGGCTACAAACCGGAATTTGATCACTGGCGATGGGTGAGCTACTGGCACCCACTGACCAAAGTCGTGACCTTTAAACGTGAGGTTTACCGGCGTGCGCTCACGGAGCTCGCGCCCACGCAATTACAATTGGAAAGACGCTGGCTGAAGCGCGAGCAGTAACCCGATTACCCAGGTGGTGCAGAGCCACGCGGGGAAAAGGCTCGCACAGCTAACGACGGCGACGCCAGCGCGCGGAGCCGCAAGAATACGGCGAGGAAAGCCACTTTGCTCGGATCACTGCGCAGTATCGTTCAGGAAGTAAACACCGCCCGGGATCTCACCACCGCGCTGGGCATTATTGTCCGTCGGGTAAGGGATGTAATGAACACCAAGGTGTGTTCGGTTTACCTGCGCGACAAACAAACGGGCAACTACGTGTTGATGGCCACCGAGGGCCTGAACCAGGACGCCGTTGGCCAGGTGCATCTGGCACCTGGCGAGGGTCTGGTAGGTAACGTCGCTACCCGCGAGGAGCCCATCAACCTGGAGCACGCCGAAGCCCACCCCGCATTCCAGTACTTCCCCGCCACCGGCGAGGAACGCTTCTCCGCGTTTCTCGGCACCCCCATCATCCACCACCGCAATGTGCTCGGTGTGCTGGTGGTACAGCAAACCGAGCGGCGCCGGTTCGACGAGGGCGAAGAGGCCTTTCTGGTCACACTTTCCGCCCAGCTTGCCGGGGTTATCGCCCACGCTGAGGCCACCGGCGCCCTGGCCAATATGGGCCAGCAGCGCAATGAGGCGAAATTCACCGGCCTCGCCGCCTCCCCCGGAGTAGCCATCGGTCGCGCACATATCGTCGCGCCACCGGCCAACCTCGCCACGGTACCCTTTGCCTGCACCATGGATGTGGAAGGCGAGCTCAACCTGTTCCACCAGGCCCTGGCCGCTGCGCGGGATGAAATCCGCGATGTCGGGGAACGGCTGAAGAACGACCTGAACAAGGAAGAACGCGCGCTGTTCGACGCCTACATCAGCATGCTTGACGACAATTCCATCGCCGTCGAAGTGTGCGAGCGCATCCGCCAGCAACTCACTGCCAGCCGCGCCTGGGCCGAGGTGATGCTGGAACATGTTCGGCGCTTTGAGGCGATGTCTGACTCCTATTTCCGCGAGCGCGCCGCCGATGTACGCGATCTCGGTGCGCGGGTGCTGATGCACCTGCGCCAGCAGGAACAGAGCCTCCGCGAATACCCGGACAACACCATTCTGATCGGCGAGGAACTCACCGCGTCGGTACTTGCCGATGTGCCCCGGGAGAAGCTCGCAGGGCTCGTGTCCATCAAGGGCTCCGCCAACAGCCACGTCTCCATCATTGCGCGCGCCATGGGTGTGCCGGCGGTAATGGGCGCGCAGGAACTGCCCTGGGAGCAGGTGGACGGCGTCGACCTGGTGGTAGACGGCTACCGCGGCGAACTGCACATCAACCCCAGTGTGGAACTGAAGCGCCGCTACGACGCCATCGTGGAAGAAGAGCGCGAGCTCGCGCGCAACCTGGACCACCTCGCCAAACTCCCGTGTGAGACCGCGGATGGCCACCGCATACGCCTGTGGGTGAACACTGGCCTGATGGCCGACGTAGTGCGCTCATTGGAGCGCGGTGCCGAGGGCGTCGGCCTCTACCGCACCGAAGTCCCTTTCCTGCTGCGCGACCGCTTTCCCTCTGAGGAAGAGCAGCGGGAAATCTACCGCGAACAGCTACAGGCCTTCGCCCCCCGCCCGGTTACCATGCGCACCCTGGATATCGGCGGCGACAAGGCGCTTTCGTACTTCCCGATCGAGGAAACCAACCCGTTTCTCGGCTGGCGCGGCATCCGCGTAACCCTGGATCATCCGGAAATCTTCCTGGCCCAGGTGCGGGCGATGATGAAAGCCAGCCTCGGGCTCGACAACCTGCGCATCATGCTGCCAATGATCAGCGGTGTCGGCGAGCTGGAAGCGGCGCGCAAGCTGGTGGACCGCGCCTACTGCGAGCTTGTGGACGAGGGCTACGCAATCCAGCGCCCGCCGCTGGGAATCATGATTGAGGTGCCCTCAGCGGTATATCAGGCACGCGAGCTGGCCAAACGCGTGGATTTTATGTCGGTGGGCAGCAACGATCTGACCCAGTACCTGCTGGCGGTGGACCGCAACAACAGCCGCGTGGCGGGTATCTACCACAGCTTCCATCCGGCGGTTTTGCAGGCACTGTTACAGGTGGTTACCGCGGGGCATGAGACCAGTACCAAGGTGGGTATCTGTGGCGAGCTCGCCGGCGACCCCGGTGGAGCGCTGTTACTGGTGGCCATGGGCTACGATGTTCTTTCGATGAACGCCACCAACCTGCTGCGGGTGAAAGCGGCCCTGAGGGAAGTGAACAAGTCCGACCTGGACCGCTTGCTCCAGCAAGTACTGAAAATGGAAAGCCCCGAGCAGATCGAGGCAAAGCTTTACGAGTATTTGCAGGATCTCGGTATTGGCGGGCTGGTGCAGCCGCAGCAGGCTGAGGCAAGCTCGAATATCTGAGCCGGACACAAATCCGCGAAACACAAACAAAAACGCCAGGCACAAGGCCCGGCGTTTCGCATAAGAGATAAAGGGGAATCAGTCCTCTTCGCTCTCCGCTCTGTACGCGTCCGCGTCCATCAGCTTGTCCAGCTCACTCTCGTCACTCGGCTTCACCTTGAAGAACCAGCCGTCATCGTAAGGGCTGGAGTTCACGGTTTCCGGCTCGTCTTCCAGTGCTTCGTTGACGGCGATTACTTCACCGGAGATCGGCGCGTAGATATCGCTGGCCGCTTTTACCGACTCAACCACGCCCGCTTCTTCACCGGCGTTCAGGGTCTGGCCAACTTCCGGGGTTTCCACGTAAACCACATCACCCAGGGCATCCTGGGCGTGGTCACTGATGCCCACGGTTACCGTGCCGTCCTCTTCCAACCGCGCCCACTCGTGGCTGGAGGCGTATTTCAGTTCGCTGCGAATATCGCTCATGGGTTCTTCCCTCAAAATAAGCTGTAAACAGTGTATTCAGAAAATGATCCAGTGGCCCAACGGTGTACTCATACCAGAGACTTGCCGTTACGCACAAAACTCGGTTTTACCACGCGCACCGGGATCAGCTTTTTGCGGATCTCGACCTGTGCGGTGTCACCAACACTCACCGGTACCCGGGCCATGGCAATGGAATATCCCAGGGTGGGAGAGAAAGTTCCGCTGGTGATGATACCGCGGCGATCCTCGCCGTCCACCACAACCTCTTGCCCTGCACGCAGAACGCCGCGCTCTTCCAGGACCAGGCCAACCAGCTTGTTTTCCACGCCCGCGGCTTTTTCCTGTTCCAGTGCCTCGCGGCCGACGAACTTGCGGTCCTCCGGCTCCCACGCGATGGTCCACGCCATATTCGCCTGCAGCGGCGAAGTATCGTCGTCCATCTCATGACCGTACAGGTTCATGCCGGCTTCCAGACGCAGGGTATCCCGCGCGCCGAGACCACAGGGTGCTACGCCCGCACCCGCCAGCGCATTCCAGAAACCCGGCGCGTCGTCGTTGTTCAGCATGATCTCCAGGCCGTCTTCACCGGTGTAGCCGGTGCGCGCCAAAAACCAGTCTCCGCGGGAAAAGCTGTTGAAAACCTTGAGGTCATCGATGGCTGCAGCCCAGTCGATGCCCATCACTTCTTTCACCTTGTCGATAGCCTGCGGCCCCTGAATAGCGATCATCGCCAGATGCGGACGCTCGCTGAGGGTCACGTCGAAGGAAGCGGCCTGCTGGTTCATCCATGCGAGATCCTTTTCGCGGGTAGCGCAGTTAACCACTACACGGTAGCCCGGATCGCGCAGATAGACGATCAGGTCGTCTACTACACCGCCCTTATCATTCAGCATGCCAGTGTAGAGCGCCTTGCCCGGCTTGCCGTCGAGCTTGGCGACATCGTTGGCGAGCAGGGTGCGCAGGAAGTCTCTGGCGCCATCGCCGTCTACATCCACCACGGTCATGTGGGACACATCAAACATGCCCGCGTCCTGGCGCACCTTGTGGTGCTCCTCCAGCTGCGAACCGTAGTGCAGCGGCATATCCCAGCCACCAAAATCCACCATTTTTCCGCCCATGGCAACGTGGGCATCGTAAAGCGCGGTTTTATTTCCCATTCTGTGCTGAATCCCGTGTTCTGAAACTATGTCTTGAAACAACTATCTCTTGAAACAACTATGTCTTGAAACCAAATGAAGGCGCGGACTGCGTGCCGTCGATAGCGCGGGCCGAGCAACAGGCCCTAAATAGAAAGCCGCGTATTCTACCGGCCGCGCAGCCGCAGATACCAGACGCCAATCCTCTGCAAAGCCTAGCAGCCGCAGTGAAAAATATTATTCTCCGGCGATTCTGAAGCAGTCCGGACGCACCAACCCTGCGGCAATCGCTGTAGTATTCGTCGCAACGCTATATAAATATGCGAAAAAATAACTTTTGGTGCCAAAGCGTTTGCAGTAGCTTTAGCCGTCAACTGCCCCCGAAAGAACTCGCAATACTATGGATTGGTCTGGCTGGTTTTCCCTTTTTCTCGTTTTCGCCGTACTGGCCACACTGATTTTTACCCGTATTCAGGCCTATCTGGTGATGATGGCGGCGCTGACACTGTTGAGTGTCAGCGGGATTCTTACTCCGGCGGAGGCCCTGTCCGGCTTCAGTAACAGCGGCCTGATCACCGTGGCGGCCATGTTTGTGGTGGCTGCCGGCATCCATTCCTCCGGCGGTATCGACATGATGGTAAAGCACCTGCTGGGGCGTCCGAACACGGTACGCTCCGCCATGCTGCGGGTGTTTGCGCCGGTGGTGGCCCTGTCCGGCTACCTCAACAACACGCCGGTGGTCGCCACCATGATCCCGGCGCTGAACGCCTGGGCCAAGCGTATCGATATCGCCCCCTCCAAGCTGATGATCCCTCTCAGTTACGGTGCCATCCTCGGCGGCACCCTGACCCTGATCGGCACCAGCACCAACCTGGTGGTCAACGGCCAGTACCAGGCCATTACCGGCAGCGAGGGGTTCTCCCTGTTCTCCATCGCTGCGGTGGGGCTGCCCGCTGCGCTGGTCGGCATTGCCTTCATGCTGCTGTTTTTCCCACGCTGGCTGCCCGACCGTCGCGAGAAAAAACCCTTCGGCAACCTGCGTGAATTCACTCTTGAAGTCGCCATCGACAGTGCCGGCCCTCTGGTCGGGCAGACTGTAGAGGATGCGGGCCTGCGGGGGCTTCGCCGTGTGTACCTGGTGGAAATTGAGCGGGACGGCCGCGTAATTACCCCGGTACGCTCCGGTGAAAAACTGCGTGGCGGCGATCGGCTGGTGTTTGCCGGCGACACCGAAGCGATTTCCGACCTTCTGCGCATGCGCGGCATTGTGCCGTCGGACCATCACGACGGCACCACCGTCCTCACTTCGGGTGTCGAAGAACGTCGCCTGGTGGAGGTGGTGGTATCCCCGCAATGCGAGGTCATTGGCAGTAGTATCCGCGATGCACAGTTCCGCGCACGCTACGGTGCCGCAGTGCTGGCGGTGGCCCGCGAGGGCCGGCGGGTGGCGGGCAATCTCGGCAGTATCAAACTGAAAGCCGGTGACTCCCTGCTGCTGGAAGCGCGCCCCGGCTTCGTGATGCGCCAGCGTTACAGCAAGGATTTCCTGCTGATCAACGACCTGGAAGCGGAGAGCCCGCGTCACGAGAAGGGATTGACCTCCTGGCTCATCCTGATCGCGATCGTGCTGGCGGCAGGCACCGGCCTGATCAGCATGCTGAACGCCTCCCTGATTGGCGCCGGCGCCATGCTGCTCACGCGCTGCTGCTCGGTGAACCAGGCGCAGAAAAGCCTCGACCTGCCGGTACTGATCACCATTGCGGCCTCCTTCGCACTGGGCGTCGCGCTGCAGAAAACCGGCGTGGCCGCGATGCTGGCGGAGGGCGTAATCTCGCTTTCCTACGGGCACCCCTGGTTGATGCTGATCCTGATTTACCTGTGCGTCTCCCTCCTTACCGAGATGGTCACCAATAACGCGGCGGCCATCATCATGGTACCCATTGTGCTGCAGATTACCGCCAGCGCCGGGCTCAACCCCGAGCCATTCATGTTTGCGGTGATGATGGCGGCCTCCGCCAGTTTCGCCACCCCGCTGGGCTACCAGACGAACCTGATGGTATACGGCCCTGGCGGCTACCGTTTCTCGGATTATCTGAAAGTCGGTATCCCCATGAACCTGCTGGTGGGCGCGGTAACCGTAACCATTCTGCTGACCGGCTGGGATCTCACTCTGGCGCGATAAATTTTACTGGTGCAGCAGTGCGGGCGGCGGTATAAAGACCGGCCTTATCAACCTGCTGCGCACGATGGCCCATTCCCGCCGGCACCCGCTGGCCCGGTCGTCCCTTTCCCGCAGCCACGTTCGGAACACACCTGATTGAACGCTGCTCTATCTCTCACGAGCCCTCTCGCGGAGGCCCTCGAGGGCGACACCTGGCGGCGCGGTCCCGATGGCAACGATCCCCTGGATCGGATCGCCAGCGCGCTGCGTGAAACCGGTTATATCGTCCTGCCCGCCCCGGTGCCCCCTGCGCTACTGGGGTCGCTGCTGCGACATTTTCGCTCCATCGACCGCGCGCGCTTCCAGGCCGCCGGTATCGGCCGCGAGCAGGACCACCAGCTGAACCAGTTTGTGCGCACCGACGAGATTTTCTGGCTGGACAGGAGCAACCCGGCAGTCAGCGCCTATTTGAGCTGGGCCGAGGCACTGCGCCTCGGGCTGAACCGGAGACTGTTTCTGGGGCTTTTCGACTACGAGTGCCACTACGCACGCTACGATCGCGGCAGTTACTACAAAAAGCACGTTGATGCGTTCAAAGGCAACACCAATCGGGTTGTCAGCACGGTGCTGTACCTCACCCCCAACTGGCAGCCCAGGGACGGAGGCGAGCTACAGATCTATGCGCCGGATAGCGATACCGTCATCGAACGGGTGGCGCCGCGCTTCGGGCAGATGGTGATTTTCCTTTCCGAGGAATTTCCCCACGAAGTGCTTACCACGCACCGGCCGCGCTACAGTGTTACCGGCTGGTTCCGGGTGAACAACAGCCTCGGGGAAACGATCGACCCGGCCCGCTGAGGGCCGGTCCGATGGAAGGAAGTGAGTGGGGGAGCCGTCAATGCATCGCGGAAACCGCGCGCAGCAATTCGGCAAAGTTTTCCGGGGTATCGATGGTGTAGTCCATATGCAAACGCGCGGCCACATCTTCTGAACTGATTACTCCCCGCACATGATGCCGGTCCATATCCACCACCAGGCAGTGACGCTGCCCGCTGTGACGCATGGCTTCCAGCACCTCGCGAATGGTGGCGCCCTGCAACTGGTCGCGCCCCAGGTACTGCAAGCGGCTGCGGCGCCGCATCAGATCGCCCACGGTCAGTTCATCGCGGCTTTGCCCTGCCGCCACCCTCTGCATTACGCGCTGGTAGGACGCATCCTCGGCGGTAAGTAGCCCAACAAAGTCTCCCCGATGGTCCATCACTAGCACCCACGACAGGTGCCCCGCTCGCAACACCTCTGCCGCGTCCATTGCGGAAACAGAAGCCGTCAGTACCGCCGGGTGGTGTTTTTTAAAATCGGTGACAAAGTGAAGCGCGGGTGATTCCAGGCTCAGCTCGTGAAACTCTTCAGGGAAAACCAGCTTGTCGCTGTCCTGTAATGGGACCAGATCAAGTTTTTTCATGACAATAATTCTCTTCATTTTCCGGGCGCAGTCTGCCGCTATCGGAAGCGACCGCGACCAATACTGGAGAGGCACTGACAACAAAGCGGAGAGCCGCCAGTGCCGGATTCGATAACAGGGAATTATTGCCGGGCAGGTGGCCCGCGGATGGGGTGGGCGGTATACGCCGCAGAGTATAGAGGGGCTTGTTGAAAAGGCAGCGGCGCAACGGCGGCACCAGTGAAAGCAACAACAAGGGAACTGCTCACCAGGACGATATCGGGCTCGTCCTGTTGCTCCCCGTTGCCATCCAGCAGCAGCGCGCGCACAACCTTGTCTGCGGACTCGAGCTGTAGGGTCTGACCCTCCGCGCGAGTTTCAGCGCAGAGCAGCACAGATTGCAGCAGTATCAGCAGTATTCCAACGCGCACTTTCAATCCACTACCTGAATCGGAGTTCACCGGAGCCTTGGGAAACAAGCCCCGACGGTTTCAGCGGCCACCTAATCGCGACTCGCATATGTTGTTATCCGCTCGAACCATGCATTTTTCAAGTCCCTTGCGATGAACCGTTGATATATCCGGTTGATCCATTCCCAGACGATACTGGTGGGATCGGAAGCAGGCGCAAATGGGCAGTGACGCGCCGTTACTTTTTGTCGCCCGGTCTCTTGCTCTGGCTGTCGTTTTTTTTGTCGCCCTGCCTGTCGCTGTCGCTATCCTTGTGCCCTGAGCTGTCGACCGAGCCCGGGGCAGTATCCCGGGAGTCTTCGCCCTCGTGTAGCTGCCGCTGAATTTCCTCCCGCAGAATATCATGGGGCTCTTCACCGGCCTGCTCCCGCTGTGCCGCTTCATCCACCCGCAGGCCATAGCGCTTGGACCGCCACCGCCACAAACGCTTGGCCAACTCCTGGCGATCGGGCGTTTTGTCCGCCTCGTCGAGGATCTCCTCTCCGAGCAGGGTCTCCAGGATATCTTCCAGGGTCACCAGCCCTTCCAGACTGCCGTATTCATCCACTACCGCGCTGATCTGCAGCCGCCGCGCCAGCATCTTGTGAAACACCTGATATATGGCTGCGGTTTCCGGAACCATCAGCAAGTCGCGGCGCAATCCGCGCAGGGAATCCTCGCGCTCACCACGAGCATAGGCCAACAGCAGGTCCTGTTTCAGTACGAAGCCGACCACCAGGTCCGGGTCATCCTGTTCGTACACGGGAATACGTGAAAAGCGACTGTTCTCTACCTGCTCGTAGGCCTCGGCGATACTCAGTTCCTGTGGCAGGGAAAACACCACGGTGCGCGGTGTCATTACCTCGCGTACGGAGTGATCCCGCAGGGTAAAGAACAGGTTGTGCAGGATACTGGACTCGTGCCGTTCCAGCTGCCCCTCGGCCTCCCCGAGCTCCGCCATCACCGCAAATTCCTCGCGACTGAACCCGGTCAATACCGGCCCGTGAGTGAGGCCCCGGGTCAACTGTTCGGAAAGCCACACAAAGGGCTTGAGCAGCCATACCAGATAACGCAGGCCATACGCGGTGACCGGAGCCAACTGCCGCCAGTAGAGAGCGCCGAGCGTTTTTGGAATGATTTCGGAAAAAACCAGGATCAACAGGGTCAGCACGGCGGAGGCTATTCCGAGGTACTGGTTTCCGAATACCGCCGCGGCCTGCGCGCCCGCCCCGGCCGCTCCCACAGTGTGCGCGACGGTATTCAGGGTCAGGATGGCGGCCAGCGGCGCGTTGATATCGTCCTTCAACTGTCGTAACAGTCGTCCAGACTTGTGCCCCTCCCGCTCCATCAGACTGACATAGGGGCGAGTGACACTGAGGATTACCGACTCTGCAATGGAGCACAGGAAGGAAAAAACCAGCGCAATCAGTATGTAGACAATCAGTAGCAACATGAGTGATCAGAATTCTTTTCGGGAATCGGAAATGGCTTCTGCGGTACGCCCATGCCCGGCGGAAAAATACCGCCGCGCGCCGCCTGCCGCGCAGAATATCAGCGCGAGCAGCAGGCCCGCGGCAAAACCGCCAATATGCGCTGCGTTGGCAATACCGACTGAAAATATTTTTTCAACAACGCCTATCGCACACAATACGAGCCAAACAATCATCAGCCAAATTACGGATTTTGGAACATCTTTCCAGCGCGGTGCCCATATCTGAATGACGAAAACCGCACCAACCATTCCATAGACCACGCCTGACATCCCTCCGAACTTGATCTCAGGAGACCAGAGGAATTGTAGAAAATTAGCGACGGGAGCAACGATTAGTACTAATAATGTAAACAATAACGTTCCCGCTCTGGCTTCCAGTGACCGGCCAACGATCCATATGCCAAGACTGTTAAACAGAGCGTGGGGCAATGAGAAATGGATCATTGCCGGCGTCCACAAACGCCAGAATTCACTTGCTGCGATGTGCTGCCCCAAACTCGAATCGGGAATATTGAAGTCCCCAGGAGGTTGAGGGGAGATCACAAGCCCCGAGTCCAGACCCGACCATTGTAAAAACCAGCCGATAAAACACAGCGCAATCAGGATCAGGCTCAACGGCGTCTGCCGCAGTGACCACTGTGGAATCACCGATGGCGGGACCATCTGCTGAGGTTTGGGTTTCGCCGCTGCATCCGCGGGTGCATCCGGCTGTGCACCAGGCTCGCCCCCCTCTCCACTGTCTGTTGCCGGCGCCGGTGTGGGCTCCGGCATGGGCTGGTCCGCATCGTAGGTGTGCACCTGGATCTGGGAAAGATCCACTTCCCCCGCCCGCCAGCGCTCCAGCAACTGCTGCATCGGCTCTACCAGTTGTGGCGCCAGGCTGGCGACACACTGGCAATTGTTTTCCTCACTGATGCGCATCGGCAGCTGATGACGATGGATAAATTCGGCCACCGCCGACAGGTCCTCACTCAGGGGAAATTCACAGACAGTAATCCAGTTGCTCAAACGCAGGCCTACTCAAATCTACAGTTAAAAAATCTAAAGTTAAAAATGCGAACGCGGGACTCTAACAAATTTCTCCGGGGGATTCCGGAAACGCCAGGACGACGCCATAAAAAAACGCGGCCGGATTGCCGCGTTTTTTGTATCCGCCCAGCGATGCCCGGCTCGCGCCATCACACCGACATGGCGCGCATGATGATGCGCTTTTTCAGTAGCGGGCTGGCATCCACCATACTCAGGCCGGTGTTGCGCAACCAGCGCCAGTGCAGGTCGCCGGCACCGAACAGGGATTTGAATGTACTCATGGCCTTGAGGGTCGCGGCATTTTCTCCGCGACGACGGCGCTGATAACGGGTAAGTACCGAGGCGTGTGAGGGAGAAATATCCCGCTTGATGGCACGGTCGATCTCTTCACTCAGTACCAGTACGTCCATCAAGCCCAGGTTGACCCCCTGCCCGGCAAGTGGGTGGATACTGTGGGCGGCATCGCCGATCAGTACCGCACCAGGCCCGAAGTAGGACTCCGCATGGCGCGCGCGCAGGGCAAAGGAGAAACGCTCACTCACCGACTCGATGGTGCCGAGGCGGCTTTCGAAGGCCTTCTCCAGGTTCAGGGCAAACGCCTTGTCATCCAGCATGACGAGCTCGCGGGCGAGACTGTCGTCGGCCGACCAGACCACCGCGCAATGGCGGTCGTCACCCAGCCCGGCAAGGGGCAGGAATGCCAGCGGGCCGGTATCCAGAAAACGCTGCCAGGCGGTCGACTGGTGCGACTGCTCACAGCGGGCAACACAAACGAGGGCCGTCTGCTGATACTCCACATCCCGGGTACGGATTCGCAGCAGGTCCCGTACACGCGAACGCGCTCCGTCGGCGCCAATCAAAAGGCGGGTGGTAAGCACCGGGGACTGGTTATCCAGCCCCTCCACCGTTTCCCGGTCGGGGCTGCGCGACTGCAGATGCCAGAGGCCGCAATCCCGCCACCAGCTCTCCAGCTTGAAGCCGGTGACCAGGTCGACATTACTCAACTCGGCTATGCGCTCACGCAGGGCCGCCAGAATCACGCTGTTTTCCACGATATGGCCGAGGTTTGGCAACTTCACATCGCGGCAGTCGAACCACACCGAGCCGGTGCCCTCCGCATCCCATACCCGCATCTGGGTATAGGGGCATTCACGCTTGCCGGCGATCCTCTGCCAAGCCCCCACTTCCTCCAGAAGAGCGCGGGAGGCCTCGGTGAGTGCGACCACACGGGCGTCGTAACTGTCTTCCCGCACCAGGGGGTCTACATTCGATGCTTCCAGCAGCGAAATACGCATTTCCGGGTGCCGCACGGCAAGCAATGCTGCCTGCGCCATCCCCACCATGCCGCCTCCGACGATGGTTACGTCCATTCGCTGTCTGTTCATAGGCTGTGGTTCTCCGGGAAAGAAATGGTCAAGCGGCCGGACGGTCCATCGTCGGCGGCCTGTACAGGTTGCACCGTTATAGTGTGCTTACAGCGCAAGTCCCGCTGCCTGGCGGGCAAAACCCGAACGCAGTGCCGGTGCCAGCGCCAGGCCCAGCAATCCCGCCTGCCGCAGACCGCTGAGCAGCAGGCTGCGCGAGGCAAACAAGGGGGGAACCCGATCGCTGAACCCGATGGTCAATTGCTGGTCATGTTGACGTTCGCGCCAATAAGCCTGAAGTAAGTCTAGCTCGCCGGGGCCAGCCTGCCCGAAATCCGTGCCTTTCCCTGCCATTGCGCGACCAATGGTCCGGGCGAGGCCGTCACAGTCGCGCAGGGTGAGATTGAAGCCCTGGCCGGCCACCGGGTGCAGGAAGTGTGCGCAGTTACCCACCAGTGCCAGCCCGCGGCGCACCTGTTCGCGGGCGAGGGACAGTTTGAGCGGATAACCCTGTACCCGGCCGGCACGCACAATACGCCCGGCGCGCCAGCCGAACGTCTGCTGCAAATGACCAATAAATGCATCCTCGGGCAACGACGCCAATCGCTCCCAATCGCCCTGCTCACAGGTCCATACCAGCGCTGCGCGATGTATGCCGTCCCGGCGGGGCAACGGCAGCAGTGCCATGGGACCGCTATCGGTAAACCGCTCGAAGGCCACGCCAGCATGATCCCGCTGCAGGCCAACGGTGGCGACCAGCGCCTGCTGGTGATAGTCCACTTCTTGCGTGGCAATTCCCAGCTGGCGGCACAGGGGAGAGCCGGTACCATCGGCAACGACCAGCAGGCGCGTTCGCAGCGTCTGCTGGTCGGCCTCTTTCGCCCCGGCAGCTCGCCATGAAAGCACGGCTCCGTCTGCGGTCATTGCCACATCACCCACTTCGGCGGGCGCCAATACATCGACACGGGTCTTTTCCAGTGCGCGGTAGAGCAGCGGTCCGAGCGCGGCATTTTCAATCACCGCCCCGAGCATGCCATCAAAACTGGCCTCTGACTCGCGCGCAGCGTTCAGGCTCGCGCCCATACTGTGCCCGCGGTCGGAAACATCGACCCTGGAAATCGGTGCCGCGTACGCACGCAGTGCCGGCCACAATCCCAGCTCATCGAATATCTGCAGACTGCCAGCGGCAATGGCCGTGGCGCGGGTGTCGAAGCTCGGCAGGCTGAGGACCGCATTGCTGTCTGGCAACGCATGCCGTTCCAGCAGTGAAACCTGCAGCGCCGGGCAGTGGTGAGCGAGCAGCAGCGCGAGGCTGGCGCCGGCCATGCCTCCGCCGACGATCGCCACATCGGTATTTTTGATCGCTTCGGCCGTATCCGGGATCACAACAACGTCTCCTGTACCAGGTCGCCGGAGCGCATCAGGTACTCAATATCTGCGATCGATTTGGGCGCAGCAGCAGAAAGAACCTGCGGCCCACCTTTCAACAAAGCAACATCGTCTTCGATACGGATACCGATACCGCAGAATTTCTCCGGCACACCCGGCTCTTCCGCGCCGATATAGATACCGGGCTCGACCGTCATGGTCATCCCCGGCTCCAACTGTCGCCACTGACCATGCACTCTGTAATCGCCAACATCGTGTACATCCATACCCAGCCAGTGCCCCACACGGTGCATATAAAAGCGGCGGTAGGCGCCGGACTCGATCAGTCCGTGCAGATCCCCCTTGAGCAGGCCGAGATCTTTCAGCCCTCTGCAGATCACCTCCACGCTGGCCAGGTGGGGATGATCCCAGTCGTTGCCGGCCACAATTTTCTCGATGGCCGCCTGCTGACTGGCAAGTACAATTTCATATACCGCCTTCTGCGGCCCGCTGAAACGACCATTGACCGGGTAGGTGCGCGTAATATCCGCGGCGTAACCGCGATATTCACAACCCGCATCGACCAGAACCAGGTCGCCATTTTTGAGCGGCGCGCTGTTGGCCACGTAATGCATTACCAGGGCATTGCGACCACCGCCGACAATGCTCGGGTAGGCGGGCTCGCGAGCTCCCGCCGTGGCGAATGTATGCAGCAACTCCGCTTCCAGTTGATATTCATACATACCCGGCTGGCAACGCTGCATGGCACGGAGGTGGCCCTCGGCACTGATTTCGGCAGCCCGCGCCATCAGGCGGATTTCCGCAGCGCTTTTGAACAGGCGCAGATCATGCAGCTGGGGATCCAGGCTCACCATTTCCGGCGCCCGCTTTAACCCCGGCGCACTGCTACCCGGCGCCTGTTCGATGGCCTTCAGGTAACCTTGCAGGCGGCGATCCAGTTGCGGGAACCGACCCATGGTGTAATAAATCAGATCGCGTCCTTCCAGCAGTCCGGGCAGGATGTCGTCCAGGTCGCTGATAGGGAAGGCGTCGCACAGTCCGCAGTATTCTGCTGCGCGTTCCGGCCCCAGGCGTGGGCCATCCCACATTTCCTTTTCCGCGTCACGCTCACGACAAAACAGCAGAGTTTCACCCCGTTCACGGCCCGGCACCAGAACCAGCAATGATTCCGGTTCATCAAAGCCGGTCAGGTAGGAAAAATCGCTGTCCTGGCGAAAAGGAAAATACGTATCGCGCGAGCGCAGCTGCTCACGGGCGGCCGGCACAATGGCGAGGCTGTTGTCATCCAGCCGTTCAATCAGGCGCTGCCGGCGGCGGGCATATTCAGCTTTGGAAATATTCATAACGGAAACCGCGGCATCCCCGCTCAGTGCAGGGTGGGGCCCGCAGGCTTGTCATTTTCCCCGTGCGATGAGGGCGGGTTGCACTCCACAAAAATATTCAGGGCTGCCATCCGCACGTATTCCTGCACCTCAAAAAGCTCCCGCTCCTGCTCGGCACCGTTTTCGAGAGAAGCGGCATCCAGCTGGGCAATTTCGGCAAAGTCTTTCAGTGCTTCACTGCTTGTTGGCAACAGCTCGCCGGAATATTTGCCAATGCCAAAACCGTGCAGGAATCCTTCGCACCAGAGGCACAGGGTCTGGCCGCGCTCCGCCAGTTCGTCGCTACTACTCAGCAGGGGCTGGAAGATAAAACTTTTGTCGGAGAGGTCCTGCTTGCTCCGCTCAACCAGTGCTAGGCTATCCCGGGTCAGGTCGGCCGGCAACGCGTCCAGGTCGAGAAACTCCGCCACTTCTTTTTTCCAGCGCGCCTGATCCGGGCGCGCACCGGCGGCGAGAAGGCCGCAGATAAACCCGTGCAGTTCGCTCGGGCCGATTTTGCCTCCCGCTGCGACGATATGATTGGCGAGCGCGTCGAACGATACCTGCACTGCGGACATAAAGACTCCTGAAACCTCGGTGAACCATTGCGCGAGTATCGGGGTGCACACTCTCACAAAATTAATTCGCGACCTGCTGAAAATTTGAACGGTGACCGGGAAAAATGGCCAGCCAGCCCAGACAATAGGCGTACAACACCCGAATGTGCGAATAAATCACCAAACTGGCGAAATAATGACTGGCGCCCACCGATATAAACGTCATATAGACACTGGAGGGTAATTGACCCCCAAATACACCGGCAATATAGTAGCGGAATCCCCCGCCTCGCGCAGGTCGCTGGACTATTGCAGGAAGGGTGGACCACGGAACACGCAGGAATTATGGATAAAATACAGGCGTTAGAACTCAAGCTGGACTCATTGCTACAGCAGTGCCAGCAGCTGGCTGCAGACAATCGCGCGCTGCGCGAGCAGGAAGGCCAGTGGCAGCGGGAGCGCCAACGGCTGATTAAAAACAACGAAGTGGCTCGCAGCCGGGTTGAAACCATGATCAACCGGCTCAAGGGCCTGGGCCAAGAAAACGGATGAGCAGTAAACCGCACAATTCAGCCACGGTGGCCGTGACGATTCTCGACAAAGAGTATCGTGTCGCCTGCTCGGAAGAAGAGCAGCCCGGCCTG
Source organism: Microbulbifer hydrolyticus (assembly GCF_009931115.1). Lineage (NCBI taxonomy): Bacteria > Pseudomonadati > Pseudomonadota > Gammaproteobacteria > Cellvibrionales > Microbulbiferaceae > Microbulbifer > Microbulbifer hydrolyticus. The sequence goes on along the minus strand of NZ_CP047491.1, from coordinate 680,151 downwards.
CAGGCGTCTGCAAAACTGCTGAATGAACGCATGGCGAAGATCCGCAATGGCGGCACCGTGATCGGTGCCGAGCGTATCGCCGTGATGGCGGCACTGAATATTGCCCACGAACTGATCCAGGCAAAAGCCGATCTCGCCCGACAACCGGTAGAAGAGCAAATGCTCGATCGCCTGCATGAAAAAGTACAGGCCGCGCTGGAAAAATTCGACAGACTGTAAGCGACCGTCACTGCGTCGCAATTCCACCCAACGCCCGTCCTGACCTGTATTTTTTTGTGCATGCAGCCCGCATGCGCTTTACCTAGCACACCACGCATTTCATGCCGGTACCGCACCTTTCCTTGTGCCCTTTTCTCACAGCCTCCGAACGTTACTTGACTAACGCTAAAAAGCACATTTTGGCGCGAAAGTGCGTTTAGCCAAGTGTTGCCACAAGGGGTATACTTATCTCTCGCCCTGAAGTGTTGGCCAGTTGACTATGTCCTGAGCCGATAATTCTACCCTGGAGGTTTCCAGCGGATGTTGGTGTGCAAGTCCGCCATGCAGCGGAAAGCCTTATGCATTCCGGGAACCCCCACCTTGAGCCTTACGGTTCAAGGCTATGTCATCAGCCGCATCTTCGGGGCTCCTAATTTCCTTTCCTGCACCGGTTTTTCCTGTCGGCGCAGTCAGTTCTGACATCGCAACCACAATGCCTGACTCTCGTGCCACGCCATCCAAGCAACAGCTGCGTCGCCAGATTCGCGCAGCTCGGCGCGCACTGAGCACTCATCAACAGCGAATCGCCAGCCGCAGGCTCTGTGCTCGCCTGGCGCTATGCGCGGAGATGAAACGTGCACACCATATCGGCCTCTACTGGCCGATGGATGGCGAGATTGACCCGCGCCCGTTACTCGACCGCTTCCCCCACAAGCATTTCTACCTGCCAGCATTGCCTCGCGCCGCACGCACCAGCATGACGTTTCTGCACTGGCCCGGTGCCACCCTGCGATACCGCAACCGCTATGGTATTCCGGAGCCGATTGTCGGCCGTAGCAAGCCCATGGTCCCGCAGCGCCTGGACCTGGTCCTGCTACCTCTCGTGGCCTTTGACCCCCGAGGCGCTCGCCTCGGTATGGGTGCCGGTTATTACGACCGCACCTTCGCGTTCAAGCACTTGCACCCGGGTCGTGGCCCCGAACTGGTCGGGGTCGCCCACCAGCTACAGTGCGTGGATCACCTGCCGGCAGAAAGCTGGGATATCCCGCTGGCATTGGTCGCCACGGATCAGCGCCTGTACCGCTGCCGCTAGACAGCACACCGGCGGATTTTCGAACAGGCACAAAAAAGCCGAACCGCTGTTTCCAGGGTTCGGCTTTTTTGATTTGGCGTCGGGCGGAGGGATCAGCGAGTGACCACTCCCTGCTGCAAGGCTGCCGGAGCTTCTTCCTCATCGGAAGAGAACACCTCAGTCAGACCAGAACTGCTTAGCAGTACGCCCGCAACAAAGACAACTACTGCGAGTGTCAATGCATCGGGTTTCATGGGGACCATCCTGTAAGATTTGAATTCTTTTTGTTTTCAAGCTCTTTTACGCTGGCGATCTTCGCCGCCAGTGGCGATTTGGACCTTGTTCACCCGGAAAGTTCCCGGCAGAAACACAAAATTCCCGCCGATGCCTGCCTTTCCGGCTGACCCAAGAGGGCCAATCACCGGTCAAAAGATACTCGATCGATGGCCAAATAGTAACCCGTCAAGGTCTTTTTTTTGAGAAAAACCTCACATTTTTAAAATTGCAAGTTCGACAGAACCCCAGTGGTGATCTACTCATCGCAAAAAATGACGACTCGAGCACGATTCTGACGCCAAATCGCGCCTCTTGCCCCGTTTTCACCCACTCTAACGCCCCTGCGACAGGAAAAAGCGATAGGCCGGATTCTCGGTTTCCTCCCAGAAGGGGTAGTGCAACTGGTCCAGCAGCGCTTTCAGTGCCGGGCGCTCCGCCTCGGCAACCTCCAGACCGACCAGCACACGACCGTAGGCGGCACCGTGATTGCGGTAGTGGAACAGGGTAATGTTCCAGCGGCCCGCCAGCTGCTCAAGGAACTTACGCAGGGCCCCGGGGCGCTCGGGAAACTCGAAGCGGTACACCACTTCATTTTCAATCCCCGGCGCCCGCCCGCCCACCAGGTGGCGGATATGCAGCTTGGCCATCTCATTGTCGGTCAGGTCTGTCACCCGGTAGCCACCCTCCTGGAGCTGGCTTACCAGCTGCTGGCGGTCCGCATCGGTACTTACCTGGATGCCGACAAAGATGTGGGCCTCGCCACTATTCGCGTAGCGGTAATTAAATTCGGTAATGGAGCGGTCGCCGAGGTCACGACAGAACTGTAGATAGCTGCCCGGTTTTTCCGGAATAGTCACTGCCAACACCGCCTCGCGCTTTTCGCCAATCTCGGTGCGCTCGCTGATATACCGCAGACGGTCGAAATTGGTATTGGCGCCACTGCACACAGTGGCCAGCGCCTGATTCCGCTCGCCGCTCTGCTCGGCGTACTTTTTCAACCCGGCAAGGCCAACGGCCCCGGCCGGCTCCGCGATCGAGCGGGTATCTTCAAAGATATCCTTGATGGCCGCGCAGATCTCGTCGGTGGTCACGGTGATGACACCGTCGATGGTCTCGCGCAGTACACGGAAGGTTTCCTCACCGATCTGCCTCACCGCCACGCCGTCGGCGAACAGGCCCACCTGGGGCAGGCGTCCTTCGCGGTTACCTTCCGCCATCGCCAGCTTGAGGCAGGCGGCATCTTCCGGTTCTACCGCGTAGACCTTGATCTCCGGGCGCACATACTTGATGTAGGCGGCCATGCCCGCAGCGAGGCCGCCGCCGCCCACCGGGATAAACACCGCATCCAGGTTGCCCGGGTGCTGGCGCAACAACTCCATGGCAACGGTGCCCTGTCCGGCAATGACATCGGGATCGTCGTAAGGATGGATAAATACCAGGCCGCGTTCTTCCACCAGCTCTCTGGCGCGGGTTGCGGCTTCATCAAAGGTATCTCCGTGCAGCACCACTTCCGCACCGCGCATGCGCACCGCGTTCACCTTGATCGCAGGTGTCGTCGACGGCATGACGATGGTGGCGCGCACCCCCAGCTGCTGGGCACCGAGGGCAAGGCCCTGGGCATGGTTACCGGCGGAGGCACAGATTACGCCCTTGGCGCGCTGTTCCGGCTCCAGTTGCAGGAGCTTGTTATAGGCACCACGAATCTTGAAGGAGAACACCGGTTGCAGGTCTTCGCGCTTCAGCAAAACACGGTTGCCGAGGCGATGGGACATCTGGCGCATCGGCTCCAGCGGGGTTTCGATGGCGACATCGTAAATGCGCGCGTCTAAAATGCGCTTGATATAGGACTTGGGCATGACAGAAATCGGCAGCCGGTGGACGTTAGTGAGCCCGCCAGTCTAATCGCTACGCAGCATCAAAGCCACACGAAAGCCGGTTT